>CAYONC010000001.1:0-201870 GCA_964405265.1 uncultured Butyrivibrio sp.
TTGTGGATATATAGCCCTTTTCCATTATCAGCGACATTGCTGCATTTAAAATTTTGTTTTGCGTTTCATCATACATAAAGCACCTGTCTCCTATATGCAAGTATTCACTTGCATAGTATAACGTATACGTCTTTATTTGTCAATATATCTAGTATGCTCCTTGAATGTTTCTGCTATGGTCTTACATTCTGTATTCCAGTAACAACTAATCCAAACACAATAACACAGTTGTCTTTCGCCAAATAATAACCTTACGCTAAAAGATATTCCTTCACTTCCAAACTGTCTATCCCCTGGGTATATCAATTCCCTCATCCCCACTCTGCGGAAACAGAAACACACATCTATTTCTGCCTCGAATTAGCAGAAACCTTTGATTTATTGGGCTTTTCTCGTGAGCAGACAGACTGTCTCCACATGTCCGCTGTGGCAGAACTGATCCACTCCCTGAATCCTTCTCAGTTCATAACCATTATCTGCAAGAAATTTCAAATCCCTTGAAAGCGTTGCAGAATCGCAGCTTACATATACTATTCTTTCAGGCTTCATGCATACCATGGTACGAAGAAGACTTTCATCACAGCCCTTTCTCGGCGGATCAACCACAATGACATCTGCGTGAACATGATGCTCTTTGTACATATCCGGCAGAATTTTTTCCGCCCTGCCCACAAAAAATTCCGCATTTTCAATACCATTGATTTCTGCGTTCTTTTTTGCATCCTCTATTGCCTCCGGGACAATCTCGACTCCATATACTTTTTTGGCCTTTTGTGCCAGAAAAAGAGAAATTGTACCGATTCCGCAATAAAGGTCCCAGACTGTTTCTTTTCCCGTCAGCCCTGCATATTCCAGGGCGATGGAATATAACTTCCCGGTCTGTACCGGATTTACCTGATAAAAAGACAATGGCTGTATTCTGTACTTAATATCTCCGATAAAATCCTCTATATATGGTGAGCCAAATATAAGACTGCATTTTTTTCCGAGTATGACATTGGTCTTTTCCGTATTGACGTTATACATAATTCCTGCAATTTTTCTGTCATTACCGAGAGACAGATTTTTAAGTCTTTTAACAAGTTCATCTGTATAAGGAAGTTTTTTGCCGTTAATCACAAGGCATACCATTACCTGTCCCGTAGCAAATCCTTCTCTTATAAGCACGTGTCTTACAAGTCCGGCATGAGACTCTTCATTATATGGTTTAATATCATAATCATGCATATAAGCCTTTATTTCTGCAAGAATTACTGCATTATAATCCCTTCCGATAAGGCAGTCGCTGCATGGAATTATGTTGTGGGTTCTTCCCGCATAAAAACCCGTTATTATATTGCCGTTTTTATCCTGACCCACGGGGAACTGTGCCTTATTACGGTAGCGGTACGGCTTGTCCATTCCTATTACCGGAGGAAGGGAAATGCTTTTAAAGCCGCCTATTCTTTCAAGATTATTTCTGATTATCCTGTTTTTAAATTCAAGCTGGGCATTATAGTCCATTTCCATTATGGTACAGCCTCCGCACGCTCTCGCCAAAGGGCATGGTGCCGTAACCCTGTCGGGAGACGGAGTAATTATTTTCATAAGTCTGCCATAGCCGTAATTTTTCTTCAATGCAGTTACCTTAGCAATTATACGGTCACCCTTTATTGCATCCTTCACGAAAAGAGCGTAGCCATCCATTCTGCCTACGCCCTCTCCGTTTAAAGTCATATCTTCAATATACAATTCATATTCTTCATTTTTTCTTATATTCATGTTAAATTATTGTCTTCCTTATGTTGCTGTCCAGCATTTTGTTGTAACCGAGCCAGTCACCGTTCTGTCCTGCCGGGGTACTAACTGCCTCTTTAAATGTTTCAAGCTTTGCATCCATGTCATCTGCATAATGCAGGGCAAGTGCCTCGGCAAGTGCCGGTTTTTTAGGAGAACCAAATTCAAATTCACCATGATGAGCCACTATACAGTGTTTAAGTTGCCTTTCCAGCATTGCCGGAAAACCTTCAATCTCCTTCACGGCTCTGCCTATAACCTCACATCCCATGACAATATGTCCCAACAGCTGTCCGTCATCCGTATAATCATTCTCCGGAAATTCTGAAAGCTCATACACCTTACCCACATCATGAAATAATGCCGCCGTAAGAAGCAAATCCCTGTCAAGATATGCATACTGCTCTGCCGCAAATCTGCATATTCTGACCACACTCAGTGTATGCTCAAGCAATCCTCCTATGAAGCCGTGATGAACCCTCTTTGCGGCTGAATGTCTCTTAAAGGATTTTATGAAGCTCTCATCCTGTATGAAGAACTTCTTAATAAGTTCTGAAAGATATTCATTCTTAACCTCTGACATAATATTCATCAGATTATCATACATTTCATCCGTATCATATTCAGATGCCGGAAGATAATCGCTTTCCGAATATGAACCCTCTGCCGCCTTTTGTGCCGAATTAACGTTAAGCTGAAGTGAACCGTTAAATACGGTAACATCTCCCGTTACGGACACATAATCCATGGATTCAAAATCATCTCTTATTCCCGGAGATGATGTATTCCATATCTTCGCATCTATGGTTCCGGTCTTATCCTGCAGAATCAGGCTGTAATATTCCTTACCGTTCTTGGTTACGGCTGACGTTCTGTACCTGCAGAAAAATATCCCGTTAACCCTTTCACCTTCATTAAGCATATTAATATATTTCATATGTCATTAATTCCTTTCTGAAATGCTGCTTCACTATTCTACACCCAGCATAACATTAAATTCAATCTCTTTATACACATCACGACCGTTTCTTTTTACCGTTATGTCAACAGATTCGCCCGAACCATAGGAATTTATCATGCTCATAAATTCTTTCATTGTCGATACCGGTTTTGAATTTATCCTGCATATTATGTCTCCCGTCTGTATTCCCGTGGAATATGCCGGAGAATTGGTCTCAACAACCGACACATATATTCCGGACGGTATACCCTTTTCCACACGGAGACTTTCCGTTACCTCCTGCCCCTTTATTCCGAGATATGCCGTTTTTCTTCCGTTACACAGCCTCTCCACAAGACTTATTATGTCCGATACGGCATATGCCGTAACGGGGTTGCTGCTTCCGCTGTTGTATGAGGTTGTTATTATTCCCACAATCCTGCCGGAAAGATTTGCAACAACACCGCTTGAATTCTCCGTTCCCGATATGTCCGTATTGATAAGCCTGTATGAAGAATCCGTATCATTCACGATATTATCAACGCCGGTTGCCATTCCGTATCCCATCGACCCGGAAAAACCATACAGCTTGCCAACGGCAATCACGGGAGTACCCTGACTGACCGAAGCAGAATCAGAAAGCAATGCCGGAACAACGGAATTATTATCTGTATGTTCTGTCCTGATTACCGCAAAATTAGTGGTGACATCTCCGGCAATAAGATTTGCCGTGTCAGATGCTCCGTCAGGATAAGTAACGATAATACTTGCCGCGTTTTCCACCATTGAAAAATCCGTTAATATGTAATATCCGGTTTCTCCATCCGCCACAACAAGTCCGTACTCCTCAGATATATTCTGGTATGTGGAATTGAAACGGTCTACATTTTCTCTTGATATCGTGACCGTTACCATGGATTTTTTTACCTTATCCGAAACTTTTTTCAAGGATTCATAATATGCGGTATAATCCTTAAGCGCATCCTCATCCGGTACCTCATCCGGGGTCTGCGTCGGAAGTGCCGGTGTTGTCTCCGGTACGGGTATGGTAACGGACTCGGACTCTGAGGTAATATCCTCAGATGAAGACGTTTCCCCTGAAAGTGTAATGTTTTCCCTGCCCGGTCCTTCATTAATATAATCTCTGCCCGTTTTATATACCAGAAGCATGACAAGTCCTGCAGTCAGTCCGAAAAAAACTGCCATTATTAATATTATGAGTATTTTCCTGATATATGTCTTAATCCGGAGCCACGGTTCTTTCACTATATGTTCTGTATACAGATCATAATTTTTTTCTTCATTCTTGTCATTCATACATTAAAAACCTTTCATAATGCATTTATTCTTAAAATTATAAAGTGTAAATATGAACTTTTTATGACATAAGCAATATCCGTTTTTAAAGTCTTATTGAACTTTACACCTGTGTGGGTTAAAATATTAAAAAAATGATTAAGGATACGTTATGAACACTAAGGTTTTTAAGACTCTTGAATATGATAAGATAATAACAAAGCTTTCCTCTTATGCAACATCCGCTCCCGGAAAGCTTATATGCGGCATGACCGTCCCGTCCGATGATTTGGAAGCCGTACGACGGCTTCAGAAGGAGACAGCCTCTGCCTCATCCCGCATTTTTGCACATGGTACGCCGTCCTTTGCAGGTGTTAAGGATATAAGAATGAGTATCAGGGCACTTGATGCCGGAAGCACCCTGAACAGCAGAGAACTTCTTGACATAGCCGGACTTCTTCAGACAGTCCGCGAATCCGTAAAATACAATGGTGAAACGGAGGATATCCTTTCAGAACGCTTTAATCTTCTGACCCCTGTCAGGGAGCTTTGTGACGAAATAAGCAGATGCATAATCTCAGAAGAAGAAATATCCGATGACGCAAGTCCTGAACTTAAAGAAATAAGACGGCACAAAAAAAATACCAATGACCGCATCAGGAATGAGCTTACCGGTCTCATTTCCGGCAGTGACAGACAATATCTGCAGGAAGCCGTAATTACGACAAGAGAAGGCAGATACTGTATTCCGGTAAAAGCAGAATATCACTCAAGAATCCCCGGAATGATTCATGACCGTTCCAATACCGGTTCAACCTTCTTCATTGAACCGATGGGCGTAGTCCGGCTTAACAACGAGCTCAGGGAGCTTGACATTAAAGAAAGTGAAGAAATAGCAAAAATACTTGCATTACTCTCTTCCGAGGCTGCATGTCACTCAGAAGAGCTTACTGCCGATTATGAACTGCTTACGGAGCTTGACTGTATATTCGCACGTGCAGGGCTTTCACACAGCATGAAGGGAAGTGAACCACTGATGAATGACAACGGATATATTAACATCCGTCGTGCACGTCATCCTCTTATAGATTCCGCAAAAGTTGTTCCGATAGACATTTCCGTCGGCAGGGATTACAACCAGCTTATAATAACAGGACCCAACACCGGCGGAAAAACCGTAACGCTGAAAACGGTCGGGCTCTTTTCACTTATGGCACAGTCCGGGCTTCACATTCCGGCTTCAGATAATTCCGAGCTTACTGTATTCAGGGAAATTTTTGCCGACATAGGTGATGAACAGAGTATTGAACAGAGCCTTTCCACTTTTTCATCCCACATGAAAAACATAATTAAGATACTGGAAGAGGCTTCAAAAGACACTCTTGTTCTTTTTGATGAACTTTGCGCAGGAACAGATCCGACTGAAGGTGCGGCTCTTGCCATATCGATACTGTCATCCCTGCACAGAAAAGGCATAACCACCATTGCCACAACACATTACAGCGAGCTTAAAATCTTTGCACTTTCAACAGACGGAATAGAAAATGCCAGCTGCGAATTTGATGTTGCCACGCTTGCCCCGACATACAGGCTCTTAATAGGAATCCCCGGAAAAAGCAATGCTTTTGCCATATCGGGTAAGCTTGGGCTCCCCGAAGATATTATTGAAGAAGCAGGAAAAAGCATTAAGGACAGCGACAAAGCGTTTGAGGACGTAATATCGGAGCTTGAACAAAACAGGATTAAAATCGAACGTGAACGTGCAGAAATTGAACTTTATAAAAAAGAAACCGAAGAACTTAAGAAGCAGCTTGAGCTCAAAACCGCAGATCTCAATAAGCGCTCTTCGGATATACTTGAAAAAGCCAGGGAAGAGGCTTCCGCAATTTTAAGGGAAGCCAAAGAGACGGCAGATGATACCATCCGCAAATTCAATCGTGCACGTGAAAAAGGACTGTCCATATCAGATATGGAGGCAGAACGTGAGCGTATAAGAAAACAGCTTGACAAGACTGCAGCTTCCAGAAAAAAAGCCGTTGATACGCTCCGTACGTCATCCCATAAGGCAGAAGATTTCCATATAGGAGACCGTGTACACGTAATAAGCATGGGACTTGACGGAACAGTACACACACTTCCCGATTCAAAGGGAAATCTTACCGTCATGATGGGAATACTCAGCTCCAGGGTTAACATTTCCGACCTCTGCATAATAGAAGAAGCTTCTGCTGCCGAGGCATTAAAGAATAAAAATTCCGGCATAGGAAAGCTTAAAATGAGCAAGACTGCAGGTATTTCTTCCGAAATCAACCTTATAGGAATGACAAAGGATGAAGCACTCACGGTACTTGACAAATACCTTGATGATGCATTTCTTGCCCACCTGTCTCCAGTAAGGATTGTACACGGTAAAGGCTCAGGCGTTTTAAGAAATGCGGTCCAGTCATTTCTAAAACGTCAGAAACGCATTAAATCATTCCGTCCCGGCTCCTTCGGTGAAGGGGATTACGGCGTAACAATAGCAGAATTTAAAGAATAGGAGATTACATGTCATGGCAGACAGACAGAGGATATTAATAGTGGATGATGATGAAAACATAGCAGAGCTTATTTCACTGTACCTTACGAAGGAATGTTTTGAAACACACATAGTATATGACGGTGAAAGTGCCCTGTCGGAATACCGAACCTTCAGACCTGACCTTATACTTCTGGATCTGATGCTTCCGGGGATAGACGGCTATCAGGTATGCAGGGAAATACGCAGGGAAAATAACACACCCATAATTATGCTTTCCGCAAAGGGGGAAGTGTTCGACCGTGTTCTCGGCCTGGAGCTTGGTGCTGATGATTACATGATAAAGCCGTTCGACTCTAAAGAGCTTGTAGCGAGGGTTAAGGCGGTTTTGAGGCGCTCCGGTGCTTCTTCTTCCGTTCCCGTTCCGGAAAAACAGGCAGGCGAATATATCGAATATCCGGACCTGATAATCAACCTTACAAACTATTCCGTAATATACAAAGGAAAGGCTGTCGATATGCCCCCTAAAGAGCTGGAGCTTCTATATTTCATGGCATCATCCCCAAACCGTGTATATACGAGAGAACAGCTTCTCGACCATATATGGGGATACGAATACATAGGCGATACACGAACCGTTGACGTACACATTAAAAGACTACGTGAAAAAATAAAAGACCATGACAAGTGGAGTATCGGTACCGTATGGGGCGTCGGATACCGTTTTGAAACAAGAAGGTAAATATGAAGAACAGGCTTTTTTACAAAATTATAACTGCATATGTTTTTTCCGTCCTGATATGTTTTATTATGGTTTCATCCCTTAATTCACACCTGAATTACAGGCATTTTATAAATCAGGAGCAGAAAGCGCTGTACAGGGAAGCAACATACATTGCCGACAACTATGTGTCAGCGTACTATTATAAATTAACCCCTGACGATGCAATAACTGAGTCACTTAATGCAATATCCGTTTATATAGAAAGTGACATTATGTTCATATCCGCTGACGGTCATGTCAATATTGATACCGGTCAGAAAGGCATAACTCTCATAAAAAATTTTGATCTTACCAAATACGGCAGCCGTCAGTATGCCACTGATACTTTTTTCGGGGTGTTTGCTGACGATCATTTAAGCGTATATTATCCGATAGTATACAATTATTATGTACGCGGTTATGTTGTAATAAGTAAGCCCCTCAGTCTCATCCGAAGCAATGCCGATTCAGCATTTTCCTACAACTATCTGACACTGTCGGTATGCTGTCTTCTGTCGGCATTAATACTGATATATGTCAATTATTATGTAAGCCGTCCCGTAAACAAAATGATTGATGCGATCGACTCCTATGGCAAGGGAAATTTTTTTGAAAAAATAAATCTGCACCGAAATGATGAAATAGGCAGGCTTGCGGCATCACTTGATTACATGGTCGCAGAATTCAGCAGCATAAATGAATACCAGAAAAATTTCATAACGAATGTTTCCCATGACTTCCGTTCTCCTCTGACCTCAATAAAGGGATATGCAGAAGCCATGCTTGATAAAACCATCCCACCGGAAATGCAGGATAAGTACCTTAAAATCGTAATATCCGAAGCAGACAGGCTTACAACGCTTACCAATAACATCATTACCATGAATCTTGTTTCGGACAGGGGAATGATACTGGATGTCAGCTCCTTTGACATCGTGGATACAATAAAATCAACGATAGAGACATTTCAGGGAACGTGTGAGAAAAAGAAGATACGCTTCCGTCTTATTTTTTCGGATAAAGTACTTAATGTTACGGCTGATAAGACAAAGATTGAACAGGTTATATATAATCTAATTGATAATGCCGTCAAGTTCAGCAGGTCTGACTCATCAATCATTGTATCTGCTAACGAAAAAGGTGATAAAGTAATGATTTCAGTAAAAGATTTCGGAATAGGCATTCCTAAGGACAGTATTCCAAAAATCTGGGACAGATTTTACAAATCAGACCTGTCAAGAGGAAAAGATAAAAAAGGAAGCGGACTGGGTCTTTCCATCGTAAAGGAAATAATAGTTGCACATGATGAATATATTGACGTAATAAGCACTGAAGGTGTGGGAACGGAATTTATATTCGCTCTTCCAAAAGACAAAGAAAACCGTACACCTTTTCCCGGACTCTCTTAGTCCCATTCAAAGGTGCGCGGTTTTCCGTACATCTTCAGTCCCATAAAATCATTCTGCCTCAATGCTTCATACAAAACTATTGCCACTGCATTGGACAGGTTAAGTGATCTTATCTCTCCCCACATAGGTATCCGTACGGATGTATCCTGATACCTCTGCAGTATCGTCTCGGGTATTCCGGCACTTTCCCTGCCAAACATTATATAGCAGTCATCTTCAAAGCTCACATCCGTATAACTCCTTGCTGCTTTCGTAGTCGCCATGTATATTTTTGCTCCCGGATTCTTGTCGGTAAAATCTTCAAAGTCTCTGTATATCCTCACATCCAATTTATCCCAGTAATCAAGTCCTGCCCGTTTTAGCATTTTATCATTAATCTGAAATCCGAGAGGTTCGATAAGATGAAGCCTTGTATTGGTTGCAACGCAGGTCCTTCCTATATTCCCGGTATTAGCCGGCATTTCCGGCTCATGAAGCACGATATTAAACATTATATCATCCCTCTTTCAGGGAAATGTCAAATTCGATTACCTTATCTTTATCATAGGTAAGCGGAACACAGATATTCTGTGCAAACGAGCTTCCTATATAAAAATTACCCTGAATTATTGAAGGCGGTGTTATGTCTATATAGATATTCCTGGTTGAAAGCAGGGTTGCCGCATTTCCAAGTATCATATTGCCAAGCTCGCTGAGGGCACTGAGTGATAAATCATCCATCTGTGTAATCGGCATCATGCACATTCTTGATGCAATATCACATGCCGCATCATTACGGAGTGCAATAAGTACCTGTCCTGATACCTGACCCGTTACTCCAAGACTTATTACGACACTTGATTCATCAAAAGATGTTGTCTTTACATATGGTTTTCCGGCCGAAAGCTTTACTCCGCATACATTGGAAAGCACGCTTGTTGCCGCCACAAGAAACGGATTAATGTATTCTATCTTCATTTCACTTGCCATTCTGTTTCTCCTATCTGTTTTCTCTCAATCTGTTAATAAAATGCTCAAGTCTGTCCATTGCCGTCTTCAGATTATCCATTGAACTTGCATATGACATTCTTAAAAAGCCCTCTCCGCAGTCACCAAACGCCGTTCCCGGTACGGCTGCAACCTTCTCTTCATTGAGAAAAAGAGTTGCGAATTCATCTGATGTCATACCAAATTCCGATATGTTCGGGAAAATATAAAATGCTCCATACGGTTCAAAGCATTTAAGTCCCATCCCTCTCAGCCTGCTTAGCATAAAACGTCTGCGCCTGTCATATTCCTCCGTCATTCCGGCAACCTCTTCATCACAGTTTTTCAGTGCCTCTATCGCCGCATACTGGCTGTTGGTAGGTGCACACATAATGGCATACTGGTGAATTTTAAGCATCTGGCTGAGTATCAGCTCCGGTCCGCACGCATATCCGAGTCTCCAGCCTGTCATGGAAAAAGCCTTTGAAAATCCATTGATTACTATTGTCCTGTCCTTCATGCCGTCTATTGATGCTATTGAGCAGTGCTTCTCCTTACCATATGTCAGCTCCGCATAGATTTCGTCAGAAACGACATACAGATCCTTCTCAATGACTATATCAGCTATATTCTCAAGCTCACTCCTTGTCATGACCGCTCCCGTAGGATTATTCGGAAATGCAAGCACAAGAATTTTTGTCCTCGGTGTAATTGCTCCGAGAAGCAGTTCAGGTGTAAGTTTAAATTCATCCTCTTCCCTGAGCTCCACCGTAACCGGAACACCGTCTGCAAGAACCACGCACGGGTCATACGAAACATAGCACGGCTCAGGAATTATTACCTCGTCTCCCGGATTAAGCATTGCCCTGAAAGCAAGGTCAATGGCTTCGCTTCCTCCTACGGTAACCATTATTTCCTTCGCAGGATTGTAATGCAGTGAATACTTTCTGTTAAGATATGATGAAATCTCCTTGCGCAGGTCCATAAGACCTGAATTGCTTGTGTAATATGTCCTTCCCTTTTCAAGGGAATAAATTCCTTCTTCCCTTATCGGCCACGGTGTATCAAAATCAGGCTCTCCCACGCCGAGTGATATGGCATCCTTCATCTCGCTTACAATGTCAAAAAATTTACGGATACCCGATGGCTTAATCCCTGTTATTTTATCTGATAACGGATTTCTCATGGTGTAATCATCATCCTTTCTTCCTGCTGGGATGCTTCAAGAACTGTTCCGTGATCCTTATATTTTTTAAGGACAAAATGTGTTGACGTACTGAGCACCGCTTCCAGAGGTGCAAGCTTATCTGATACGAACAGTGCTACCTGTTTCATGGATTTGCCTTCAATTATAACGGTAAAATCAAATCCTCCCGACATAAGATATAACGCATGGACTTCATTGTAATTATATATTCTCTCTGCTATGGAATCGAAGCCTATGCCTCTCTGAGGAGTTACCTTGACCTCTATAAGTGCCGTAACCTTCTCGTCATCCGTCTTATCCCAGTTAATAAGCGTATGATAACCGCAGATTACCCTTTCCTTCTCCATATCTGCTATCTCATTGGCGACTTCTGCTTCCGTTACGCCAAACATCGCCGCAAGGTCTCCGATATCTATTTTACTGTTTTTTTCAAGAACACTTAAAATTGCTTCACGCATGCCGTTATCTCCTTTACATTTTATCTAAATATCTTATTTCATCTTCATTGCGAATGATTTTTGCGTTATTACCGGTAAATTTCCCGATTACACAGGCAGGTATTCCCTCATTCTCCAGAATGTCTGCCAGTCCTGCACCGTCTTCGCATACCATTATTATGCTTCCTGACGATTTCGCGGTATACGGATTGATACGGAAAAATTCCATTATCTCGATAATGTCCTGTCTTACGGGAACAGACTTCAGATTAATGTCAAAACCCCTTCCCGACCCGTCTGCAAGCTCCCACAATGCCCTGAATATTCCTCCGTCGGATATGTCATGCATTGCGGCAACGCCGTATTTCAATGCAATTTCCGCCTCGCCACGTACGGTAAGCCACTCATGAAAATGTCCGGCGTCCTTAAGATATTCACCCGTAAAACGCTTCCTGAGTCCTTCTGACATTCCGGTGTCATGCATTATGATTGCTGCTTCTTCAAGCCCTATCCACTTGCTTACGACAATATCCATGCCTTCACGGATATTCTTAACGGACGGCAGTGTTCCGTCTGCAGTTCCTATCGCCGTTGCACTTATACAAAAACGCTTAACTGCATCCGTTACCTCCGTATGTCCTCCGGCAGGAAAGGTTCCGCACATTTCACATGCTGCCTTAACCCGGCCGGTATATGATTTAAGCTGATATTCATTATAATTCTTAGGAAGAATGAAAGAAGTCTCCATCATCAGAAGGCTTCCTCCCGAAACCCATATATTGTTGGAAGCCTTAATTATGGCAAGATCCGGTGCCAGCACGGAATCAATTAGCCCGACAGCCGTCGCAGACATGATTCCCATGTCACCACTATATTCCAATGCTGCATCAACAGCCGTTCTGGGCGGACATCTTAACAGATTAACGACGCTTCTTTTTAAAATTGTTCCGGATACTTTTCCAACTGCCATATTACACGTCTCCAATATATTGTATTCAATAATACCATAAAAAAGAAAACATTCCAATACTTATTGCCATAAATCCTTATATTTCGTATAATATACGGTAGTTACACAATAGCGGATATGACTATCGGAAGTACCATTGCAAGAACAAGAATTATTGCTATTACCATTGTTGCTATTCTTCTGCTTTTCTTACCGTTAAACATATTATTATTTCCTTTCTGAGGTGATTTATGTCAGGTTATTTAGGTCCCGTTCTTTTTTTCGGAACGGCATTTGCAGGTCTTTTTATAATATATGAGAGTAAAAAATCGTCACGCACGCAGAAACGCAATAAAGAGAACTTCTGGGAGCGTGAACGCCGTGCCAACCACACAAGGAAGAAGGATATTTCACTTCTTGACTATATTGTCATTCCGTTGGACAGGCTGCCTCTTAACAACACGTCGGACCCGGAGCTCATTGAAATCCAGAACTCCGTAAAACATCTTGCGACACTGAGCATACTTAACCTCTCGGGAATATCCAATACGGAACTTAAGGAAAGATACGGAGTTGCCAACCTTCCTGAGCTTTCGGATTATGACAATAATTATAACACACTTGTCAATACCATAGCCACATGGGGTTCCAGATTATACGAGCTCGGATTCACGGATGATGCCGCCGCCGTACTTGAATACGGTCTCAGTATAAAAAGCGACGTAAGCAGGAATTATACCCTTTTAGCAGAAATATACAGAGGCAGGGGCGAAGGCGGGCGCATTGACGCACTTATAACCCGTGCGGAAAATCTTAATACCCTTCTTAGGGATTCTTTAATAAAAAAGCTTACCGCCATCCGCGACTCCGCTGACGCATGATTCCGTATTCCGACAGTATTCTGTCAATTTCTGCGGACGCTTCCCTCATTGTAAGCTTTTCCGGTTCAGTTTCAAAATCAACATTATACCGCATTATGAGATTTTTTAAATAATTTATCTGCTTCTGTGTTGCCGGCTTCCCGCCGGTATTGCTGAAAGACATTTCCTTTATTACGGGCCGGAAGCCTTCGGTCTGTTTAAGTCTTTTATATACTTCGATGGTTGATATAACATCCGCACCGGCTCTGTGATGAACATTCTCTATTCCATAATATGCACACAGATTTTCAAGGCTTCTGCTTTTGATATCTTTAATATATTTTTTTGACAGCATATATGTATCAATTACCCGTGCCGAATATTTAATTCCCGAATCCGCTGCCGCCTTTGCAAGAAAGCGGTAATCAAATCCCACGTTATGTCCGAGCACTGTTTCACTGCCTATAAAATTCATAATCTCTCCAATAATATCCCGTATTGCCGGAGCATTTTCCGTCATTTCATTGTTTATGCCGGTAATTGAATATATGGTACTGTTTATCCGTTTTCCGGGCTTTACAAGTGTTTCATACATATCCGTAATTTCATCATTAACACATCTTGCCATGGCAATTTCAATTATTTCATCTTCATAAACACTCAGTCCCGTTGTTTCCAAATCAAGACATATATATGTATCGTTCATGGATTTACCGTCCTGCACAGGTCTCTCATAAAACATTCTCCACAGCCCGGATTACGCGCCGTACAGACTGTTCTGCCGAGCCTTATAATATGTATGTTATATAAAATCCAGTATTCCTCAGGAATCACTTTCATAAGCTCGTGTTCAATTTTAACAGGATCAGTTTCTGCGGTAAGACCTAATTTTTTTGAAATTCTCTTCACATGGGTGTCAACGACAATGCTTGGAATATTATATATGTTCCCCCTGATTACATTGGCTGTCTTCCGTCCGACTCCGCTAAGTGCCGTAAGACCGTCAATATCAGACGGTACTTCACCGCCATGTCTCTCAAGCAGCTCAGAAGCACATAACTTGATATTTTTTGCTTTATTATGATAAAATCCCGTTGTTCTTATATCATTCTCAAGTTCACGGATGTCGGCTTTTGCAAGCTTTTCAAGGCTGTCATACTTCACAAAGAGCTTTTCCGTCACAATATTGACCCTTGCATCCGTACACTGTGCACTGAGTATTGTGGCAATCAGCAGCTGCCACGGCGTGTCATGATTAAGATAACATATTTTTTCTGATGTATATTCTTCAATAAGCCTTTCTGAAATCAGCCGGCCGCGTTCTTCTAATGTCATGTATTTTCTCTTTTCTATATACTTTATCCTAATTGTATATATACTTTATCCTTATTGCAAGAATTTGTTTTTTATGTTACGATTTTAGTAGCATATTTTAATCGGGGAGTACCGACATGAGAACGTGATTTTACATATTTCATTATAACAGCTGCAGCTCACCCCCCATTCCGTATTCAGGCATTACTCTTAACGGGAATACAGCCTTCTGATTCAGAATTATTGAAGGCACTGCAATTTGTCATTCCGTCGTTAATGCAGAGCAGTTTTTATTTTATGCAGCATACGGTAAACAATATAAGAACAGGAGGTTAATTTTGAAATTTAAAATGAAAAAAATTCTCATATTAAATCTGATAATGATTTTACTTATTGCCGCTGCCGTTCTGACGGCATGCACGTCCAATAAGCATGACTATGATGATATCAGATTAATTCTTGATACAACACCATATACAGGCAAGACGAACACCGGCTTCCAGGAAGAAACCTCCACGGCTTCTGCAACGGATGTCACGGATAATGTATCGTCTTCCGCAGTGAATACGAATCCTGCAACAACACCGGCTCCCACAGTGGCCAGGCCCACGGTACCTGCCACAGAAGCACCTACCACTCCCGTAATCATTGCACCTACTACTATATATTACGAAATTCCGACGGTAAAACCGTCTGAAACAGAGACTACTACAGCGAAAGAGACCGAATCCTCAGGTGTTCCGTATAATCCGGAGGAGGCAAGCTTCCCTGCAGTTCCTGAAGCTCCTGCCCCGTCCACTGCAGGTGAGGCAAAGATTATAGGACAGCTCTGGGAGCTTACGTCCATTGGGTATAAGAATACCATGAACAAAAGCTTTCAATGCAACAGAGTGGAAATCGGAATAAAAAATCAGGGAAGTTCTACAATCAGGATATTTCCTAATGCATCACTTACCGTTTCCAATATCACCGGATATGACAGGGAGCTTCTCCTCAATAATGAAAAAAATATGCCGATTGCATACGTTGACATTCCGTCAGGAGGTGAGGCAACCATACGTTTTAAGGTCCTTGGTCAGCAGACGCTCTTCAGCACACAGAAGGATACACAGATTACCAGTGTTCACTTTACATTTTATTACGGAAATACGATTTATGATGCCACCGTCACGGCAGGCGTGGATCCGATAACCTTAACCAGGAGATAAAGACATGATTAATGTTCAGAATAATATTCCAAATCCCGATGATATTGCCGATTCGGCAAGAAGAGTCGGAATAATAAGTTTCTTTTTTGGTGTCATATTTTTATCAATTGTTGCCATAAGACTTGCCATTGTCTATAAAAAATACAACAACGGCAGGCACTGCGGCAGATCACTTGCCGGTCTCATCTGCGGTATAATTTCACTGATATTGTGGACAGCCGGCATAACCGCAATTATTCTGTGGTACTATCTGCATTAGGAGAGCTGACAATGGAAATATTTTTATTTTTTGCATATTTACTTATGCTTATGCTTCACATTGCCAATCTTATATTCAGAATCAGACATAACAACGGCTGGTGTCTGACTTTTGCCTCCCAGATTATATGCATGTTCATTGCTCTTATTGTAGCAGCTTACTTCGACAGAAAACCGGGATACGGTTACATGCCCGGTCTTACATATATGGGAGGAGTCCTCTTTTCTTATGCAGCTCTGATTGCCTTTTTCACAATCTTTTTAATAGGTATTACTGCTTTCATATTAATACGCAGAAAAAATTTTTCCAAAAAAAGTTAAAAAAAGAGGAATGTGCATACACACATTCCTCTCAGAAAGGGATTAAAAAATGAAATAAAAGCGGGTGATGGGAATCGAACCCACGTATCTAGCTTGGAAGGCTAGTGTTCTACCATTGAACTACACCCGCAAAATCAATATAACACGAGTTTTTTGCAACTCACTGAAATGTATGATATCACAGTGAGCCGCAAATTGCAAGTGTTTTTTTATTTTTAAACAGGCATATTTCCATGTTTTTTCGGAATCCTGGTCCGAGACTTCTGCCTGAGCATTTCAAAAGCGGAGGTAATACGTTCCCTCGTTTCATCAGGCCGTATCACTTCATCCACATAACCCCTTGAGGCAGCTATATACGGATTCATAAACATATCTTCATATTCTGTAATTGCCTCCGCCCGCGCAGCTTCAGGGTCTTCTGCTTCTTCTATCTTCTTTTTCGCAATTATGTTAACGGCTCCCTCTGCCCCCATAACCGCAATCTGAGCTATTGGCCATGCAAACACAAAATCTGCTCCCATACCCTTACAATCCATGGCAATATATGCACCTCCGAAGGCTTTACGGAGTATAACGGTTACCATCGGGACTGTTGCCTGGCCATATGAATAGAGAAGCTTGGCACCGTGACGTATTATTCCGCTGTATTCCTGACTCTTTCCGGGTAAAAATGCCGGTACATCAACAAGCGTAAGTATCGGAATGTTAAAACAGTCACAAAAACGGACAAAGCGTCCTCCCTTGTCACCTGCATTGTAATCAAGTGCTCCTGCAAGATAATCCGGCTGATTGGCTACCACTCCCACGGTCTGTCCGTCCATGCGCATAAAACCTACAATAATATTCATGGCAAATCCGCTCTGAACCTCCATGAAACTGTCCTTATCGGCAAGTTCTTCTATTACCTCATGCATATCGTACGAAACCTTGGCATTAGGAGATACAATGTCACGCAGCCTTTTGTGATAATATTTTTTAACCGGTTCTACATAAGGAGGCTTTTCTTCAAAATTTTCCGGAAGGTATGAAAGAAGCCGTCTTACTCCTTCAAGACAAGACTCATCATCCGGATATACGAAATGTGCAACACCACTCTTTGTGGCATGCACGTCAGCACCTCCAAGCTCCGCAGTTGTTACGATTTCACCCGTTACCTCTTTAATAACCTTAGGTCCGGTCAGATACATCTGTCCGTTCTGCTCCGTCATGAATATATAATCGCACAATGCCGGGGCATAACAGGCACCGCCTGCACATGGTCCCATTATAACAGCTATCTGCGGTGCAATACCTGACATCTGTGTATGCTTTCTGAACATATAAGCATATCCGTTAAGGCTGTCTATTCCTTCTTCTATTCTTGCTCCGCCGCTGTCATTAATTTCTATAAATGGTGCCTTGGCATCCATTGCCATATCCATTATATTGCATATTTTACGGGCATGATACTCTCCAAGAGCACCGCCTCCGACGGTAAAATCCTGTGAGGATGCGAAAACTATTCTTCCGTTTACCTTACCGTATCCGGTCACCACGCCGTCACCGGGGAGTTTTTTCTTCGACATTCCAAAATCAGTGCATCTTGACTCCATAAGGGAATTTACCTCCACAAATGTTCCTTCATCAAAAAGCACTGCCAGTCTTTCCCTTGCAGTCATTTTTCCTTTTTCATGCTGTTTGTCAATACGGGGCTGCCCACCGCCCATATAAGCTTTATTCCTTTTGGAATCAAGCTCCTCTAACTTTTCATCCCACATCAGTTTACGCCTTCCAAATCTTCTACCGTGCTGATTGCAACAGCTTTTTTACTGCGGTCTATTCTCTTCATAAATCCTGTGAGTGACTGTCCCGGACCTATTGAATAGAACGTCTCAACGCCGTATTCAATCATTCTGTTTATGCACTGCTCCCACCTGACAGGAGAATATACCTGCCTTGCAAGACTGTCTTTAATTCCTTCCGTCGTGGCAACAATGTCTGCTTCAACATTATTAACATATGGTATTACGGGTGCAGATATCTCTACCGTTTCAAGCTCTGATGCAAGCTTTTCCCCTGCTCCTTTAAGCATCACGGAATGAAACGGTCCGCTTACGTTAAGAATTGATACAAGCTTTGCTCCGGCTTCTTTGAGCGGTTCAACCGCCGCCTCAACAGACTCCGTATAACCTGAAATAACTATCTGTCCCGGGCAGTTGTAATTTGCTGCCGATACCGTTTTGCCGCTCGATGCGGTAATATCTGAACATATGCTGTCGATAACGGTGCTGTCAAGACCGATTACCGCTGCCATGGTGCCTTTTCCGGCAGGCACTTCCGTTTCCATGTATATGCCGCGCTTTCTTACAAGCTTCATGGCATCAGCAAAATTCATAACCTTTGATGCAACAAGAGCCGCATATTCACCGAGACTTAACCCTGCCGTTATGTCTGCCTTAATGCCCTTCATTTCAACAGCCTTTAAAATACAACATTCTGCTGCAAGCATTGCCGCCTGTGTATATTCAGTTTTGTTAATGAGATCATTTTCCTCAAACATAATTTTTTTGAGGTCAAAATCCATACACTCATCTGCTTCATCAATTACGGCCCTGCATTCTTCATACCTGTCATAAAAATCCCTGGCCATACCTACATATTGTGCACCCTGTCCGGGGAATATAAATGCTGTTTTTCCCATACCATCAGTCCTCATTTCAACTTATTCTGCGTAAATGGCTTCCTTATCAACCGCAGTGAACATTAATTCTCCCTTGGCCCTGACCTTTCCTTCAACGGAAACAGTCACTGAAAATGAATAAAGTCCTGCACTTCCCATTGTCTTTTTGCAGTCAATAATCATTGTATCTCCCGGTATTACCGGCTTAACAAATTTAAAATTCTTTACCTTGAGAAGTACATATATACTTCCTTCATCCGTTCCGTCCGCTTCAATCGCAAGAGAACATGCCTGTGCGGCAGATTCAATTACGAGTACTCCCGGCATTATCGGAGCATCCGGAAAATGTCCCATGAAATATGGTTCATTTACGGATACATTTTTTAATGCCTTAACGGACTCACCCGGAACAACCTCAAGAACCTTTTCGACCATCTGAAACGGCGGTCTCTGCTTTATTCTTTTATTGATTTCAATTATATTCATCAAAGGCTTAATCCTCCGTCAAGAACAATTACCTGTCCTGTAATATATGATGCATCATTACTGCAGAGCATCGCTACCGCACCTGCCACCTCTTCAACGGTTCCTAAACGTCCCATAGGAATGTCTTTAAGATATTCCGCTCTTTTTTCCTCCGGAATCTGCTCTATCATTTCCGTCATAATGAATCCCGGTGCAACTGCATTAACCTGTATTCCGTATGGTGCAAGTTCTTTTGCAAGCGTTGCGGTCATTGAATTAACCGCCCCCTTGGTTGCTCCGTATACTGACTGTCCTGCAAGTGCAAGCTTTGAACTTACTGACGATACATTAACGATTTTTCCTGACTTCTGTTTAAACATTTTAAGCGCCGCCTGCTGACAGCAGTAAAAATATCCTTTTACATTGACATCCATGCTTCTGTCAAGTGAATCCGAATTAACCGCAAGAAGATATGCGTCATCAAGCACTCCCGCATTATTAACAAGCACGTCTATATGCCCAAAATGCTTATATGCTTCACGGAACATGTTTTTGACATCTTCCTGATTTCCGGTATTTGCCTTAACTGCAATGGCATCCTGGCCCATTTCCTTAATGGCTTCCACTACCTTCATTGCTTCCGCCTCATTGCTGTTATAATTGACAACAATATCCATGCCTTCTTTTGCAAGTCTGAGTGCACACGCCCTGCCTATTCCTCTCGATGACCCTGTTACAATCGCCGCTTTACTCATAATTATCCCTTTCTTATCCTGTTGTGTTATTCGTATTTTTTAAGAACAACTGCCGTATATGAACCGCCTGCCGCATAACTTGTTACAAGCACGTATCTGTATGCCGTTGTGTCCGAATACATTTCTGACACTTTTCCGTCTGCTAATACATATGCAGGCAGCTCTCCCATTTTGCCTGAGAGCATTAATCCTGCGTGAACCGCAGAAAGTGTTGCGGATGCAGCTCTTGCTTCACCAATGTGATTTTTTATGTTATGTACCGGAAGTTCTTTAATTCTGCTTCCGAAAACTCTTTCATAGGAAGAAATTTCAGTTTCATCAACATTTCTGTTACCGTTTCCGAATCCCACAACCGCATCAATCTCATCAACCGATATTCCTGCATCTGCACATGCACCGGCAATCGCCTTATCCAGTGCTGCACCCGAACCCCTGATGGTTCCCACAGTTACAGGCTCATGCGTCATTGCATATCCCGCAATCTCTGCAAAAATATCTGCCTTTCTCTCCGTTGCGCCTTCTTCTGTTTCAAGCATAACCGTAACCGCACCTTCCGAAAGAACAAAGTCCCTGCCTTCCATTCTGTATGGTTCCGTATTTTCCCTGTTACCGTGAAGTCCGAGTCTGTCATAAAGAAGCTCCATTATACCGGTATTTTCATCTATACCGCTCGCCATCATCATGCTGACATCACCCGTTCTGACTACATTATATGCATAGCACAGACTCTGAAGTCCGGACTGCACACCGTTTGTCAGGGTTACATTTACTGCCTTTATTCCCGAATTAATTGAGAAATATCCACCTGCCGCATTATATACCGTATTCGGAAATACAAATGCACTTCCCTGATGAAGTCCGTTTTTGATAAGTCCTTCATGGAAATTAATTATATCCGTTGCCGGTCCGTCTGCCGTACCTACAATGATACCTATGTCAGCCGCATTATCATCATTAACCTCCACTCCCGCATTTTTCAGGCATGAGCGTCCTGATACAGTCTGAATCTGACTTAATTTATCCAACTTTCTATAAAATGCAAGCTTGATGTCATGTTCCTTATAATCATCTCCGGTTACCTCTGCATGAAGACTTCCGTTTTCGGCTTTTATCCCGCCGTTTTTTATGCCTTCAATATATGCTTCAATACTGTTGCCCAAAGGCGTTACCACACCTGCACCGGTCATTACCACGCGGTGGTTTTCCGGCTTTTTGATGTCTTTTGGCTCTTTTGCCACAATAACGCTTGCATTATTGCCTCCAAATGCAAAATTATTGGTCATTGCATAGCTGATTTCTTTTTCTTTTTTTACATTAGGCATAAAATCAAGTTTTCCTGCCTTTTCTTTAAGAACCTCAAGATCTTCATCCGTATATCCTATTGTAGGCGGCACGGTATTGGTCGTGAGTGCCTTAACCGTATATACTGCCTCAACAGAGCCTGCTGCCCCGAGACAGTGTCCTACCATTGATTTGGTCGAGTCAACAGCCGTATTTTCGTTATTTCCGAAAATAGTCTGCATTGCCTGCATTTCGGTCGTATCGTTTTTATTGGTTCCCGTTGCGTGTCCATTGATATAATCTATGCTCTCAGGATCAAGCAGCGATTTTGCCAGCGCCCATTTCATGGCATTCATCTGTCCTTCGCTGTCCGGTCTCGGTGCTGTTATATGATGTGCATCCGAACTTATTCCGCCTCCGAGAATATCACAATAAATCTTAGCACCTCTTGCCATGGCGTGTTCATATGATTCAATCACAAGGACGGCTGCGCCTTCTCCAAGCGTGATTCCCTTACTCTTGTTATATGGCGAGCACGGTTCATCATCAAGTGCATGCAAAGCCGTAAAGCCGCCGAATGCAAGTGCTGAAAACGAATCCGCACCTCCGACTATAAATGCATCACCAACGCCTGCCCTTATAAGGTCACAGGCATACTGTATGCTTATGGTACTGGCTGCACAGGCATTGCCGACATTGGTAACAACGCCTTTTGCTCCTGATATTTTAGCTATGTTATTGGCAATGGCCCCGATAGGCATTTTTATAATGTCAGACGAATCCGCATCTGACTCATTCTGCTCATATGCCGTAAAGAATTTCTGTATGCTTATTGCACCGCCGACGCAGCTTCCTATAATGACGCCGACGCGGTCTGCATTTTTTTCATTTATCTCTATCTCTGAATCACTGAGTGCTTCCCTTGCTGCCTTTACACAGAGAAGTGACACTCTGTCCATTTTGTCTCCGTCTTCGCCTGCATCCACATCAAAATGTTCTGCCGACTCTGCTCCAAGGTGTGCATAGCACTCCGACGTATCTATCGATTTTACTTCCTTAATTCCTGAAACACCGTTAATACAGTTATTCCAGCTTTCTTCCACTGAATTACCGATTGCATTAATCATTCCGAGACCGGTAATTACACATCTCATATTATTTCCCATTGTCTGTTACCTCAAAATTGTGCTTTTTCTCTCCTCAGGCCGTGCCTGAGGAGACCAATAAGCTTATTATGCTTCCATATGTTCCATTACATATTTGCTGAGTGCTGCAATATTAACAAAATGCTCCTTGGCAACACCCGTCATCTGTACGCCGAATTCCTGATCGATTCCTGCGATAATTTCAAGAGAGTCGATTGAATCAAGACCGATTCCGTCTCCGAAAAGTTCAACATCATAATCAAGTTCTTCAGCAGGGATTCTTAAACTGTCAACAAGAATTCCTTTGATTTGCTCAGCAATCTTTGCCTGTCTTTCATCCATTTTTGTATTCTCCTTGTTCATAATAAATATATAGATTAAAGCCTGTTGGCCCTAACTACCACTGAATCTCGTAAATTCTGCCGTTAAATTCATGTGACGGCGGTTCACTCAGTATTATTGTTTTTGTAACCGTCTTATAGCTCGGAAGTGTTTCATTTATCTGTTTTACCTTCTTTTTAAGGTCTGCCTCAATATCGGCATGTTCTTTTCCTTCATAGTATACCATATCAGGCAAAATCTCAATCGCAATTAACGGTCTTCCTCTGAGGGAATCTTCTTTTATCCTGCAGTCCTTAATGCCTTCCGCTTTCATAAATGTGTTCTGAAGTTCTTCCGGTGATATATTCTCTCCGTTCGGAAGAATGATAAGATTCTTTCTGAGACCTGTAATATGAAGGTATCCCGAATCATCAAACTCTCCGGCATCACCGGTTTTAAGCCAGCCGTCTTCTGCGAACATTTCGCGGGTTTTCTCCGGTTCTCCGTAATAGCCTTTCATCACGACATCACCGCGCACCTGAATCTCACCATTTTCTATACGTACTTCAGTTCCCGGATACACCCTTCCGATTGAGTCCGGAAACGCATCCATATCAACATTACCTGATACTATTCCTGAAGCCTCCGTAAGCCCGTATCCGACAAGCAGCTTAATACCGTATGACTCCGCCTGCTTTACAAGCTTCGGATGACAATATGCACCTCCGCATATCATCGTCTCTATTCCGTCAAGAAATCCGCTTCCTTTTATCTTGGCTACGGCAAGCACCATCTCCGCAAGTCCCGGCACCAGTGTAAGTATTGTAGGCTTCATAGCCGGTATGTCAAAAATTATATTACTCATATCCTCACATGCATATACGAGTGCTCCCGTGTAAATACATGTAAGCAGTCCCCTTATTGCACCGAATACATGTGACAGCGGAAGAATCGCAACGGTCGTCTGGTTGTATGTATGCCCCGGAATAAACAGTCCGTTATGTGCCGCCCTCATTATCCCGCCATGGCTCAGCATGGCACCATGAGGCTTTGCCGGATTGTCACTGACTGAAAAGCATATTACGGCTGTATCATTTTTGTCCACGTCAGCCGACGGTGACATCGTATCCGCCGTATCATATATGTTAAACACACGTGTATTCTGTCCCTTAACGACATTTTCATAGCCTTCTGCCGCAAACAGTCCTTTTATGTCAAACCTCTCTATAAGTCCTGCAAGTATCTCCGGTGTTACGGCCTTTTCTGCCGACGGTATCATTATTACCGTACATCCCGCCGTCGGTATTGCCATATACAGCTCCATTGAATACATGCTGTTAGGTGCAAGTACCGCTATTATGTCACCTTTTTTGAAGCCCTGTTCATACAGAAATGTTCTTCTGCATGCAATTCTGTCATACAGCTGTCCGTATGTTATGGTTTCCTTCATATCACTTACAGCCGGCTGTCCGGAGTAACGCGTCCTGCACATTTCAAGAAGCTCACACATTGTGTCATACAAAGGAAGCTTTTCCAATATGTCCGGTTCTATAAGTTTTTCAAAGTATTCTTTTTGTTCTGATGAATAATTCATTTCTGTTCCCTCTTGCCAAGAACCTCATCCAGTTTTGCCTGTATCCTGCCTTTAACAAGCTCACAGACTTCTTTTCTGTTCATGTCCCTGTATTCTTCATATAAAACAGGCTCAAGATAATGTACCTCTGTAACAACCTTTTTCAGTGAATTGCCGTTAAGACCCTTCCATGAATCTATTATTGCAACCGGTACAATCGGAGTCTTTGAATCCATTGAGCTTCTGAAGCATCCGGCATTAAACGGAAGCAGGGTATTTTTGTTATCACCCCATTTTCCTTCCGGAAAAATCAGACACCTTCCGCCGTCAGCCAGCTTTTTTTCAAGCTCTTTAAATGTCTTAAGCTGTTCACGCGGATTCTCAAGATCCAGAAGAAATCCTCCCGTCAGCTCAACAACCTGTTTTGCAACAACTCTTCCGCCCTGTTTCTTCTCCATCAACACACCGCACGGTGTCTTCTGATCCGTAAGTATGCCAATAGCATCATACTTTCCCTGATGGTTGGAATACAGAACATATCCGCCCTCCTCCGGAAGATTTTCCCTTCCGAAGTACATGGTTTTTACCCTTCCTCGGCGTTTCATGTGATTCATTATTACCTTTGCAAGTTTAAACCGTTTTTCAGCATTGTATTTTTCGGGATGTTTCATGTAATATCCCGACTGCATCACTATACGCGGCACAAAAACGAAGCTTGTACCCGCAACATAATAAAAACGTCCCAACCCTATACTGCTCGTACTTCTCTCCATATTTTCTCCTATTCCTGCGGATAATCCTCCCAGTATCCGGTCATCATTTTTTTTACGGCTCTGACCGGTATAAGCGGAGAATTGACCTTTTTAACGGTATCTTCCGATACTCTTCCTTCTGTGGCAATTTCCATTCCGGCCTGTTTTACCTTATCAAGGTATGCAGCCAGTATATGCTTCATCTGGTCAAGCATGAGTATTTCTCCCTGAGGACAGAATATCCTCTCATATGTACCTTCGCCCCATGCAAGGTCAAACTGCCTCAGTACCGGCTCGTACACGATATCGGTTGATGCATGGGCACATGACGATACAAGTACAAGTTTTTTTTGTGAAAAACCCTGCCGGAAATCCATTATATTAATATCTCCCGGAACCGCAAGCCTGCCGTCGTATGGGAGTTTAAAAGGCAAAAGTCTGTCCAGTACCGCTTTCATCTTGGACGGTACTCCGAAAAAATACAGCGGAAAGCAGAAAATTATAATGTCACTTTCAAGAACTGCCTCCCTGATAATATCCATATCATCCCTGATTGCGCACTGTCCCGGAGTCACCTTCCAGCAGCAGAAGCATCCCGTGCAGTGTTCTATTCTCATGTTGCCGAGATGAAGCTCTCTGATATCGGCAGCAGCTGCCTCTCTTATTCCTTCAGTGAATTTTCTTGCCACCATTAGCGAATGACTTTTCTCGCCCCGGAGACTTCCGTTTATCAAAAGTACTTTCATCTTATTTTTCTCCGGTTTTTTCGCAGATATACCTGCATACGTCTCCTACGGTCTCAAGTTCTTCAACATCTTCAAATTTTATGTTGAATTCGTCCTCAACAGATACCGCAAGCAGCATCATTGTCAGGGAATTAAGCCCCAAATCCTCAAAAAGTGTGCTTTCTTCGGATATTTCCGCCGTATCTACCTCCGGAATGACATTTTCAAAAATTTCCAACAGTTTATCAAATACCATTTTATCAGTCTCCTTTAAAAGTGTTTTTTAATTCCATTATTTTATTCCTGAACCTTTCGCTTTCCTGCTCCATGTACTTAGGATTCATTCCTTTTCCGTCTGCGGAAAGTTCTTCCGGCTCTCCTACAAGTACCCTTATCCTTCTGCCAAAAAACATCCTGTATTCGCCTTCCGTAACAAACGGAACGACTTTTGCCCCTGTCATAAGTGCCAGCATTATAAATCCTGATTTAAATTCCTTCACTTCTCCGTCATGGCTTGTTTTGCCCTCAGGATATATTATAACGGAATTCCCTTTTTTAACTGTTTCAACCGCTTTTCTCAGCCAGCCGGTATCTATTCCGTTTCTGTCCATGGGAATACATTTTGCGTGCTTTAAATACCAGTTTACGCTTTTCTTCTCATACCAGTCCTTGGCAACAATGATATGTGCTCCTGATTTTTTGAATATTACCGACGACATAAGGCCGTCATAATGACTTGTATGGTTACCGGCAAAAATTACCGGTTCTTCATACCGACGCTTTTTTCTGTCATGATTAACATATTCTACCTTAGGTCTTATTCCTGCCCTTACCAGAAAATGTATTACGCCATTGCCTGCTCCCGTTGTTATTCTGCTAATCCATCCCGGCATAATTTCATCCCTGCCTTCCAAACCACCATACAAGGTAGTCCGCTATCACTGCTAATCCCGCTATCAGAAGCAGGATTCCTCCGCTTCTGTATACCTTCTTATCAAGTTCTCCGTTACGGTATCCCACGTAAACGCCCAGAATTACAAGCACGACGGTCATTATGCATATCATTATTCCTACCTTCAGGACATCCATAAGCAGCCAGCCGCACGCTATTCCTGCAAAAAGTGTATATACGCTTGTAGCTGATGCAATTCTGCATATCTTGCGGAAATTCACTTCCTGCCTTACTTCCGGCAGTGCAGTTTTATGATTATTAATATATATCTTAACATATCCTATCGTTATAAATATCAGGGCGGACAGAAGTGTCCACACCATCCGGATGTCCTCAGACATCCTGTATACTCCGGGGAGACTTGATATTGCATATCCCAGACCCACTGCAACAGACTGCCAGCCGCATACAATCAGGCACATTAACGTCATGCTCCTCGCTCTTACCCTGCCAAGTACGCTTCCCTGGGACACTGCAATGTAAAAAACATCAAACGCAAGCCCTAATCCCACAAGTATTATCATTGCGGTACTCATTATATCAACCTCTTTAATGATTATTATTTCACTTTCTTACAATGGCATTTTATGAAAACCAACAGCGTTTTTCCATATACATTTTCAAAAAAATGTAAAAATCGGCTACACTTTTCAAAAAATGTAGCCGTAATTCATATAATTTCATATATTGCATGATGCATCAGAAACTTATAATATTCCAAATATTCTTCCAGTGTTGTATTGCCTTCATCTTCAATAATCATCCGTATCATTGAAATCATCCCGCTTGAGTAGTAGCGGCAGGCAATTTCCAAGGGTACCGCCGCATCTCCCGTCAGCAGCCCCTTGATTGTCTTATGCATAAATTCAGACAGCACCTCCGTCAGAGTGGATACAAAACCATTCTGGCCGGTTATTTCAAAAGCCTTCCTGTAATATATACGGTCTTCGTATATCCTTGAAAATATATATCTGACACTGTTTTCCGTATTTCCGTCACAGGCGAGACGTTCTGCATCCGTCATTACCTCATCACGCAGAATCCATTCCACAAGCTCATACTTATCATGGAAATGGTTATAAAAGGTAGGCCGGATTACGTTAGCATGGTCTGTTATCATTTTAATTGTAATCTTTTCAAAAGGATTCTGTGCCATAAGCTCCTTGAAGCTCTTGGCAATCAGTCTCTTTGTTAAATCTTTTATCTGCTCCATAATAAATTATTATATCAAATTATCCTGCAGGATTTCAAGTAGCAACAAGAATTACGGCAGATATAGGCGGCATTTCCATTTTCATCTTGCCGCATTCAACCCTGTATTCCGCATCATTCGTCCTGAAGCTGCCTGCTTCTGATATAATTGCCCGTTTCATTACACAGTCATCCGTTATTCCGCATTCCCAGACATTGATTTCAATTTTTTTAGGCATATCGTTGTTATTAACGACAACAACCGCCCTGCTGCCTTCCTTAAATCTTCCGTATGCTATTACGTTATAATCTCCGTACAGGCTCTTGTATGAACCGTCAACCAGTGCAGGAATCTTCCTGTGTATATCTATTATTGCCTTATGAAATGCAATAAGCTCCTTATCTTCGTTTCCCCACGGATAAGTTCTTCTGTTGTCCGGATCAGTCCAGCCGCACAGACCGGCTTCATCCCCGTAATATACTGTCGGTGCTCCCGGCCATGTCATCTGTACGGTAACCGCCTCCATCAGAACCGCCTTATCAACATTCATTTCAGCAGCCTTCGGCCCCCTCGTGTCCGTCCGTCCCACGGTTCTGTTGGTTCTTGTAAGGAACCTTGAGTGGTCATGGTTTGAAAGCTCATTCATTGAAATTCTAACAGGTGAGCCTCCCATCCTTGACATATTGTGTCTCATGGAGTCAAAAAAATATGATGGATTTCCCACTTTATCCTGTTTATAAGCATCACTGTGCTTTTCCATTCCGGTAAGAAACCATGTAAGAGGTTCCATGAATGCATCATAATTCATTATCGTATCCCACTGGTCCCCCTGAAGCCATTCGTATGGATCTCCGTAATGTTCCGCAAGAATTACGGCATCCGGATTAACCTCCTTAACGGCATCCCTGAATTTACGCCAGAATGTATGATTATACTCACTGCTGAAGCCAAGATCCGCCGCAACATCCAGACGCCATCCGTCAACGTTATATGGCGGTGACACCCATTTGCGTCCTATATTGAGTATATATTCTTCAAGCTTCTCCGAGCCTTCATAATTAAGCTTAGGCAGTGTATCATGTCCCCACCATCCGTTATAGGTATGGTTATACGGCCACGCATAAGGATCGTTAAACTGAAAAAAATCCCTGTACGGGCTGTCTGCCGATACATATGCCCCTTTCTCAAAATCACTGCTGTTTTCATAAATTCTTTCTCTGTCAATCCATTTATTAAATGAACCGCAGTGGTTAAACACACCGTCTATAATTACCTTAATTCCCCTGCGGTGTGCTTCTTCCACAAGGTGTGCGAAAAGTTCATTGCTCGCTTCAAGATTGGCAAGGCTCGTAACCCTCTTAATATATTTTGTCGCACGGGAATTATCATAATCTCCCGGATTCAGCGGTTCTCCGCCGTCATCCACGATTTTTCCAAAATGAGGGTCTATATAATCATAATCCTGTATATCATATTTATGATTTGAAGGTGATACAAAAAGCGGATTAAAATATATGCACTGTATTCCAAGCTCCTGAAGGTAATCAAGCTTCTGAATAACACCCTCAAGGTCACCGCCGTAAAATTCCCGTACACCCATTGTTGCCGGATATTTATCCCAGTTATCTACATGTGTCACGTGCTCGCCGATATAATTATATTCATCATTAACCACGTCATTGGAAGTATCACCGTTACAGAACCTGTCAACATATATCTGGTAAATAACGGCACCCCTTACCCATTCCGGCGTCTTAAAGCCCGGTATAATGACAAAATTATAATCCTGATTAAGTTCCGTCATTGCGCCTAACTGGTTGTAATACAGTACCGTCCGTCCCGATACTGCCTCAAAATAATATCTTACGGGCTTATCCTCTACATGTATGCTGATGGTATAATAATCAAAATATCTGTCCTGTGAGGTTCTCTTCATTCTGTGATATACGCCGTCCGACACATATCCCACCCTGTCCACATTGTATCTTACCGTTCTGAACTTTATTGTAACATCACTGTTCTTCTCCGGCTCGCACGGTATTCTGAACTGTTCCGTTGCATCATGAAAAAGTCCTCTTGAATTAAGAACAGGCTTACTGTTAAAAAGATATAAATATGTCCTTTCATAATCTGACATCATATCAAAATTTCTTAGCATTTCCATATTATCTTACCTCGCTAATATGCATTCTCCTCATTATAAAATAATTTATTATTAAATTCCATAGATTTCTTAATTATTTCACATCCGAATTTTAATCCCATGAAAATAAAGAGGACCGCTTCCGTTCGCGGTCCTCTTTGGAGAAGGTATTGCTTCTTATGGGGTGTAATAAAACTATATATAATGTATTGGGGGGGTTACAATGACAGTATATCAGCAGTGTCTCCACAAGTGTGCACAAACTTGCACAATTTGTATATTTATTTTTGTACATTCTGCACAAATATGTTAAAATAACTCCTCAAATTCTTCTCTTGTTATCTTTTCTTTTTCTATTAGAAGCTCTGCACATCTGTCAAGCACGGATCTGTGTTCCGCTATTATCTCCCTTGCCTTTCCGTAGCAGTCATCAATTATGCTCTTAACCTCTTCATCGATAACCGTTGCGACACTTTCTCCATAGCTTCTTGCATGTGCAAGATCCCTGCCTATGAATACCTCATTATCATCACTTCCGTAGTTGATTAGACCCACCTTATCGGAAAAACCATACTGGGTTACCATGGCTCTTGCAAGCGCCGTTGCCTGTTTTATATCCTGCGATGCTCCGGTAGTCACGTCATCAAATATAAGTTCTTCAGCCACGCGTCCGCCGAGACCCACAACTATCTGCTGGAGCATCTTACCCTTGGTATTGAACATTTCATCCTTTTCAGGAAGCGGCATTGTATACCCTGCCGCGCCCATACCGGTCGGTATAATCGATATGGTATGAACCGGTCCCACATCAGGAAGTACATGGAACAGAATTGCATGTCCTGCTTCATGGTAAGCGGTTATCTTTTTCTCCTTGTCGGAAATCACTTTGCTCTTCTTCTCTGCACCTATACCCACTTTTATGAATGAGTGCTCTATATCAGACTGAACAATATACTTTCTGCCCTGTTTTGCAGCAAATATTGCAGCTTCATTCATAAGATTTTCAAGATCTGCTCCTGTAAATCCTGCCGTTGTCTGTGCAATGGTTTCAAGATTTACATCATCACCGAGAGGCTTTCCTTTGGAATGAACTTCAAGGATGTCCTTTCTGCCCTTAACATCAGGTCTTCCCACGGCAATCTTTCTGTCAAATCGTCCCGGTCTTAAAATTGCAGGGTCAAGTATATCCACCCTGTTGGTTGCCGCCATGACGATAATTCCGGAATTGGCTCCGAATCCGTCCATTTCCACAAGCATCTGGTTAAGTGTCTGTTCGCGTTCATCATGTCCGCCGCCCATTCCGGTTCCGCGCCTTCTTGCCACAGCATCTATTTCGTCTATAAAAATGATGCAAGGTGCATTTTTCTTGGCTTCTTCGAAAAGATCCCTAACTCTTGACGCACCGACACCTACGAACATTTCCACAAAATCCGAACCGGATATGCTGAAGAAAGGAACTCCCGCCTCGCCGGCAACTGCCTTGGCAATAAGTGTCTTACCCGTTCCCGGAGGTCCGACAAGAAGCACTCCCTTAGGTATTCTTGCTCCAAGCTCCCTGTACTTTGCCGGGCTTTTTAAGAAATCAACGATTTCTTCCAGTTCTTCTTTTTCTTCCAAAAGTCCTGCAACCTGTTTAAAATTTATTCCTTTGGCAGTCGGGTCAACTAACTTGGCACGACTTTTTCCGAAGTTCATCATCTTGGAATTACTGCCGCCACCGCCTGCAGATCTTCCAAGAAAGACGAACAGGAAAATAATAACTGCCGAGATAATCAGAAACGGAAGCACGCTTGTAAGAAATACGCTTTCCCTCTCAACGTCATCCATTTTCACGGTTATTTTGCCGCCTTCCAGATTGTAGTTAATTATAACCTCCTGTACGGCATTAACATCAGATACATAGGTGGTGCTGCTTCCGGCACCGTTTGAAAAGTACACCGTAATTTCTCCGGTCGGCGTCTCTTCATTCTGTATAATATTAACAGCCTCTACCTTGCCGCTCTTTACATCAGCAACAAACTGTGCATATGAGTAATTATCTTTATTTCCGGAATTATGCCTTATTGCAAAAATTATAATTCCGATAACTGCCGCTATCAGCAGGTAAAAAACAATACCGCTGCCTTTATTCTGTTTCTTTTCCAAAAATTTATCCTCCTAATCAAATTTTACAACACCGATATATGGGAGATTTCGGTATTTCTGGTCATAATCAAGTCCATATCCGACTACAAACTCATCCGGTATGCAGAAACCGGTATAATCCACATTAACATCCTTAACCACCCTGCGGTCCGGCTTATCAAGCAGCGTGCATAATTTAATGCTTGCAGGATTCCTCTGCCTGAGAAGCTCAAGCAGACGGCTGAGTGTTCTTCCCGAATCAATGATATCCTCAACAACAAGCACATCCTTACCTTCTATTGATTCATCAAGATCCTTCACAATCTTAACAACACCCGACGATTCGGTTCCGCCGCCATAGCTTGAAACCGACATAAAATCAAAAGACACCGGTACGGTAATTCTCTTGGCAAGCTCGCACATAAACGGTGCACCTCCTTTAAGCACGCATATAAGATGCACTTCCCTGCCCTCATAATCCCTGCTTATGGCTTCACCCAGCACAGAGATTTTTCTGTTGATTTCGTCTTCTGAAATGATTACATCTATTCTTTCCATTTTCATCCTCCGTATTTTACTACAAGAACATTCTTCGTAGCTTCCGTTATCTTATATTCTTCGCTTATTCTTCCTCCGATAATCCACATCACATGGGACCCGTCCGCAAGCAGCAGAATTTCTTCCCTCCTGCGTCCCGGTATCTTTTCGTCTATAAAATACCTGGAAAGCTTTTTCCTGTGGCCCATACCGTCCGCAACAAAATAATCTCCTTCTCGGCGGTTTCTCAGCTGCAGACTATTTTTTATTTTATCATAATCAAAGAACTTCGTATATAGTTCATTTGTAAATTTTTTCTTAAATTCCCACGGTATTTTTTTAAAGCTTACGTTTATTCCGTCTTTTATGATACATGAAGGTACGGTTACGTCAACAGCATCTGTCCGTATTTCCGTATTTCCGTAAAAAAACAGTCCGTCACTGTCCCTTCGTACATACAGATTCTTCCGTATTACCGTATATGCTCCCGGTTTCGCCGTTATAAGCCCTGCCACAGCCTCTATGTGGACATCTCCGATGTCCCTCAGGCTGTCCGCAAGCTCCGATATCGCCCTGATTATGAGACATTTTTGTATATAGCGGTCCTCTGTCCATGGTTCGGCAATAAATATTCCCCCATCCTCATGCCGCACTTTTCCGGAATATATTTTTTCCGTAAGCGAATCAATAAAATCACTGAGTTCACGCATGCGTTCCGACATACCGCATATATTCCTTACCGCTCCCTCATTAATTTCTTCAAGCTGCGGGATAATGCCGTGTCTTATGCGGTTTCTTGCATATTCACCGGATGTATTGGTACTGTCCGTACAATATTCCAGACCTTCGCATTCCAAATATTCTTCTATTTCTTTCCTTGAACAGCATAGGAGAGGTCTTATTACATTATCCCTTACCGGTCTTATTCCTATGAGACCCCTGATTCCCGTTCCCCTGCTCAGATTAAATATTACGGTTTCTGCACGGTCATCACCGTGATGTGCAACTGCAATTACGCCTCCGCCCCGTTTTTTTGCCTCTTCGGAAAAAGTCCGATATCTTACGAGTCTGCCGGCCTCTTCCGTTCCGATTCCGCTTTGTTCCGCCAGTGCCGGAACATCATACCGCCTGCACACAAATTCGATTTTTCTCCGGCGGCACAGTTCTTCGCAGAAATACATATCCCTGTCGGCTTCTTCTCCCCTTATTCCGTGATGTATGTGAACCGCCGTAATTTCATATCCGAACAGCGGCTTCATCCTGTCAAGCATGTCAAGAAGGCAGACTGAATCGGCACCGCCCGATAATCCTGCAATTACCCTGCCGTGCCCTTCAAGCATTCTGTTTTCCTTAACATATTCAAGAATCTTATTATACATGTTTTTATCCCGGTTTGAATTATAAATGTAATATACTTTATGATTTTAAAGTTTGCAAGCCTTTTGTTTTCCACACTCCCATCACAAGAACCGTCATGTCATCCGTATTTTCCCCCGTACAGAAGGATCTGCACTCGGTAAGAATATGTCTTGCCATCCTTTCCGGATTTCTGTGTCTCATTGATTTAATTATTTTTACCAGCCGTTCTTCTTTATCGTAAAACGGAAGGCTGTCGGCAACCCCGTCGCTAAGCATTATTATGTAGCTTCCGTCTGTAAGCTGTTCCTTCCACACATCCGTTTCCACATTTTCTATCACTCCTGCCGGAAGTGACGACGGACTTAAAGTTGTTACATTACCGTCTTTCAGTATAAAAGTCGCCGCACCGCCCATTTTCACTATGGTTGCCCTGCCCGTGTTAAGATTTACGGCAGCCATGTCCATTGTTACCGTACTTTCCTCATTATTTTTTATTATCGCCGAATTAATCATTTCCGGTATACAGGTTTCTTCATATCCGCTTTTAAAAAGCTCCTCTATCAGTTCTATTACCATTGTGCTTTTCTTCGACGCCGCATTCCCTGTTCCCATGCCATCCGCAACCGCCATTACCACTTTTCCGGAAATTCCGTTTTCAAAGGTATAGCTGTCTCCCGATATTTCACCTTTTTGCTTGCTCATTACGGCACTTCCGTGCATTTCCGTATATGCGGTTTCTTCTTCAAAAACATATTCCGCTTCAGAGACGGATACAATATTCCTGCCGTCTTTTCCGGCAACCATGCTGCATCCCGTTATTTCACTCATTATTTCTCCGAGTTTTCCGGTATTCATGCACCCTTTTCTTGTACCTGCCCGAATCTCAGCCCTCAGCCTTCCATCCCCCAATCTGGCAAAAGATATTTTTCCTGCTTTTATACCTTTGCCGGACAGTTTTTTCCGTATCTGTTTTTCATCAAATTCCGGACACTTATCCCAGATAAGCCCTTCCAGGGCATCTGCAGTTCCGTCAAGGCAGATCTTTATGTTCCGGTCATGTTCATTTTCCCTGTGTAATTTTGCAAGGACTCTTATGTTCCCGGCCAGCTCCGCTATCCGGTCCTGTGTATATGAAATCATATTATTTCTCCTCTCCCTGTTCATTCGGACAGCAGCTTATTATACATTATTTTCCTATATACCGCTGTCAGATTATGGGAGCTCATATACATATTATTATGACAAAAAAAGACACTGAAGGAATCCCCATGACGCACCATTCCGTGCGGCATGGGGATTCCTTCAGCGTCCTCATCCTGCAGGCTTCAGAATTGTCTCATTAGGATATACAAGTCCAAGCTTGTTCCTCGCCATCAGCTCCACAAACTGCTTCGTCTGCACGTACTTGGAGTACTGTTCAATTTCCTCCGTTCTCTGTTTTTCTTCCTCTATCTGCTGCTTCAGTTCTTCTATCTGCTGCCTGTCTCTTGCATTCTGGGCTTTTATTTCCCTGCTCTTAAAGCGGACCACAAAAGCAACGGCTATGACTGCGGCGATTATCGCCGCGGTTATGAAAATATCAGATTTTTTTCCTCTTCTTCTCATTGCTCCTCCTTCTTATCCCGCTTACTGCCATTTTAATAAATTCAGCCGTTTTTTTCAATATGGCGACAGGAATTTTTTCAATTATGAGCGTCATTATCTTCAAAACCGCTTTTCCAACCGTAATTTCATACAAAGCGATTCCCGCCAGAGCACCTGCAACAAAATAAAACCTCACTCCGCCATCGTTTATCCGTATCAGAAAAGCAAACGTCCCTGCCGTCATGGCAAGCCAATACAGAATATCTTCAACGGATACTGCCGTAACACAGTGCGGGATGGTTCTTCTCAATGCTCTCAGTACATCATATGACGCTCCGCTGAGGATTCCGAATGCAACCGTCATTAAAGCTTTTACAAGTTCATACCTGATACCGTCCGCCATTATTTAAAAAGCCGTGCCAAAACGGACCGGCTTTTTTTTGCATAAGTATTTACGTCTGAATATGTAATTCCGTCTATAGTTCCGTCTATGTCAATTTCTCCTTTTTCAACCGACAGCCTGCTGACGTGAAGGTCATGTCCCTTTACCGTCACCATGCCGCACTGCGTCTCCAGAAGAATACTGTTCAAATCAAATGATATTACATCCTTAACTCCGGTTATGCTTCCGTTTTTTCTGTTCATAACGGCTATATTATGTGGTCTGCCCGGTCTTACGTCTTCCATTTTGTCCCCTCCGCTTATTTTTATTAATTATATTCCCTCTTCCGTCGTATTATTCTCCTCCGGCTGCAGATACCGGAACATTTTACCGGCATCATCCTTTTTGGTGGATTCCGTTATTTCATCTGCCTGTACGCGGACCTTTTTGTTTCCAAACTGTATTTCTATAATATCATCCTTCTTAACCTCGGCGGAAGCCCTTGCCGTTTTGCCATTGATGCTTACCCTTCCGGCATCACATGCCTCATTGGCTACCGTACGCCTCTTTATCAGCCTTGAAACCTTAAGATATTTATCAAGTCTCATGATATGCCACCTCTTTTCTGTTAATGTACATAGAATCTCTCTTTTCGAGATTCGCCGTGCCCGAACGGAACCGCCTGTGATTAATTTTTTCCGTGAGGTGTGCATCCTGCACGGAGTGCTTTTTGAATAATGTGAAATCGGAATTTCCTATTATACAAAAACATCCCAAGGTGTAACCTTGAGATGTTATCAGGCTGTCTGCAATTATTTGTTAATGCTGTCCTTTAACTGACTTCCTGCCTTGAACTTAGGTGCCTTAGATGCAGCAATCTTAATTGTCTCTCCCGTAATAGGATTTCTTCCTTCTCTTGCAGCTCTTTCAGTAACTTCAAAAGTTCCAAATCCGACTAACTGAATCTTCTCACCCTTCTTTAATTCTTCTGCAACAACTTCCGTGAAAGCCTTTAATGCCTTTTCAGCATCCTTCTTGGTAAGCTCTGTCTTCTCAGCAATAGCTGCTACTAATTCTGTCTTGTTCATGTATTATTTCCTCCTAATACCAGATAAATATTCGTATATAAGCAATATTCCGCTTCTTCTGCGGTATCGCAGTATACCCACACAATATTTATAATAGTTTTATAAGTGTTTGTCAAGAAAAATTGGCATTTTTCGGTCTGTTTGCTTCAATATTTTTTTTATACAGAATATACAGTCCTTTCAGAAGCAGTCCGTCATCCACCTTTATCTCATGTCTGCACAGCGGAATTACCGTTTTTGCGAGGCCTCCCGTTGCAACTACCTTCGGCTGATATCCCAGTTCCCCGTATATCCGGTCTATAAGACCGTCAAGCATTGAAGCACTGCCTATAAGTATTCCGCTCTTCATACAATCCACCGTATTTCTGCCAATTACCTTATCCGGTGCATCAAGTCCTATCCTCGGAAGCTGGGATGTCCTGTTTACAAGTGATTCAAGAGATACCTTAAGTCCCGGAATAATCAGTCCGCCCATATAATTGCTTTCCCTGTCTATTACGGATACCGTGGTTGCCGTACCCATGTCTATGATTATCAGCGGAAAACCATACTCTCTTATTCCTGCCACCGAATCAACGATTAGGTCCGCTCCCAATGCCTTAGGATTATCCGTCAGTATATTAAGTCCGGTCTTCATGCCGGGTGCCACAATCAGCGCCTCACGTCCCGTTGTCTTTTTTACGGCTTCCTTCACAATCATCGTAAGCGGTGGTACAACGGATGATATTATCGCACCTTCAATATCCTGCGGCTTCACGTCGTGGAGCTCAAGAACCGTTTTTATTCCGATTGCGTACTCAAGTTCCGTTTCCGAAAGGTTGGTACACAAACGTTCTTCAAATATTATTTTTTCTTCTGCTATGCATCCGATAACTATGTTGGTATTGCCCATATCTATTGCCAATATCACTGTTCTTGCCTCCTAATAGTCAAACACGCATTTGATGGTGCCGTCCTGCCTTGCCTTATTTTTAGCTATGACAGCTTTTTCAATATATGTAAGTGCATTGTCAATGTGCTTTGGAAGAAGCACCACTCCCGAATTAATTATAAGACTAACCTGCGGGCACCTCTTACTGCAGAAGTCAAGAAATTTACGGTTGTTGGTGTCCATCATTGCGGCTGACAGCCTGTTGCCCCTGTCGTCATACTGGTTGACAAGCACAAGATAGTTGTCCGCATTGGTTCTGCTTCCCATAATGTATCTTCCTTCAAGAATCCTCAGCTCATCAGCGAATTTTCTCAGAATCTCATCCCCCGTATCCCTGCCGTATATATCGTTTATGCGGGTAAAATTATCAAAATCGACTGCAACAAGTGCAAGCGACTTATCCTGATTAGCATCTGCATATTTCTGCATCTCCCTGATAAATATGTCTTTTTTCAAAAGTCCCGTTACAGAATCATGTGTCTTGTTTTCTTCTTCTTTTTTGAGCATATCGTTATATTTTTTCAGATTAATGAAATATGCCGACAGAAAAGCAGTTGTCATTTTACAGGCTCCTATTTCCCTCTCAGTCCATTTTCTGGATGCTCTGTGTCTGTCATAGCTTACCCAGCCGCCTAAAGGTCCCGGTGCGGAATACCTGCCTATCAGGGCAGAACGTATGCCCACTGCCTTCATCTTGATAATTATGTCATTATGTCCGTCATATTCATCAAGTCTGTCTATAGCAAGAAAGTCATCATCTCCCCATACAAATCCTGCCGTACTCTCAAAAGGCTTTCTCATTATCTTGTCGGTAACATCCGGATTGCTTACGTCATACCACTGACCCATGAGAGCCGTTTTTCCCGATGCCTCGTCATACTCATGAACGGATATGCAGTCAATGCCGTATTTTCTGCCAAGCATTTCAAAAAGCATACTGATGATTTTTTCCGGAGGTTCACCTGCATTAAGAATCTCCAGAAGACTCATTACTATTTCCGTATCCGGCTCGAATTTTTCCGACTGTGCTTCATATTCGCCATTGTCATCAGATATTAATTCATCATAGATTACAATACTTCCCTCGTCTTTGCATTTCGCCGCAAGATATGCCATCCTTGTCCTGTATACAAACTGGTACACGGTTCCCGGGCTTACGGTTCCGTAATACATTCCTCCCTGTATTACAATATCCGGATTTTTCTCCTTTATTCCGTTTTCCAGCTCCGCCATTCTGCTTATAAAGCCTTCTTTAATGTCATTACCGTAATAAAAAACACCTGTCTCATCATGGTCAAGCACTGCCGTAATTACATCATACGGATATATCCTGTTTATTGTCTGGATAAGGTTAATTTTCTGTTCAAAAAGATTTTCTCCGTCTCCCATACTGATTATGAGAAGTCCGCAGGTGCGTCCCTCATACTTGCTGAATTTGGAATCCAGTCTTTTGTAAAAGCTTTCTTTATCCAGTGCCCCGCAGCACAGGTCATCACCGAATATTCCGTTTCCTCCGTATACGCTTTCGATTCCTTCTCTTCGTATATTCTCCAGCCTTCCTGCCACAGCCTCCACTTCGTTATATTCATCATAAATAAGGCGTGCCGTAAGCCTGTATATGCGTTCCGTTCCCCTTAGGTCCTCAAAGGTTATATAAGAATCGCAAAAATCCATACTCCTGTGTGTAATTGCCTCCGCTATTCTTTTTTTCAGAACACTTCCCATTGAATTATTATCAATTCCCGACGGATACCCGCCCCCGTACTTTGAAATTCCGGTGCTGCCTCCATACATACTGATTCTGTCTTCAGCCGGAATATACCTGAAAAAAACATCTCCGGTCAGTGCCGCCATATCTCTGTATGTTCTAAGCTCCTCTCTGTAATCTTCCATATATGCCACCTCCAATACCCCGGGAATATCACCCCGTATTCCCATATTTCTTATTTCAGCCGCAGTGCGATTTTACATTATGGGAAACGTTTAAGCTTCCCATAATGTAAAAACAGGCACTGCCCATTACAAGCAGTGCCCTGACTGATACCATTACAGCCTTTTAATTTTCAGCTGTCGCAGAAGACTCTGTTGTAGCATTTTCCGTTGTTACCGCTTCAGTCGGTCTTGCATCTTCAGATTCTACCATTTTGTTATTATCATATAACCACATGCAGACAGCTTCAAATACAAAGCTCTCCATTATGTAGTCCCTGCCATATTCCTCTTCAAATTCGCTCACGTCATCATAGCTGTAATTTGCAGCATAGGTTGCAAGAAGTGAATTGTATATATCCTCCGTTACGGCGATATTCTCCTTCTTAGCAATTTCAACGGCTATCATAATGTATTCAAGTTCAGCCTGTGCCTGCTTTCTGCACTCTTCCTTAAGCTCATCTTCACTTTCGTATCCGCTCAGCTCAAGAAGTTCTTCATAAGTCATGCTCATATATTCGGCATAAGACTTAAAATATTCTACATAATAATCAATGTAATCCTGTGCCTGTTCTTCAAGCTTGGCTTCAGGGTAGCCGTTTATCTTGCAGGCTGCGACAATTTCCTTCCATGTATTCTGCTGGAATTCGCTTGTCTGTGTCTGGAGGTTATAGCTCTTAAGGTATTCTCTTATATATGCTTCATAATCCTTGGCAGTAGTATACTCGCCGTCGGTAATTTCATTAACAAATTCATCATTCCATTCAGGAACCTGTGCTTCACCGTTCACATAATTAATCTTAACGGTAAATACGGTGTCCTTACCGGCAAGTGCCTCATTATTCTTATAGTCATCAGGGAATTTTACATTAAGCTCGTATTCCTTACCGATTTCAAGTCCCGGAAGCTGGTCATTAAGCGAATCTATAAAGCCGTCGCCTATCTTATAGGTATATCCCGTTGCCGAACCGCCTTCAAATGCAATTCCGTCAATCTTACCGGTGTAATCCATGTTAACGGTATCCGTTTCCTTGACAATACCTTCCTTAACCTGTTCATATGTCGTTCCGTCTTCAATTTCTCCGTCAATTATTTCCTGAACCTGTTCATCCGTAACATCGGCAGGTGCAACCTTAATTTCAAGATTTGAATAATCACCTAAATCAACATACTTGGAATAATCATCCAGTTCCATATAGAACTGTCCGCCAATTTCATAATACTTCTGTTCTTCGGTAGTTGTCTCACTTTCTCCATTGTTCTTGTTACCCGAACATGCTGTCAGTGAGAAAACCATGGTACCGGCAAGAAGTAATGCCATAAATTTCTTAAACATATTGAATTTTCCTTTCATAAATAAAAATACAGTAAATACTTTATCATATGAATATGGAAAAATCAAAGGTTTTCACAAAACATTCATTAATCCGTTACCAAATCACAGGCTTTCAGCTCCATTATGGTATCTTTGTCAATATGTTCCATTCCGACTATACGTCCTGCCTGCTTTGCAACTGCCTTTTCAAAAAAGTTTCTTGCTTCCCTTGCATTGGCAAAATTCTCCGGCTTATCACTGCACAATCTTCCGTAATATTCAAGCGCCGCCATTTTGGCCTCCCCGGATAATCTGTAATCCTGTGCGGCAGCCATGCTTTTTGTTATTTCAAGAAGCTGTTCCGGTGTATAATCTTCAAATGTAAGAAATTTATTAAATCTTGATCTCAGCCCCGGGTTGGAATCAAGAAATTCTTCCATAAGCTTCGGATAACCTGCCACTATCACAACAAGGTTATCACGGTTATCCTCCATTGCCTTCAGCAGGGTATCCACCGCTTCCTGTCCGAAATCACCCTGCCCCTTGCCTGACGTAAGGGTATAAGCTTCATCAATGAAGAGTATGCCTCCAAGTGCCGACTCAACCACTTCCGTTACTTTTGTGGCTGTCTGTCCGATATATCCGCTGACAAGACCCGATCTGTCCACTTCAACCAGCTGTCCGCCTGAAAGTATGCCTAATGAATGGTATATTCCGGCAAGAAGTCTTGCCACGGTTGTCTTACCTGTTCCCGGATTTCCCGAAAACACGAGATGTCTGGACACCGACGGCTGTTTAAGTCCCCTCTCCTCCCTTATCTTCTGAACCTTCATAAGGTTTACGAGCATATTAACATCATGCTTAACTCCCTCCAGTCCCGTAAGTGCATTCAGTTCTTCAAGTGCCTCTTCAACGGTTCTGTTGCCCGGTACCGCCTTTCTTATACTGCCCGTGCTTCCTGCTGCCCCGTACTCCTTCGCAAATTTTTCAAGCATACTTATATAAGATGTGAATCTGCCTATCATACTGTCTGACGATATGTCCATTACAGCCACAAATTCCTGTCCGAGTGCCCTTATTGTATTAATATAAGTCTGCGTAACCTTCTTCATGCTGCCAAGCTTTCCCGAAGCATCCGCAAGTATAAAATACTTAAATGAAAAAGGCGGATTATCAAGATATGCTGAATCTGCAATATGCTCACCGGCAATGACTGACGAAACCATTCCGTGTGTTGCATCAAAACCTGTTACATCTTTTATAAATGACAGCTCTTCTGCTGATATGTACGAATCAAGAGATGACAGAAACGACAGAAACTTAAGCAGCTCATATCTGAAATTATCCCTTAATGATGTATTTATGGTATCTTTCATAATACCTTTTTTTTCTATTTCATCCGCTATACGGTAACATTCTTCAATTCCTGTACTGATATCCTTGTTCAATTTATTACCTCACATATTTTTCTGCCCCGGCAGAATAATAAACGTTATTGTCAGCGTCAACAAAAACCGCATATATACCATCCAGCGAATCAATCAGCTTTCCCGCTCTGTCAAGTCCCATTATAAGACATGCCGTGCTGAGGCAGTCTCCGGTCAGAGACTGTTCCGAAATGACTGTTACGGAGCAGAGCCCCGACTGCGACGGAAATCCCGTTACCGGGTTCAGTACGTGATGGTACAGTATACCGTTTTTTTCAAAATATCTCTCATATACTCCGGATGTCACAACACTCATGTCACTGACATTAATTCCGGCAATAATATCATTCGTGTTTCCGAATGGTTCCCTTATCCCGATTGAAAAATCGCTGCCGTCGGGTCTGCTGCCTATACAGAGTATATTCCCGCCAAGATTGATAAGTGCACTCGTAACACCCTCGCTTATAAGATATTCCTTAATGCGGTCGGCAATATATCCCTTCGCCGCCCCGCCAAGGTCTATTCCCGTATCATTAAGTCTTATTTCCTCATCTGTCAGGGATATTCTGTCATATCCCACACGTTCCAGTGCCTCATATAGCTGCTCTTCTTCCGGAACCGTATGCAGCTTAAAGTCCCACAGACTGCTTACCGGCTCTATGGTTATGTCAAACAGTCCGCCCGTCATCATTGAATACCCGACGGCTTCCCTGATTATGGCGGCAAGTTCTTCCTTTTCCTCCGAATCTATCACGGTCACACCCGTTTTATTAAGCCTGTAAAGCTCGGATCCGCTGTCCGTCCTTGAAAAAATCTTCTCGTATTCGCTGCACATGCTTATGCACCGGTCAGCCGTTTCCTGCGTTCCGCCTTTATATAGTTTTATCTGTATATATGTATCCAGTGCAAAGCCCTCTGCCGTATATTCACGTCGGGGCTGTCCACAGGATGTGAACACGGCCGATAACAAGACTGCCGTAAGCAAAATCATTATTTTTTTCATGCATTAATTATAATATTTCTTGACATATAAATCAATTATTTTTAAAATAATAATGATTACTATTATTATATCGGAGGCAATATGCAGAATAAGGTAATAAAATACAGCCGCCAAAGGGAAGCAATACGTGAATTTCTGATATCCAGAAAGGATCATCCCACGGCAGAAACCATATATGAGGAAGTAAGGAAGCAATATCCCCGCATCAGCCTCGGAACGGTATACAGAAATCTGTCACTTCTGACAGAACTGGAGCAGGCAGTCAGAATTCCTTCTTCTGACGGATTTGACCACTTTGACGGAAATCCCGAACCGCACTACCACTTTATCTGTGACTCATGCCGTGCGATAATTGATTTACCCATGCCATTAGCGGAAGAGCTTAACCGGCAGGCAGGCAGTGGATTTGAAGGTATAATAACTGGACATACCGCATTTTTTTACGGACTGTGCGGAAAATGCAAAAGGAAATAAATGTTATTTTACTATTGACAATTAATTTAAATCTGATATTATAATATCAGTAATGATTACTATTTTTAAATTAAAGGAGAAAAAAATTATGGCAAAATATGTATGCAGTGTATGCGGTTATGTTCACGAGGGAGATTCAGCTCCTGACAAGTGTCCTGTATGTCAGGCACCGGCTGACAAATTCAAGGAGCAGGCTGGTGAGAAAACCTGGGCTGCCGAGCACACGGTCGGCGTGGCACAGGGAGCACCGGAAGATATCATTGAAGATTTAAGGGCTAATTTTGCAGGAGAATGTTCAGAGGTAGGTATGTACCTTGCAATGGCAAGAGTTGCACACAGGGAAGGCTATCCTGAAATAGGTCTGTACTGGGAAAAGGCAGCTTACGAGGAAGCAGAGCATGCGGCCAAATTTGCAGAGCTTCTCGGCGAAGTTATTACTGATTCTACCAAAAAGAATCTCGAAATGAGAGTGGATGCAGAAAACGGAGCAACTGCAGGCAAGTTTGAGCTTGCCAAGAGAGCCAAGGAGCTTAATCTTGATGCAATTCACGATACCGTTCATGAAATGGCAAGGGACGAAGCACGACACGGTAAAGCATTTGAGGGCCTGTTGAAGAGATATTTCGGCTGATATATGTTTTATTAATTAAAATACCCCCGCGCAGATTCCGGCAGTCAGCCGTATCTGTCCCGGGGGTTTTTATTTTATAACGGTAAATCTTTCTTCGTAAAGCGTAATGAACCGGCAACGTAGCCTGCTATGCCTGCTGCCCCCAGTATGCAGAACTTCCAGATAAAATCATTCGTTCCGTCAATAATTGATATTACGTCAAAGAGTGATATAACCGTGGCATAATTAAAATTATTCAATGCCTCAAGCCGTACAACCGATGGAATAACCGGGCTGCCGAACAGTCCGAGCATGGCTGCAACAAGGGCAAAAATTGAGAGTCCGCCTCCGATTGCCATGGAATGCTTACTTCTGTCAAATATACATGACGTAAAGAAACAGAGTCCTGACAGTGCCAGCAATACCAGGAAAGCACCTGTATTAAGCATAACAAGTTTTCTGCATGTAAGCTCAACCTCTTCCGTCACAAGAGACAGACATACGCAGCCGGTAGCTGTCGTAAGGGAGAACATGGCAAACAGCGAACCTATAAGATATACTGCCTGTGTAAATGCAACGGTACTTCTTTTAGTCGATGTAGACAGAACATATGCCATTGAGCCGCTGTCCACCTGACCGGCTATAAGATTATTGGATGTCATTATCATGTAAATTATAGGCAGAAGCAGACCGGCCAGCTTATAGAAAATAGAGCCGACAATCAATGTATACAAATCCATCTGTCCGATTTCTTCAATCGCTTCGGACACTTCTTCAGGCAGTGTCGAAAGAAAGCTGCTTGACACATCCTTCGCAATGCTTGCTTTCTTTTCTTCAACTGCTTTTAAGTATTCTTCTTCATTTTCCGTTTTTTCAACAAGCCCTGTTTCATACTCCAGTCTTCCTCTATATGTAACTACAGCCGTATTAGCCATATGTCTGACCGATTCGTAGGTATATCCGAAGGATTCATATTTCTCAGCGGTAACACCATAACCGGAAAGTGCTTCAAGCAGTGCCCCGACAGTTTCCTCACCCGTCATGTTACCGGCAAGAAATATTGCCATACATTTCTCAGCCCTTGATCCCCGGTAATCATTTCGCTCCTTGGATTCAAGGTATTCTGCAGCATCTCCCGAAGCAATATGATTAACAAGCGACATAAAATCATATTCTCCCGGTACCTCTTCTCCCAATCCGGTATAATAATCATCAAAGCTGTTTACGGGATTCAGCGTGTACATGATACAGCCAAGCAGTTCCTGTGCTTCCGTCGACTCAGGATTATATCCTGCCTCTGAGATTTTTTCACTGATATATGCCTGTATTTCTTCACACGCTGAGGTATATGCAGCAATAATTGCATTCTCCTGCGTTGCCGGAGTTTTTTCCTTCCACAGCTCTATTGCAGACATGTATTCGCTTATGTCATCATAATTTCCCTGCTCAGGCATATCAGCAAGCCACAGTGATACAGAATCGGCAAATGACTTTCCTGCATCTGTCTTTACCTGCCATTCTTCCGTTTCTCCCCCTCCCTGTACTTTTGAAAAATAAAGGAGGTATGAAAGTGTATCTTCTGCATTTGTCAGAAAGAACGAGTCAAATTTTTTAAGCCCGTCTTCTGCATTTGCATAATAGGAAATTGCTTTTTCTTCCATTTGGGAATCTATTTCCTTGATAATAATGGTATCTGATATTGCACCTTTAACCTGACCTATGTTGCCGTTGCCGGATATGAGCATAACACAGGCAAGCATGAAGCATACGGCAAATGTAATGATTGCCCACATGGTTCCGTTCGCCTTGCAGGACTGTTTGAATAAAGCTTTACTAAACATAATTTCACCGGTTTAACCTTTCTTATGATTATCCATCAGAATTTTTTTAAAATGCATTTCAAGAGTATACGGCAGTTCTGAAACAAACTTTACGTTGTATGTTTTCAGGTTTTTGAGAAGTCCTGCCGTTTCATCCGCTCCTATGCGGATTGAAATCTGATTATACTGTTCCTGAATCCGTATTATTTCATATCCTTCTTTCACAAAAGAAAGATAATCTTCATGGGTATGGAACTCAATTTTAAATTCCTTAACCTCACGGTTCCGTATACTGTTCATGTCACATACGTCTATAATGTGACCATTGTTTATAAGTGCCACCCTGTCACAGGTTTTTTCCAGCTCATCAAAGCTGTGACTGCTCATGAAGATGGTTTTCCCTTTTTTGTGTTCCTCTTTAATTATGTCAAGAAATGCGGAACGCATCAGCGGATCAAGTCCGGTAGTAGGTTCATCTAAAATAATAATCGGAGAGTCATTCATCAGTGCTGCCACAAGAGCGGTTTTCTGCTTCATTCCCTTACTCATGCGTTTAAGATTCGCCCTCGGATCAAGCTGTAATCTCTCAATCAGCTCATTGGCACGGCTCATGTCTTTAAGTCCGAGGAAATCCGCCTGGCATTTCAGAAAATCAATACCCGTCTTTAAATCCGGAAAAGCAATTTCTCCCGGAACGTAACCGATTTTTTTTACAATTTCACTTGCATTCTCCCATGATGACATTCCGTTAACCCTCGTGCATCCTGAATCCGGTCTTATAAATCCCATAATATGTCTTATGGTTGTAGTTTTTCCGCTGCCGTTGGTTCCTACATATCCTACCATTTCACCTTCGGCTATCGTTAAATTCAGTCCGAATATTCCGCTGTCGTTTCCGTAATCCTTGGTCAGATTACTGATTTCAATTATATTCATTGCAATGCACCTCCGAAATCCTTATCTTCCCTATAGAATTTCATGAAGTAATCTTCAAGTGTTTCTTTTCTGTTGCTGAACGAATCTGTCTCAAGCATCGAAAGTATTCCAATCAGATTATTAAGGTCCTCATCTTCAATGGACAGATAGACTGCATTTTCATATTCTCCGTTCATAATACATGAAGGAAGAGTTTTACTTTCCGATTTAAATTTTTCCCTTGCCTGCGTGTTTTTAAATTTCACCGTGTAATATTTTCTTGATGCGTGCTTAAGTTCATCCGCAACAAATTCCGATACGATTCTTCCGTCTTTTATTATGGCAATGCGGTCACAGGTTGAATCTATTTCAGAAAAAATATGGCTGGATAATAATATTGTTTTTCCTCTGCTTTTCTCCTCATGAATAAACTGTATAAAAATCTCCTGCATAACCGGATCAAGCCCGCTTGTCGGTTCATCCAAAATAAGCACATCCGGATCCGACATAAATGATGTTACAATGGCAAGCTTACGCTTTACTCCGAGACTCATACGCTTTGTTTCACCACGAAGTACATTATCTTCAAGTTCAAACAGGTTTATCATTTCGGTAAGTCTCCGGTCATTATGAATTTTCTGCATATCCTGCATCATCCGTATGAACTCCCATCCGGTCAGTCCTGCCGGCAGTGCTATTTCTCCGGGAATATAGCCCACATGATTCAGAATTTTATCGTAATTGTTAAAGGCTTCCTTTCCAAGAATTTTTGCACTTCCAGAATCCGGTTTTGAAAAACCCATCAGATGCCTTATGGTAGTTGACTTTCCGGCACCATTCGGTCCGAGAAATCCAAAAACCTCTCCTTCATCAACATGGAGGCTGACATCAAATACGCCACGCCCGAACCCGTAATCCTTGGTTAAGCAGGCTGTTTCTATCACCATACTCATCATTGCTCCTTTCTTTTTTGAACACTGTTGATATTTGAACTGTGTTGAACTATAATATTCTTAAGAAGATTATGAAAGAACAATATTTTAATCATTGTATAAATATTAACACTTTTGCGGAATATGTACACATATGGAGGAAAAATGAAGGCGCAGTACCTGAACAAATCATCAATAAAAACAAGAAATCTCATCAAAAAAATTTTTGCGGAAATGCTGTCGGAGAAGAGAGAACTCGGAAAAATATCCGTCAGTGAGTTATGCCAGCGTGCCGATATCAGCCGCGGCTCATTCTATTCACATTATGATGACATTTACGGGGTCGCTGAGGACTATGAGAATGAAATGATAGATATGTTTTTTGATAATGCAAGGCTTGTCAGCTCTACCAATATAATGCATTTTATTGATTCCATATTTGAATTTATACGAATTAACAATGAAAACTACAAGTTACTCTGCAAATCAAATGATTTTATATTTACGGCAAACAGACTAATCTCCATTGCTTCTGAAAAACTGGTTGAGCTGTGCAACAATGATGAAAGAATACAGGTCCGTACACACATAGAGCTTGAGATTCAGGTTTTTTTGGAAGGACTTTTATGCGAATATGTTAAATGCTGCCGCGGATATTCATCCAAAACCCTCGATATACTGTACGATTATACCAAATACTGGGTGACTGTTTTTATCAGGGCAAGAAGTTAAAATTATATGAAAAAAGCAGCATATATGCTGCTTTTAATTCATTCTCTTGATTTTTTGTTTTTCTTTTCCTCGTACATCAGCGTATCGGCTTCTGAAATATATTCATCAAACGACTTACTTGAGAGCGGGTCTGTGATTATGGTTCCCATGCTTATGGATATCTGCTGCCTCGCAAGTGCCGACATCACACGATCCCTGTATGCCCCTGCTTCCTCCGGACTGCTTACCGGATAAAAGATAACAAATTCGTCTCCGCCGTACCGGCATACAACACCTCCGTCCGGACAGTTAGTGTTCAATGTCATTGCAATGATTTTAAGAACCCTGTCTCCTCTTGCATGGCCGTATTCATCATTTATTTTTTTAAAATTATCTGCATCAACAAATGAAAGTGCACATGATATTCCGGTTCTGTTATATTCTTCAAGACTCGGCAGAATTTCATTATTGAATGCCACACGGTTATACACTCCCGTAAGCAGATCACGCATATATACATCATTAAGACTGTTATTGACATTTTCAAGCTGTTTCCTTGTAAACAGTGTCTTAACGGCTTTTATGATCGTATTATGAACATCATAAAAGAATGAGCCGTCCTCAAGAAATCCTGCATTTTTAAGGACACTGAAGCCTACTGCCTGCTCTCCGAAATGTATAGGCGTAAACAGGTAATACGAACCGCTTCCGTCATTTTCAAGAAATTCAATAAGCTCCGTAATGCTTCTTATTTTGGAATTGACACGGTCATTGAGGGCATAAACCATTCTTATGTGAGACCAGTCATACCCAGACACCGGAAAGCATGTATCGGCAGCCGCACCATAGAGTCTGTCATCAATGAAGAAATACATATCATCACAGTCAAGCTGCTTAAAGTATCTGCCTGCCATTGCAAAGATGTCGTCAAAATTTTCACATACCATTACTTTTCCTTCAAGTTCAAGAAGCTTTGCTTCATTCAGTTCATCCTGGACGGCGCTTATTATCTTATCACGCGCAAATACACGGAAGTCAACATCCGTACGGCTCTCACAGCCACAGCTCTCACTGAATATCGGAAAAGTATTGACGCACCGGTTGCTTTCTGTCTGTCTGCCTTCCCAGACTGCCTTAAGTATATCAGCACACATGTCTCCCATTTCAACACGGTAATATCCGACAGTCGTAATCTGTGGGCTGAAGCATGAGGCCTTGTCAAGATTATCAAAGCCCGTAACGCAGAAGTCCTCCGGTATACGGTATCCCTTTAGAATCGCTTCATAGCTCAGACCCGTTGCAATGTTGTCATTGGCACATACAAATGCATCCGGAAGCGGAATACCCTTTTCCATATACTGCCGGAAGATGTCACAGCCCGTCATAAAGGTAAAATCACCAAGCATAACCGGATTGGCTGCAGCCGGAAGCTTCTTCTCCTTAATAAAATCCTTGTATGCTTTCATTCTGAGAACATTCTCCGGATTGTCAAGAGGTCCTCCGGCAAAAACAAAGCTTCTGCAGTTATGCTCCGTATACAGGTGCTCCATAATTTCAATAACGGGCTTCTCATTTTCCATACCGGTATTATAAAAGCCTTCAACCTCAAAACCGAGACATACAACAGGAACGCCTGACGCCTTGGTAATTCTTATAAGGTTCTCCATCTGCTTCATATCCACAATGTTATTGGCATCAAGCACTATTCCATCAAACTGTTTTAAGTCCGGCAGAGTATAGATATTATATTCTCCGGCATTATGCTTCTCATCATGAATCCAGTTACCAAAACAGTTAAACTGGCAGAAAATCACATCCTCTGCATATCCGTCAAATTCACGTATTACGCCTTTTATTGTTTCATATGCAATATATCTGTGCCATCCGTCTGTCAGAAATGCTATTCTCTTCATCCGTTGTACCCCGCATAAGTAATATTATTTTTATTTTATCATAAATAATTTTTCATTGCACTATATTTAGCAAAAAAATAGGGCTGTCCGCCCTATTTTTCTATCAGATACAGCATCGGGTCCACAACCTCGTTTTCCCTGGTCAGCTTCAGATATATGTTGCTCCCTTCTTTTGAATAATATTTTGTCGGCTCATCCACACAGCCTATAACCGTACCGGCTTCCACATGGTCAGACACTTCCACTTTCAAATCCGTAAGCTGTCCATATATAATTTCGTATCCGTTTCCTATGGATACCCTGACCGCCGTTCCGATTTCACTGTCTTCGTATATTTCCTCTACCACTCCCGGTGCAGATGATAAAACCTCTTCACCTTTTCCGGCACTGATTATCACTGCCGGATTACACCGGTATATATCAAGTGTCGGAAAATATATGGTCTTGTCCATATTATATCCGAGAATCACATCTCCTTCAACCGGCCACAGAAGACTGCTTTTTTCGGAAAATCCGTAAACCGGCGAATTTGCTTCCAGAGTTTCCTGCGGAAGAGTGACAGAAGCCATACTGTCCGGAGCTTCCGTCGGGAGTTCCGTCGGTGCCTCCGTTGACGTGGGACGTTCTGCCGGCTTATCATCACGGGCAGTACTCTCCTTCTGTGCAACATTCAAATCAATAAAATTCTTATTTTTTTCACCGGAAGAGCTGCTCCTTACAATGGAAATTATTCCGGCTGCCAGTGCAGCCACAATGGCAAGGCTTGCAGCTATGGAAATGATCTTCTGGACATCAATTTTGCTTTTCTTCTTTTTCACGTTTACCTCCATCCGTGCAACGGCACTATTAGATTTCTCTGATATTATCATTGCCGGATGGAATTTTTTTATTCATTAACAACCGTAAAAATTATTTCCGTGGAATTAACGGAAATTCTGAAATTAGCTGAGCCAAGTTTCATTATTTCCGCAAACAGTTCGCCTGACATTACTACGTTCCCTGCCATAACCTCCACAACATTTCCCTTTGTGTCCCTCTCAATTATCTGAAATGCATTGTCAAGCCCGTCTTCAAAAAATATTTCTCCGTATTTTTTCCGCAATATATGAACTGCCTCCTCCTTCAGATATGAAATAGTGCGTACCGAGGAAATATACGTCGTTATATTCTCCTGCGTTATTCCGGTTGTCTCCGTTTCCGCCTTCTTTTTATGTATGCCTGTTACAGCCGCCGTTACCGCAAAAGGCAGTACCCAGCATATAATAACAATTATAACAATAATTTTCACTTTCATTATTCCGTCCGCCTCATACAAGTATATGATTTTTTTCTTAAATTATGATTCTCATGGTGGAAAATAGTGCTGATACATAGTATAATTGTACCAGTTATTTCGGGAGGCAATGCAATGAATTATGATACAAGACCGATAGGTGTATTTGATTCGGGCGTAGGCGGAATAAGCGTGCTTACGGAGCTTGTTAAGCTCATGCCCAATGAAAATTTTATATATTTCGGAGACTCTGCCAATGCTCCGTACGGTACAAGACCTCTTGACGACGTTAAAGGGCTTGCCCTTAATGCGGCAGAATATTTAACCGGTCACGACTGCAAGGCTCTTGTCGTTGCATGCAACACCGCCACCGTGGCAGCCATTACCACACTTCGCAGCAGATACTCACACATGCCTGTCATAGGCATTGAACCGGCACTTAAGCCTGCAGTACTCGCCCATCCCGGCGGGGACATTCTTGTAATGGCAACGCACGTAACGCTTAACCAGACCAAGTTTCTTAACCTGCTTGCCCGCTTCGAAAGAATGGCACACATACATACGCTTGAGTGTCCCGGTCTTGTAGAATTTATTGAACGCAGTAAAACCGATACTGATGAATTCGGTGTATACCTCCGCGTACTGCTTGAGGAATACCGTCATATTCCTCCTGATGCCGTTGTTTTGGGATGCACGCATTATCCTTTTGCAAAAAAAAGAATTCTTGAGGTATTCGGTAACGCTCCGGTAATATATGACGGCGGAAACGGTACGGCACGCGAAACACTGCGCCGGCTCAGGATGTACAATATTGAAGCACCGGGCGATAACTGCGGAACCGTTATCTTTTTAAACAGCAGGCCGTCAGAGGCGGATTTCTGCAGAAATTTATTTGAATCATCCATGAAAGGAATCTGAGTATGGAAATAATTGTCACATCCCTTATGGTTATTCTGCTTGCAGCCCAGCTTGTGCTTTCCTTCAGGCAGATAAAAAAAGGAGCCCCTGACGGCAGAATACTTCTTGCAATCAACATTATCGTACTTGTCGTATGGACTCCTGTATGTATTTTAAGTTTTATTTTTAACAATGGTATTCTGACGACCGCATGGTATATTCTGACCACGCTTTACATGCTTTTTACAATATGGTACACCGGTAATCTGTCAAAATCCATGAAGTAACTAATTATCTGTCGGAATACGATACCGCCTCTATGGCAACCGCACCGCCTCTTACAACTTCAAGTCTGTATCCGAACAGACTGTTAAGAAGCTCTATGAGTGAATTATTTTTTTCTTCAGTCTGGGTACACCTTAAAAGCACTGTATTTCTGTTATAATCCTCAACGATAACGCCATAAACTTCAGCGACCCTGAATATTTCGGCTTTATCCTTTTCCGTACACGAATTGATTTTTACGAACATAAGCTCCTTCATGTGAAGCTTTGCTTCCGTAAAATCAATTACCTTTATTACTTCCACGCTTCTGTTAAGCTGTTTTTTTATCTGTTCAAAGGTCTTGTCGTCACTCGTAACGCTTATTGTCATTCTTGACACTGTAGGGTCTTCCGTAACTCCGACCGTCAGAGTATCTATATTGTATGCTTTTCCTGAAAAAAGACCGGAAATTCGTGCAAGCACGCCGGATTCATTTTCCACATAAATTGAAATCCACCTTTTTTTGAGTTTTTCCATGTCTTCCTCCTATCCGAATAACATATCGGTTAATGCTTTTCCGCCCGGTACCATTGGATATACATCAAGTTCACAGCTTACCGCAAATTCAATCAGGACAGGTCTGTTTTTTACCGATGCAGCACGTTCAAATGCCGCTTCTATATCTTTTTCGTCAGTTACCCTTATTCCCGTAATGTTATAACTTTCCGCAAGCTTTACAAAATCCGGCACATAATCTTTTCCGCTGCATGTTCCGTCAATACGGCACTGTCTGTTGCAGTTTCTGCTGTATCTGAGGCAGGTGCTTGCATACCTCTTGTCAAAAAACATTTTCTGCATCTGTTTTACATTACCAAGGTATGTATTATTAATGATACAGAATATTACGGGTATGTCCAGAAGCGATGCCGTGGCAAGCTCCTGAATATTCATCTGTGCACCGCCGTCGCCGCTTATACATATTACGGGTCCTTTTCCCTGTCCTATATACGCCCCGATTGCTGCCGGAAGTCCGAATCCCATGGTTCCGAGTCCTCCCGAAGTAATAAATTTCCTTTTTCCGTTCATTGCAAGATACTGCGTGGTCCACAGCTGGTTCTGACCGACGTCGGTTGTGACCGTACAATCAGGGAATTTATCATTTATAACCTGTATAATTTTTTCCGGTGTTATTCCGTCATAATTTTTCATGGTAACCGGCATACGGTTTTTCCATTCGGAAAGCTTTTCCACCCAGTTTCCGGTTTTACAGGCTGATGCGGTTTTAAGCATTTCTCCTATTGCAAGTCCGGCATCTGCAACTATCGGAACATCAACAACTATATTTCTTGAAATTGAAGCCGTATCAATGTCTATATGTATAATCTGTGCATTCGGTGCAAAATCTTCTATTGTTCCGGTAATCCGGTCACTGAATCTTACTCCGATTGCAAGAAGCACGTCACATTCGCATACAGCCATATTGGACGCATAATTTCCATACATTCCGATATTTCCCACATACAGAGGATGGTCGGTCGGTATTGCTCCTTTTCCCATAATGGTTGTTATAACCGGTATGTTCATTTTTTCGGCAAAAGCGGTAAGTACCTCTTCTGCTCCGGATATATGTACTCCGCCGCCTACAAGAATTACCGGTTTGGAAGCAGATTTAAGCATGCTCATTGCCTTCTTTAACTGACCGCCGTGCACCCCTGTCGAAGGCTTATATCCTCTGATTGATATCTCCTCAGGGTATACTTCATCCCCTGTCTCTGTCTGTATGTCCTTAGGTATGTCAACGACTACCGGCCCCGGTTTTCCGCTTTTTGCAATAAAAAAAGCTTTTTTGATTATTTCGCCAAGGTCTTTTCTGTCTCTTACGGTTACGGCATATTTGCATATATTTCTTGTTACACCGACAATATCAACCTCCTGAAAGGCATCATTTCCGATTAAATCCCTCGGCACCTGTCCCGTAAAGCACACAAGCGGTACGCTGTCAAAATTTGCATTCGCTATTCCCGTAACAAGATTGGTAGCTCCGGGACCGCTTGTTACAAGACACACGCCCGTTTTACCGGTTGCCCTTGCATAGCCGTCTGCTTCATGTATAAGTGCCTGTTCATGTCTCGGCAGGATAACATCAATATCTTCTGCATCGTATAATGCATCAAATAAATCTATCGCCATCCCTCCCGGATATCCGAATACCGTATCAACACCCTCTGCACGGAGTGCCTTTACAAATAATTCTGTTCCTTTAATTCCCATAAAACGGTCTCCTTGTCCTACATTTGTTTTCTTACTACCCTGTATTCGTCCCTGTATTGAAAATACGGACATTCCTTACGGCTTCCGCACAGGAAGCCGTACATTTCGTCCTCATCAAGATTCATTGTACATTCGTAGTATTCAAATTCCTCGTTATATTCATAATAACCGCACATTTCACAATTATCGGCTGCCATGCATATCACCTCTGATTACAGATTTACATCCACTTTTTCAAGATGCCATATGTCATTGACGTATTCTTCTATTGTCCTGTCCGAAGAAAATCTGCCCGAGCAGGCTGTATTAAGCATTACCGAACGGGCCCATTTTTCTTCATCCCTGTACTTTCTGTCAATCCTAACCTGTGCATCCGCATATGAACGGAAATCCTTCAGTATAAAATATACATCAGGTCTTCCTTCATAAAGAAGTGAATTATACAGTTCCCTGAACAGCTCAGGATCATCAGGTGAATAAAAGCCGTTGATAAGCTGCATGAGAACCTGTCTTATTTCCTGGTCACTGTTGAAAATATCGAGCGGATTATATCCGCCATAACATTCATAGTTAATTACCTCATCTGCGGAAAGTCCAAATATAACGGCATTGTCCTCTCCGACTTCCTTAACAATTTCAACATTTGCACCATCCATCGTACCAAGTGTCATGGCACCGTTAAGCATGAATTTCATATTTCCGGTTCCCGATGCTTCCTTGCTCGCGGTTGATATTTGCTCACTTACATCCGCTGCAGCAAATATAAGCTCTGCATTGGATACCCTGTAATTTTCAATGAATACCACTTTTATCCTGTTGTTTATGGACTTATCATTGTTAATCACGTCCGCAACACTGTTAATAAGCTTAATCGTAAGCTTCGCACGCTTGTATCCTGCTGCGGCTTTTGCTCCAAAAATAAATGTTCTCGGATACATATCGTACTCCGGATTTGACTTAATCTTATTATACAGATACATTACATGAAGAATATTGAGAAGCTGACGCTTATATTCATGAAGTCTCTTAACCTGTACGTCAAATATTGACCTCGGATCAATCTCAATTCCGTTATGCTCTTTTATATAATTCGCAAGTCTGACCTTATTTTGATATTTTATCTGCATGAATTCTTTACGGCTGAGCTCATCATCCGCATACGGTGCAAGCTTTTTTATCTGAGAGAGGTCAGTTATCCAGTCGGAGCCGATTTTTCGGGTAACCCAGTCTGCAAGAAGCGGATTTCCGTGAAGAAGAAATCTCCTCTGCGTAATACCGTTCGTCTTATTGTTGAATTTTTCCGGCATCATTTCATAAAAATCCCTTAATTCCTGCTTTTTAAGAATATCGGTATGAAGGGCTGCCACACCGTTTACGGAAAAGCCCGCCACTATTGCAAGATTTGCCATTTTAACCTGACCGTCATATATAATTGCCATCTTTGCAATTTTTTCCTGATTTCCCGGATATAATCTTTCAACCTTCTGAAGAAATCTTTTATTAATTTCTTCAACAATCTGGTATATTCTCGGAAGAAGTCTTGAAAACAGCTCGATAGGCCATTTTTCCAGTGCTTCTGCCATAATTGTATGGTTGGTATATGCACAGGCTTTTGTCGTTACATCCCACGCTTCATCCCATGAAAGACCTTTTTCGTCCATGAGTATTCTCATTAATTCTGCCACCGTAACAGTAGGATGTGTATCATTAAGCTGGAAGCAGACTTTTTCGTGAAGCTTTCTTATATCCTCATGATTTTCCTTATATTTTGCAACTGCACGCTGTACACTTGCGGATACAAAGAAATACTGCTGTTTAAGCCTGAGCTCCTTACCTGCATAATGGTTGTCACACGGATAAAGCACCTCGCATATTGTTTTTGCAAGATTCTCCTGTTCAACCGCTTTATGATAGTCGCCTTTGTCAAACGAATCAAGGTTGAAGCTCTGGATAGGTTCCGCATCCCATATTCTCAGCGTATTCACAATGTTATTACCATATCCTACAACCGGAAGGTCATAAGGCACCGCCCTAACGGACTGATAGCCTTCCTGTACATAATGCTCGTGATAATCCTCGTCAAGATATGTGCGGATATAACCGCCGAATTTAACTTCAACGGCATATTCAGGTCTCTTAATTTCAAACGGATTTCCTTCCCTGAGCCATTCATCAGGTACTTCCTTCTGATAACCGTCGACTATTTTCTGTGCAAACATTCCGTACCTGTATCTGATTCCGCATCCATATGCAGGATATCCGAGGCTTGAAAGAGAATCAAGGAAGCAGGCGGCAAGTCTTCCGAGTCCGCCGTTTCCAAGTGCTGCATCCGGCTCTTCATCCTCAATTACGTTAAGGTCGAATCCAAGCTCTTCAAGTGCTTCCCTTACTTCGTTGTAGCAGGTAAGGTTAATCATGCTGTTTCCGAGTGCACGTCCCATAAGAAATTCCATAGACATATAATACACGGTCTTAACGTCACGTTTTTCATATTCCTTGTGCGTTGCTATCCATCTGTCAATGATATAATCCTTAACCGTGTATGCCACAGCCTGAAATACCTGATGCTTCGTCGCTTCATCTATGGTTTTTCTGTACATGCTCTTAACTGTGTCTTCCACGTTCTTTTTAAATTCTTCTTTGTTAAAATCCATTTTCTGCATTATAATGTCTCCCTAATTCTTTTTGACTCCTATTATTACGTTTTCACCGTTAATATTCCATTCTTTTGAATATCCATTCATTTCATCCGTAACAATTCCGGTTGCAAGAACGTCATTTTTTACTTCTTCCGCATTGTTAAGCATAATACGGTTTATTTTTTCATTTCCTGATGAATATACGGTTATTTTATCCATAACCTCAAAGCCTGCTTCTTTTCTCATGGTCTGGATTTTACTTATGATTTCTCTTATGAATCCTTCTTCTATAAGCTCATCTGAAAGGGCAGTATCCAGCACAACGGTTATCCCGTTATCCGTTCCTGACTCATATCCTTCAGTCTGAGCAATTTCTATAAGAAGATCCTCCTTCGCAAGTTCAACCTTTTCTCCTGCAAAATCAAACGTAAGAAAACCTTTTTCGTTAAGCTCATCCATTGCACTGTTTCCGTCTATATCGGACAATGCAGCCTTTATCTGTCCTAAAAGCTTTCCGTATTTAGGTCCTACGGTTTTAAGCTGCGGCTTAAAACTGTATGAGCTGTATGACCTTACATCATCCGTAAATTCCATACTCTTAACGTTAAGCTCATCTTCTATTATTTCCCTGTAAAATTCAGAAAGCTCTTTTTCTGCCTTGACATACATCTTACCTATCGGCTGTCTGTTTTTAATGTTAGCGGAATTACGGCAGGCACGTCCGATTACAACAATCCTAAGCACCTCATCCATATCTGCTTCAAGTTCTTTATCAATATATTTTTCGTCAGCTTCAGGAAAATCACATAAATGTATGCTTTCCGGTGCATTTTTATCTGTTCCCGCAACAAGATTAAGATATATTTCTTCCGTCATGAAAGGAATCATCGGAGCAGCTGCCTTGCACAGTGTAATAAGTGCCGTGTACAGTGTCATATACGCATTAATCTTATCCTGTTCCATTCCTTTTGCCCAGAATCTTTCCCTTGAGCGTCTTACATACCAGTTACTCAAATCGTCTACAAACTCTTCAAGCACTCTTGTAGTTTCCGGTATTTTATATTCGGCAAGATATTCATCAACCGACTTAACCAGTGAATTAACCTTTGAAAGAATCCACCTGTCCATTACCGTAAGCTTATCATAATCAAGGGAGTACTTTGTCGGGTCAAATTCATCTATATTGGCATACAGCACATAAAAGGCATAAGTATTCCAGATTGTTCCCAGGAATTTTCTCTGTCCTTCCGTAACTGCCCTGTCATAAAAACGGTTTGGAAGCCACGGTGCCGAATTCGAGTAAAAATACCATCTGATTGCATCCGCTCCGTGGGTTGCAAGTGCATCAAAGGGATCCACCGCATTTCCCTTGGATTTACTCATCTTCTGTCCGTTTTCATCCTGCACATGTCCCAGCACGAGTACGTTTTTGTATGGTGCCTTATTAAACAGCAGTGTAGATTCTGCCAGTAGCGAATAAAACCAGCCTCTTGTCTGATCCACTGCTTCTGAAATAAAATCGGCAGGGAACTGTGCCTCAAAGACATCTTTGTTCTCGAACGGATAATGATGCTGTGCAAACGGCATTGCGCCCGAATCAAACCAGCAGTCTATAACTTCCGGAACCCTCTTCATTGTCTTACCGCACTTTTCACATGGGAAAGTAACTGCATCAATGTACGGACGGTGAAGCTCGATTTCATCCGGACAGTTGTCAGACAGTTCTCTCAGCTCTGCAATGCTTCCTATCGAATGCATATGTCCGCATTCCTCACACTGCCATATGTTGAGCGGTGTTCCCCAGTATCTGTTACGGCTTATTCCCCAATCCTGCACATTCTCAAGCCATGCTCCGAATCTTCCCGTTCCGATGGTCTCCGGAATCCAGTTAATCGTATTATTATTACGGATAAGATCGTCCTTAACCGCCGTCATTTTAATAAACCATGATTCTCTTGCATAGTAAATAAGCGGTCTGTCACATCTCCAGCAATGAGGATATTCATGTTCAAATTTCGGTGCTGCAAACAGTTTTCCTTCCGCTGTAAGGTCTTTAAGTACAAACTCATCCGCATCCTTTACGAATTTTCCCGCATATGGCGTTTCTTCGGTCATTTCTCCCTTTGCATTTACAAACTGTACAAAAGGAAGATCATATGCACGGCCTACTCTTGCGTCATCTTCACCAAATGCAGGTGCCGTGTGAACAATTCCGGTACCGTCAGACATGGTTACATATCCGTCACAGGTAACAAAATGTCCCTTCTTATTCTGCTTTTTTGCTGCCTCTCCCGCACATTCAAACAGCGGCTCATATTCCTTATATTCAAGGTCCTTACCGCAATATTTCTCAAGAACCGTATATGCCGGTATGCCTTCTTCCGTCGGGATTGCTCCAAGCACCTTATCAAGAAGGGCCTCTGCCATATAATATGTGTATCCGTCAGCAGCCTTAACCTTGCAATAGCTTTCTTCCGGATTAACGCATAATGCCACGTTGCTCGGAAGTGTCCATGGCGTTGTTGTCCATGCAAGAAAATATGCATCCTCTCCCACTGCCCTGAATCTTACTATCGCAGATTTTTCCTTAACGGTTTTGTATCCCTGTGCAACCTCATGTGAGGAAAGCGGTGTTCCGCATCTCGGACAGTAAGGCACTATCTTAAAGCCTTTATACAAAAGACCTTTGTTCCAGATTTCTTTGAGTGCCCACCATTCTGACTCAATAAAATCGTTATGGTATGTTACATAGGGATTGTCCATATCTGCCCAAAAGCCTACCGTTCCGGAAAAATCTTCCCACATTCCTTTATATTTCCATACACTTTCTTTGCAGAAATCTATAAAAGGCTCAAGTCCATATTCTTCTATCTGCTCTTTTCCATCAAGTCCGAGCATTTTTTCAACTTCAAGTTCTACCGGAAGTCCGTGTGTATCCCAGCCTGCCTTTCTCGGCACCATGTATCCCTTCATGGTACGGTATCTCGGAATCATATCCTTAATTACACGAGTAAGCACGTGCCCGATATGCGGCTTTCCGTTGGCAGTCGGAGGTCCGTCATAAAACGTGTATGTCGGGCATCCCTCCCTCAACTTCATGCTCTTTTTGAAAATATCCCGTTCCTTCCAGAATTTTTCAACTCTTTTTTCCCTTTCAACAAGATTAAGGTCTGTTGATACTTTTTCGTACATATATATTTTCCTTTCACTCTGTAATAAAATTTATTCTTTTTTATGTGCATGTCTGCGGGGCGTTTTATGTAACAAGAAATTAAAATTTACCATTACATAAAAAACCTCTGCCATATAATTGGCAGAGGCCTGAATATAATCGTCATCCGTAACAATGCGACTTCCAACATACCAACATATGCGTTCCCTGTAACGTGGAAAAAACGTCTGCTCCTACTCATGTTCTTTTCAGGCAGAAACTCCGGAGTGATATTCATTAAATTCCTACTCGTGCCACTTTCCAGCTGTCATGGCTCTCTGTAACTTTCAGAAAAAAATTACTGTCTCCTTCATAGTCCGTATATTAAATTACTTCTTCGCCGAGTCCTTCTCAGCCTTCGCTTTCTTTCTTAATTCTTTCTTCGTAAGAGGCTTAGGTTCCACCTTACCACGGACATACTTTATTTCCGTGATGTACATACCGCTTACCGCAACCTTGACCTCAGTCTTAAGCGGAAGACTGTCAAATACCTTGACATCTGCTATAAGTGTCATTACCTTAGGTCCTACCTTAGCCTTAACAAGCGGAAGCTTGGCCATTCTCATATATTTCGGAATCTGTTCCGATACAACCTTAGGGAGATTGGCATCCTTAACCCTCATCCTCTTCTTATCAATTACAAGCATCGAAATAACCTGTGATGCCGCTTCTATGTCAGCCTGTGATGCCTGCTGTTTCTTCTGCATTTTCCTTCCGACTATCAGCAGTGCCACAAAAAGGCCTAAAACCACGCCTAAAATAATCAGCAGTACTGTTGCCCATGTAGGCATATCCATATCCTCCTATTGTAAAAATTCTCAAACTGCTATACATTGTATCACTTATTCATTAAAACCACAATAAAAATTTATATCAATTCTTCGTTTCTGTGATACACTTCCTCTATAATTTCTCTTATGTAATTTCCTGAAAACTTCCTTTCCTCGGGCGAAAGACTTTTTAAGTCAACCGGTTCGCAGAACTCAAGCACTGTTTTATTGCCCCGTACCCACGGAATATGTGTTTCCCAGCATTTTCGCGTGTTATTCTGCACCATCGGAATAATTCTGCAGCCTGATTTTTCGGCAATTTTAAGGCTTCCTTCATGGAACGGAAGAAGTTCGCCGTCCTTTGATGTGGTTCCCTCCGGAAATACCGCAACGGAAATGCCTTTTTTAACATATTCTATCCCCGTTACAATGGTTTTCATTCCCTCCCTGATATCCTTTCTGTCAAGGAACAGGCAGTACAGATATTCCATCCATGTTCTTAAAAGCGGAATTTTCCTGATTTCCTTTTTCGCAACAAATCCGGTAATGTCAGGCATTACCGAATATGCAATTATTATATCAAAATAGCTCTGATGGTTTCCTACAAAAAGCACGGGTTCATTCTTCGGGATTCTGTCAAGTCCGATTACCGTGGTTCTTGCACCTGCAAGAAACCTGACGATTTTAAAGGCCGCCTGTACTATTCGCAGCGAGCTTTTGTCTCCCGCTTTCCGGTTGATTTTTCGTACCATCCATTCAATGGGGAGCATAATCAGGCTGAATATTGCATAAAAAATTAAAAAAATTACAATTAATATTAATCTGATCATTTGTTATCCTCTAATGCAGTTATTTCAATTGTCAGCTTACACTCATACGCCATATCCTGATTAATGTCCATGTCATACCTTATTTCAACGAAAATTCTGTCATTTTCTTCCGCCACGTTCAGGTCAAAGGTATCAATGCCTATGTTAATGGCGCCATAGGGGGTATTATAAAAAATTCTGTTTTTTCTTCCCATTGTAAAAAACATATGTCCCGCCAATGTACTCTTAGTGGAAATATCAACCTCATTCTGTGATATTTTCATCATATGTTCCACAATTTCTTCAGTTCCCGCAACAGGTCCTTCATATTTTATGTAGTGTTTTCCGTTACGCCTGTAACAGGCTCCGGTATACAGTACTTCTATTTCATCATCCGGCGTGCTTTCCATCAGATTATGCAGACCTTTTATCTTAATACATACTTTTCCGTTCATTGTTCCAACCTTATCTGTGTCTTGTAAACGCACTCTGAATCAGCTTGCTTACAAGGGTTTTCTTGTCAAGTCCCTTATTTTCCCACAGCATCGGATACATACTGATTGAAGTAAATCCCGGCAGGGTATTTATCTCATTAAATATGACCTCATCCGTATCCTTCTCAAGGAAGAAATCCACCCTCGACAGTCCAAAACCGTCAACCGCTCTGAATATTTCAACTGCTGCCTTCCTTATTTCCTCTTCCTTGCCTTCCGGAAGCTCCGGATTCACATCCGTCCTTGACTCGGAATTATTATATTTTGCGTCAAAATCGTAGAATACTGCACTTTGAGCTGCAAGTATTTCTCCGACTCCTGATGCCTTCGGATCTGCTCCTCCAAGAACCGCACATTCAATTTCCCTTCCGATAATAGTCTCTTCTACAAGAATTTTCTCATCATGAGCCGCTGCTTCTTCAAGACTCTTTATGAGAGAATCCCTGTCCTCTGCTCTGGATACCCCCTTGGATGAGCCGGCGTTGCTTGGCTTAACGAATACCGGATAATCCAACTCTGATTCTATTCTCCCTATTACGGAGTCCATATCATCAAACTCCGTCCTTCTCACGGGAACATAGTGTGCCTGTCTTATTGAACCTATGCTGTCCACAATAATCTTGGTAAACAGCTTATCCATTGACACGGCAGATGCAACAACTCCGCACCCCACATACGGTATACCTGCAAGCTCAAGTATTCCTTGTACTGTTCCGTCTTCTCCGTACAGACCATGCAGCACCGGAAATACCACGTCCACGGGTACAATTTCAGCATTGCCGTCATGTATTTCCACAAATCCGCCGTGTGACCTGTCCGGTGAAAGTATCATTGTCCGTCCGCTTTCACGCCATCTGCCTGATGCAATATCTTCAGGGTTGTCCGTTCTGAGCCACTTTCCTTCTTTTGTTATTCCTATCATCAGCACATCATAAAAATCCCTGTCTATTGATGCGATAACAGTTCCTGCCGAAATGCATGATACTTCATGCTCCGAAGACTGTCCTCCAAATAATACCGCTACTTTTATTCTGTTCATCATTATATCCTTCCTGCCGGCTTCTGCTATTCCAGAAATTTATTTAAAAATGTCAGATACCTGAATCTGACCTGATAATTAACATTATCCAAATCGCCCATGGTTATGGCATCATACGCATCCTCAGACAATACATTGTGAAATATTTCCTTCGTATCATCCGGTACAACGGCATGAACAGAATCCAAAAAACACAGCGGCGGATATAATACGCACCACCAGTTTCTGCCTTCACAGCTGCCGATGTCTATTCTGAAGGCCTCATATTCCCCTGCCGGAAATACCATGTCACCATAGGTTTTCAGCGGAAAATAAGCATTTTCAAAATATATTTTCACAGGATAATCATACCCTTCTTCATGTATGACATCAAGGGCGATATGCTCTATTTCATCTATGCCATAATATAAAATATTTCTTGCTCCGTCAAGTGTGCCGGCATCTGAAAGTTTACCCTTCAGATATTCCACAACCCTGTCCTTTACTTTAAGCTTAAGCTGCTGATCCTCATCACTGTCGCTGTTCGCCCTTATGTGAAACCTTATGAGGCTTGAGGCGATTTCCTTCTGAAGCAGATACGTCCTGATACCGTTATATGTACGCATTCCGGCAATGACACACAGAATTACTGCCGGCAGTGCCAGAATAAAATATATTTTTTTCACCTGAATAATCCTCCATACTCTTAATGTTATGGTGATTATTGACGCGTCCGGAAAATATTATACATTCCGCTTGGTAATTATTTCCCTTATCTTCTCTTTCTGTTTTCTGATGTGATGCTCGACTATTTCCGCCGCCCTGTCAGAGTCTCTGCTTTCAAGTGCCTTAATCAGCTCCTCATGCTCATCAATAAGCTCACGGTAATCATCTATGCTTTTAATGTATTCAACCCTGTATCTGATTACCTGCTCCTCCAAAAGCTTCATTATAAGCAGAAGCACCCTGTTGTTTGCACTGCAGCATATTGCGTTATGCAGCCGGTTATCTGCTTCGGAAATTGCGGTTATTTCCTTCTTCTTCACCGCATCTTCCATTTCTCTGTTAATTTCACGTAGAATTTCCGTCTGCTCTGACGTGATGTACATTGCAGCAAGCTTTGCAGACATGCTCTCTATGTGCATTCTTACATCAAGTGCATCCGTTACCTCCTTCTCGGTATACGATGCAACCCTTGCACCGCATTTCGGTACAATAAGTACAAGCCCCTCATCCTCCAGTATCCTTATTGCTTCCCTAACAGGCGTGCGGCTGACACCTAACCGTTCTGCTAACGGTATCTCCATAAGCCTTGCGCCTGCTTCAAGTTCACCGGTAAGTATTGCTTCCCTTAAAATACTGCATACCGATTCTCTTAATGACACTCCTTCATCATACTCCGGCACCTTTCCTTCTAACATTTCCGTTCCTCCTTGTCACACCGGCTCTGCAACATATGAATTTCTTGCAATCCTGCTTTTTCTGAAAAATTCATCACATTCCCGTGCTTTTTTCTCATCCGTAAATATTCCGAATACAGTCGGTCCGCTTCCGCTCATCAATGAATTCAATGCACCGCGGGATATCATTTCGTTCTTTATTTTCTGTATTACCGGATACTTTCTTATGGTAACGCTTTCAAGTACATTACACAGAAGTCCGGCAATTTTCTCCGTATTCCTTTCTTCTATTGCCCGTATCATTTCTTCCGTATCCGGGTGAACAATGGATTCATTCAGTTCAAGCTCCCCATATACCGTTTTGGTTGACACACTTATTGCCGGTTTAGCTATTACGAGATAGAAATGCGGACATTCAGCCAATGGTGTAAGTATCTCTCCGATTCCTTCGGCAAGGGCCGTTCCGCCCATAATGCAGTACGGCACATCCGCTCCGAGATGCCTTCCTCTTTCCATGAGCTCCTTATCATCAAGTCCAAGCCTGTACATTCTGTTAATTATTTTTAAGGCAGCTGCAGCATCCGTACTTCCTCCCGCCAGTCCTGCGGCCACGGGAATGAATTTATACAGGTCAATGTCGAATCCGTCACGTATTGCAAATTCTTCTTTCAGCATCTGTGCCGCCCTGTATACAAGATTATCCGGACCTGCCGGGATATAAGAAAGGTTGGTTTTAATATTAATATTTCCGGTTTTATTACTTCTAATGGTAATCTTATCATAGAGGCTTATACTCTGCATTATCATGCGTACCTCATGATAACCGTTTTCAAGCTTACCGGTAACATCGAGTCCGAGATTTATTTTGGCGTATGCTTTCATGGTTAATGTGTTCATATGTATTTCCTCCGGAACAGCAGATAGATAAATATCTATCTGCTATTATAACTTTTTCATGTACTAATAGCAATACAATTTAACTATTATCAGTTTCATTTCCGGATATATTTCATCATTTTCAAGCTTATTGTCTTTTTTTATGTTTTCCACGGTTGTATGATATTTTTTTGCGATATTCCACAGAGTATCCCCCTTCTGTACAATATATCCCGTAATCCCCGGAAGATTTTTAAGCTTCTTTAAATCCGCAGGTTTCTCCCTGACATCAGTAACAACTGCTCCGGTTCTGTTATTCCTTGTCAGGGCGGAAAGAGTCATGGTAATATCCGTTTCTATTTCATTATCCGGAAGTATGTTACATTCAGTATGTATTTCACCGGGTATAATTTCCGTAATATCTTCTCCGGTTTCCTCCGTCTGTCTGATTGTTTTTGAGAATGGAACGGCGTATTTAACAGAAGTTATCGGTTCTTCAGATTCCTTTATGTAACAGCATATTTCCGTTGTAACTATACCCTCCGCATTAATGCCTTTATCATTTACATATACATCCTCTACAAAAACCTCCGATATGGCATTCAGAATTTTTTCCACATTATTAAGCCTGTATTTTTCCGTAACCCTGCATGACGTTTCCGTACTTCCGGCAGATGTCTGATATTCAACCGGTTCACTTATCAGCTCATATTCATATCCCGGAGAATATATATCCGACAGTATTTTAACGTTTTCCTTCCGGTAACCCCTCATGTCCGACGTCAATATCATTTCACAGTCAAATATCCTGTTTTCACCATTTGCATCCGGCCTTGTCATTATGCTTTTTTCCATGGATATGATGTTCATTTCCAATATCATGTCATCGGATGCGTCTGAAACCGGAATGATTCCCGAGCAGGTACAGCTGTTGCTGTAACAGTATACTTTTTCCGAATCAGCCTCGTCAGCATAGATTACGAACACCTTAAGTGTCCCTCTGAGCTCTGCTCCCTCTCCCGTACATTTTGTCCGTATGTCCGTGAGGTTCATTTCCTGCCATATGATTTCTCCGATATTTCCAAGACCTGCATCAGTAGTCATGGTCTCCCTTATTCTGAATGTTTCCCTTTTTGCGCAGCACAGTCTGAGCATGCTGAATTCATCCGTCATTGTCTGTATATTGTTTCCTGCAGCTCCGGTTGCCGCCTCCGTATCGCTTATGCATTCCGATGTCAGCGTAACCGATATAATACCCCTTATGCTTATTTTTCCGGAATTTACCACGGATATTTTCATATCCTCAAGCATCGCATAACAGCTTACCATATCCTGGGCACCGGTATCTGCCATAATCACTGTTTCATCAAAAGGTATCCTCCCGGAATATGATTTATACCTGTCTCCCGAATAGTATAAAAAAGAATAGTCAAGGTATCCGCTTATTCCTGTTTTTCCATCCTGATTTTTTATCTTTTCCACACACACATAACCGCTGTCCTTTATTTTTCTTGTAATATCCGGATACGAGTCCGGCAGCATGCAATCCTCATCTATGGTTATGTTAAAGCTGTTTCTGTCTTTTATCCGGTTCATGTGTATGATATCTTTATTTAACTCCATAAAAAATCCCCTGCTTTCTCATTCTAATTATAGATATGATATGTCACAGGGGATTATGCTATTCAAAAACCACTTTTTTATCCGTGTATTCTGTTTTCAGTACCATATATGGATATGATTCCATTTTATTGACCGCTTCACCTGCTCCGGGACCTTTTAAGGTCATATGAACATATATCTCGCTTTCGCTGCTGCTTATTTCGTCCAGCCGTATACTGTATCCACCCGTAGGCATTCTGCCATATCCTTCTGCTATGTACAGATATTCACCTTCCGCATATGTCATGGTAAAGCTTTCGTATTTCTTTTCTTCTATGGTATTCCGGAAATTCTCCGGTATATCCTTACCGGGTACAATGGTATAATCCATCGGTGTTCTGTTTTCCTGAACGGATTTTTCAGCCCTGCAGCCCGCAGTAAGGAGCATCATCACAAGTAAAATAATTATCTTTTTCTTCAATGATATATGCCTTTTTTATTAATGTTATGAAAATGCTTTTTCTTATATTCTATTTTTTAGTAAAATCATATTCAACATCATCTCCGCCCTCTGCCAGCACAACGGTATAACTGTTAATTTCGGTACCGTACAGTATTGATATAACATGAGTTCCCGTTATCATGTCAAAAGTTATCGGTGCAACACCCTTATATGTTCCGTCAAAATACACAAGTCCGCCTTCGGGACCTTTTACCGTTACGTCATTTTCAGAGCTTACATATGTCTCTCCTTCCACTGCCGTTGTCGTGCTCTCCGACGGTACGGTGCTTTCTTCTCCGGAGCCTTCTTTCATTGATATGTCAAGTGTCTGGTATCCTGTTTTTATCTCTATGGTTTTGACATAATCCTCATATCCTTCGGCACTCACCCTGATGCTGTGGCTTCCCGTTTTCAGCGTAAGTACGGATGAATAATTATAGGCGCTTCCGTCTATGTACAGCCTTGCATCCTTGACGTCAACGGATATTTTAATGTTACCCGTTTCCGTTACGTTGGCGGGCACATCAGAAAAGTCAAGCACATACTCTTTTCCTCTCTCTATCGTGACGTATTTTTCAGACCTGTATTCCCCGTTTACAACTTCGACCCTGTAAGTACCTTCCGTTACGGTAAGCAGCATCCCCGGTTCTATTTTCCTTGCAAGGATACTGCCGACATTTATCAGGCCTCCGACAAACAGTCCGTCTCCCGTAAGAGTTAAATATCCGTGTCCCTTGTCTACAACTATTGACACTATCGTATCATCATATCCCCTCACTATAAGACGATCCATACTGTTATTAAGCTCTCTTATGTCTATCTGTTCTCCGTCTGACAATATCAGTGTTCCCGATGTGTAATGATACAGTGTTCTTCCAATCTTAACCGACATGTTTTCTTCATCCACGGAAAAGGACGTCACTCTGGTATTCTCCCATACCCGGTCATTTTCGGATACACGGACCTTTTTAATTATTGAGGTATCATCCATGTAATATATGTCTGTCACGTCACCGGCATGAATCTGTTCTGCAGTAAGTGCCACACCCGATTTGCTGAAAAATTCCGTTCCGTTGTTGTATGCGTATATCTCCTGCGTACCTTTTTCGGCATCAATGAATATTATGTTCCCTTTTTCACTGTCTATTGTTTTTATTACACCGACTCTTTTTACGGACTTTCCTGATGCCGTGGTGGTATTCTCATGTGTCCTGCGCGGTTTATCCTGTACGGATGAACATCCCGTTACGGACAGTACCATTATCAGTAGTGTAATTATCACCGTGATTTTTTTCATCTGTTCTGATTTACTCCATTATTTTAATAAAACCAGTATACCATTTTCAACCGAGAGTATCAATAAAAGTTCTTCTGTCCGTATTCTGTTTTATCACGTTTTTCAATTTTTCAATATTTTTTGCCGGCATCCACGCCTTGTTTGAATTATAATATCCGTTCATTATTTTCCAGAATTTTTCCGGGAATGAAAAAAGTGCGTGCAGAAAATTTAAATCCTTTTCCGTAACGGTTTTAACCCTGTCGTATTCCGTAATCATTCCGTATCCGGTTCTTAAATCCCAGCCGTACTTTTCCATTATTTTTCTCATAAAGCAGTATAAGTCCAAAATCTGGTTACCATAGGACATTTTTTCAAAATTGCATATCAGCGGGGTCTCCTGTACAAAGCATATATTGTGATGATTATAGCTTCCGTGACAAAGACGGCGTTCCTCATTATCTCCATACCCGTATTTTTTCATTATCTCCCACGCTTTACAGGCTTCATCAATGAAGCTGTCACAGGCTGCTGCCGCAATTCCTTCAAAGTCATTTTTCTGATGTCTTGTGCCAAGATATTTTTTTATACGCATAAGCTCCTTATACTTACGCTCGTACTCCCTTTCCGGAGGCTTTCCGGAATATTCATCCGGTAAATCCGTTAATGAAAGCTCCCTGTGCAGAAAAGCAAGGCTTCTTACGGCTGCCAGTATGTCTCCCGCAAGTCTGATGTCACAATTACGGCAAGCATACCATTTTTTTACTACATAACAGCCTCCGGTATCACTTTCCGTAATATATCCGCCTTCTTTATTCTTTACATATGCATCCGTGAGGATAATTCCCCCTTCGTCAATCTTATCCGGAACCTCTGCACACCACATAAGATGTTTTCCGCTCCCGATATAATTTTTTAATATTCTGAAGCCTTTGTCAGTCTCAGCTATTATAACTCCTCTGCCCTTTGATATATTTATTACATCAAGGTCATATTTTTCAAAAACATCAAGTCCTCTTTCAGCCATAAAAAAACCACCCAATTATTTGTAGCTTTCTAATCTTATGATTAAATTGCCTTAAATATGTAAGTGGTTTTCAAAAAGATATTTTTTGCTGTTATGTCCGGGATTTTCCAGAACGTCCGTCAGCATTGCATTAAGTACCGTTCCCATTTCCTTACCGGGTTCCATCCCTGCTTCAATCAGATCACTGCCCGTTACGGCAAGCTCTCTCACGGTAAGAGGATCTCCTGCTTCCAGTATTCTCTCATACAGCTTAATCATATTATCTGTCATGCGTTCCTGTTCCGCTGCTCCCCTATTCCTGTAATAATATTTTTCAAATACAAGTGTTCTGCCGTACAACTCCCTTCCTGACGCAGATGCCTGCTTTCTTATCTGTCCTTCATTCTCCGTCAGTTCCATTCCGTGCAGTGCCACAATACCCGACGCCGTATCCGTCGTATTGTTATCAAGCTTCAGTTCCCTGAGCATTTTTTTTGTTATCCCGGCACCTGCCTGATACAGCAATCCGGCATATCTCATCGGAACATCCGGCGGAAGCAGTTTAACAAGGCTCAAGGCCTCTGCCATATCACTTACACATTCCTGCAGCTTAAATACATCTGACAGAATTCCCAGTCGGACAGCCTTTCCTACATAATCCGGATTATCCGTTTCAAGAATTTTTCCCAGCTCCATGTGGATACGTTCCCTGCTTACCCTGGCCATTGTTCCGGCAAACTTCCTTATTGCATCTTCGGTCGCTTTATCTATCTCATACTCCAGACGTGCCGAAAATCTTACGGCTCTCAGCATTCTCAATGCATCCTCTGAAAACCGTTCCATCGGATTTCCCACACAGCGTATAATTTTTCTCTCTATATCCCCCATGCCGTCATACATATCCACCAGTCCGGCTTCATCATTGTATGCCATTGCATTTATGGTAAAATCACGGCGTTTCAAATCCTCGGCAAGAGTTCTTGTAAATTCTACGCTTTTCGGATGCCTGCCATCCCTGTATTCCCCGTCTATACGGTAAGTAGTCACCTCATATCCTTCCCTGTCAAGCATGACTGTCACGGTTCCGTGTTCTATTCCGGTATCTATGGTTCTCTTAAAGAGTGACTTAACCTCATCAGGCAGTGCCGACGTGGTTATATCCCAGTCTCCCGGCATACGTCCTATAATACTGTCCCTGACGCAGCCGCCCACCGCATATGCCTCATAACCGTTTTCATTCAGTATTCGGATAATTTTTCTGACATTATCGGGTAATTGAATTTTCATATTCAATATTCTCCTAATATGCTTTACCCCAGTATACCATCTTAACAGCTTTCTCACCGCAGCATACACATCTGTCGCTTATGTTCTCCTGTTCAAAAGGCATACACCGGCTTGTTGCCGTCGTGTCTTCCTTAATACGGTCTTCACATTCCTGCCTTCCGCACCACATTGCCTTCACAAAGCCCGGTCTGGTTGCAACCGTTTCCTTAAATTCGTCGTATGTCTGTACCGTATATGTATGTGCATCCCTGTGCACCCTTGCCCTTTCAAGCATTTCCGTCTGCATGTTATCAAACATTTCCCTGATTACAGGTACAAGGCCTTCAATCGGAGCAGTTACCTTGGCACCGGTATCACGGCGTACAAGCACTGCCTGTCCGGCTTCAATATCTCTCGGTCCCATTTCAACCCTTACAGGAATACCTCTCATTTCCTGTTCGGCAAACTTCCAGCCCGGATTTTTGTCACTGTCATCAATTTTTACCCTTATGCCTGCCTTTGCAAGCTCTCCCTTTATCTCGTATGCTTTTTCAAGCACGCCTTCCTTCTTCTGCATTACAGGGACAACCATTACCTGTACCGGTGCAGCCTTAGGCGGAATTACAAGTCCGGAATCATCTCCGTGAACCATAATCATTGCACCTATGAGTCTTGTTGTCATTCCCCATGAAGTCTGATGAACATATTTCAGTTTATTATCCCTGTCGGTATACTGTATGCCGAATGCTTTCGCAAAACCGTCTCCGAAGTTATGGCTTGTTCCCGACTGGAGCGCCTTGCCGTCGTGCATCAGTGCTTCTATCGTATATGTTGCCTCTGCACCCGCAAACTTTTCCTTGTCGGTCTTGCGTCCGCGTATAACCGGTATCGCAAGAAATTCCTCGCAGAAATCCGCGTAAAGATTAAGCATCTGAAGGGTTCTTTCCTCTGCTTCCTCTGCCGTTGCATGTGCGGTATGGCCTTCCTGCCACAAAAACTCCCTTGAACGTAGAAAAGGTCTTGTCTCCTTCTCCCAGCGCACTACCGAACACCACTGGTTATATACCTTCGGCAAATCCCTGTATGACTGTATTTCATCCTTGTAAAAATCACAGAAGAGAGTCTCTGAGGTAGGTCTTACGCACATTCTTTCCTGAAGCGGATTCAGTCCTCCCTGTGTAACCCATGCAACCTCAGGTGCAAAGCCCTCAACGTGATCCTTCTCTCTCTGTAAGAGACTCTCAGGAATGAACATAGGCATATATACATTTTCTACACCTGTTTCTTTAAACCTTCTGTCAAGCTCTGCCTGAATGTTTTCCCATAAGGCATATCCCGCCGGCTTGAATATCATGCAACCTTTTACGCTTGAATATCCCATCAGCTCAGCCTTCTTAACAACGTCCGTATACCACTGTGCAAAATCCTCACTCATGGATGTAATTGCTTCAACTAATTTTTTTTCTTCAGCCATTTTATGTATTCCTTTCACAATATGCCATGCTATATTTCATGATATGTCACGGCCTGATAAAAATATTTTACTTCTTCGTACTTTCTTCCGAACCAGACATCCTTGGTTTCACTGTCACCCCTTGTATAAAAATTCATGTCAAGATCCGGGTCAAATGTATACTGATCTCCGGCAAGATTAACAACAACCCAGCAGTGAGGAGTTACACCGCCTGCATAAGCCGGAACATTTCCCGATACTATCGTTGCATCATAGCCTATCGCACGCATTATGAATGCAAATGCCGCAGAATAATTATAACAGCAGCCCTGGCCGGAATTAAGCAGATCCGACGCCCACAGAATTTCCCTCGGCGTAACCGCCGGATCCGATTGGGAATAAGCTCCGGTATTTGCATCCATCCCCCTGCTGTATGTTATATTGTCAACAAGATATTCATAGCTTGCCCATACCTTCTTATAATTACTCATATCATCCGTAATTATGGTTGCAAAAAGTTCTTCTATAAGTCCGTCAAGCTCAGTATATCCTGTTTTTGACGGATGGAGTTCCTCTCCCTGAAGCAGTGAAAACGTACTGACATACGGCTCCGTGGGTTCTTCCGTCGTAGGTTCCTCCGTCGTAGGTTCCTCCGTCGTGGGTTCCTCCGTTGTCGGGGCTTCCGTCACGGGTTCTTCCGTAGTATGCTGCTCCGTTGCAGGCGTAGCATTTACTGATGAATCATCCGTGCACTCTATTCTTCCATTACAGCCGGAAAACAGCATTGCGGTACACAAAATAACCGCAAACAGCATTCCTCTCAGTTTCATACTCATAATAAGCCGTTCCCTTTCTTTTAATTCTGTATGTCAGCTGCGTATCCGAAATATTTAACAACATCATTCATTATAAAAAAATAACAGTACATATCATCATCCGAATAATATCTGTACATCTTGCCGTTAAGCTTATAATCCTCTCCGTATGCCTTAAGCACATCCTGTACGGATGAACCTACCGTTATCCCCCTGTCGGTTGCATAACCGTCTGATGATATGCATAAATCCTGCACATAATCACCACCCGTTCCCGGATATGTCCTCACTTCAAAACCGTCATAGGTATACACCTTATCCATTCCGTCAAAATAACAGCTTGCCCCTTCCGTATATTTTACGGGTTCTCCAAGCCTGGCATATGCTTCCGAAAAATTACTGCCGGGAATAATAAGTGCCCCGTTAATCTCATATGCCACTTCCATATTCTCCGGTTCATTACTTTCATTCTGTTTTCCGCAGCCTGACACAAATACCGCTACAAGCATTAATATGCATAAAAACCTTCTCAAATTACATTCTCCTTGCACAAATATTCAATATCTTGATTATACACAAATGTTATTTTTTTTCAAGAGTGAGCAGTTTCGGGATATTCCTTTCCACAATTTCCACTACAACCAGATCCGCACCCTCCGTATCTGAAACATCATAAGGAAATGATCTTGTAATATATGCTTCTTTAAAATCCTCCGCAAAGAATGAATACCATGCCTTACCGAAGGAATCCCTGAACAGCATTACCTTACCGCTTCCATTCTCATTCTCTGTTGTAATTAACAGATCCATCTCATTCCTGAAGTTAGATGTGTATATAAAACCTTCTTCCTGCACAAATTCATAATGTATGTCATTTCCGCCGCCTGCCGGATAATACATTTCATACAAATCGCCGCTGAAATTACCGTCAGTCATAAGAGCAAGCTTAGTATAATCCGTATATTCCAGACCTGCTTTTTCCATAACTGCCCTGTATGCCACAAAAGCTCCCGGTCTGTTCCAGTGCGAATCCGTCTTATAATACAGGCACATATCCCCGAAGGTATCATCCTCTGAAAGAAGCTTCTTCATGTCCACGCACTTTACATTTCTGCGTTCAAGCTCTTTCATGAGCTTTTCATAGTTACCGTCCCCCTCACACTCACGTATGAAATACGGAACATTTTCCCCATATACTTCCATTTTGTTGGGAGCCACCGTAAAAATAAAATCTCCTCCCTGTGCCTTTACCTCTTCCGACATCTGCTCAAGCACATCCGCTATATAGCTTATCTGCTCATCAGACATTCTGTTTTCCCCGTTATAATCGTATATATCATCATAATAAAACATCCAGCCGTCCGTGCCGGTAATTACATTACGCTCAGACGTATATTTCAAAATTCGCTGTTTTAAAAATCCGTCTGCCTGTATAAGCTCCTGTCTGTATGCAAAATTCAACGAAAAATAATCATCAAATTCCCTGCTCCATGTGCTGTACCCCGTATATTCCGGCTTTTCGCTCATCTCTCTGTCAGCCGCACGACCTTTCCCGAGAAATGATGCAACACCCATGAATACAAGAAAACCAAAAAAAATGCATATATATGAAATTTTCAGTATTTTCTTCATTTTCATAAACATGTCTCCTAAAATCTGAAATAAATAAACGGATTATATGAATTTGATGCAAGGCTCATTATACATAATGCGAACATGACCGTTACCGCTGCATACGTCATGTAATTCAATACCAGGTGTATTCTTCTGCCCTCCGTTCTTTCTGCCACATGGCGGCATACCGGTGTGCACGCAGCCAGTGCTGCCGCAAATACAATGACAAACCATGGTGTGAGGAAGGACAGCATAACCGTAACAGAGCTCCACTGCGTTGAAAAAGAAAACATTTTACCTATATATGCCACGGCATATCTTATGCCGTCAGATCTGAATATGGCAAATCCTATAATTACAAAAAACATTGTGTAAAGCCACTTGAAAAAATTAAATTTTTCCGCCTTCTTATTACGGCAGATAACGGTTTCCGCCGACATCAGCAGCCCGTGCATGAGTCCCCATACAACGAACGTAAGGTCTGCCCCGTGCCATATTCCCGTGCAGAGAAATACGATCATACTGTTAAGTACCTGGCGCAGCCTGCCTTTCCGGTTGCCGCCAAGCGGTATATACAGATATTCCCTGAACCATGACGTTAACGACATATGCCATCTCCGCCAGAACATTCTGATACCGGACGCGATATAAGGATGATCAAAATTCTCCGGGAAGGAAAAACCGAGCATGCTTCCGAGTCCGAGTGCCATATCCGAATAGCCTGAAAAATCAAAATATATCTGCAGTGTATAACATATCGCCCCAAACCAGGCAAGCGGCATGTCTATCTGTGCCGGTGCCATTCCGAACACCTTGTCCGCCGCATAGCCCATGGTATTGGATATGAGCATTTTCTTGGAAAGACCAGCTATAAAGAGCCTTATGCCGTGAAGAAGCCCGTCCGTCGTTACAACTCTTGACTTAATCTGACCTTTTATTGAATTGTATTTTACAATGGGACCTGCAATAAGCTGCGGAAATAATGAAATAAAAAGCAGAACATCAAAAAAATTCTGTTTCTCTGCTTTCTCCGAGCGGTATACGTCAACTATATAAGATATTGCCTGGAAAGTATAAAATGAAATACCTATCGGCATTGTGATTTCCGGGTCGGGTACCGCCGTACCGAATACGGTATTAAAACATTCAATGATAAAGCCCGTATATTTAAAAACAACAAGAATTGCAAGGTCAGCCGTTACCGCCAGTGCAAGAATAAATCTGTTCCTGTGAGCATTAAGTATTCTTCCGAACAGATAATTGACTGCCACGGACCCTATTAGCATAAGCACATATACCGGTTCTCCGTATGCATAAAAAACAAGGCTGGTCACAATAAGCAGACCATTCCTCATTTTTATATTATGTACTGCCGTATGAAGAAGAATCACCACCGGCAGAAATATAAATAAAAATACAGCTGAACTGAATACCATAATTCCTCCTGTTGTACCGAACCATATCATTATATCCTTATTACGGAATTTCTACAAGTTTTTTATTATAATGCCTGAAATCTCCTTAATCAGAACATAGGCGACAGGCCCGGTAAATACTCCCATTATTCCGAACATCAGCATACCTGCATAAATTGTTGCAAGCATCATCACGGGAGAAATTCCGAGGCTGTTTCCCATGAGCTTCGGTTCAAGGAACTGTCTCATATAATAGCATATAATGTAAATAACAAATATATATACAGCCTGCCTGAACTTACGCATGAAAAGCAGCGCCACGCACCATGGCAGAAATACCGTACCCGTTCCGAGAATGGGAAACGCATCAACTATTCCGATAACAAAACCGATAAGAAAGGCATACCGGTTACCCATAATATAAAGCCCAAGTGTGCATATTCCGCAGGTCAGTCCCATTATTACAAGCTGTGTTTTCAGATATGTCCCCAGTACCTCTTTCATTCTTGTTCCCAGATAACACAATTCTTCACCAAAAAGGCTCTTACTTATGTTTATTTTTATTTTATTCATATCCTTCAGAAAGAAAAATGCCGCCATGACGGCAATGGTTATGGCTGTAAACACGACCGTAAATCCGGCCATAAAATCCACCGACCTGCTGACAGCAGAAGCAAGTGCCGAATCCGAAATATCAGATAAACTCTTTTCCACCTGTTTTTTTGCATAATCATAGCTTGTTCCCTTTTTGAAATTAAATGCCTCATCTATCCTGCAGCAATAATCATCCGCAGCGCGTTTTATCTTCTCCGCATATCCGTCATAGTTTTCCGTCAGCCTGTTTATCTGTCTGATAAGCAAACGTCCTCCGAAAATTATTGCCGCCGCAAGCATTGCTCCACCAAATATAAGTGCTGCTACTGAAACAGCCGGCCTCTTCAGGTGAAGCTTTTTCTCAATAAAATCCACCGGTCTGTTCAGAAGAAGTGCAAATAGAAATGCAAAAATAAACGGTGCGGCAGCCGGCATTAAGAATTTAAATCCTATACATACCGGAATTGCCACACCGACAACTATTCCTGCTGTTTTTAATTTAAAAATCAGATTTCTGCCCATACGGATATTATGGACACTGTTTACGGAAATATTCAAATTTCCATATATCTCCCTCCGGTTCTGTTTCCACACATATCCTGTCTGCTCCTGCCGGATTGTCAAAAGACAGATGATACGAAAACAATGCCGGATTTACACCTCGTCTTTCAGAAAAATCAGGATTATATTTCATGTCTCCATACAGTCCGTGTCCTCTTGATGCAAACTGGACCCTTATCTGATGATGACGGCCCGTATGCAGTTTTACCAGCACAAGACTGTACATTCCGGCATCCGTTTCTCTCTTTTCAAGCGTAGCATAGCTCAATACGGCTTTTTTTGCACCGAGCTCATCTGCAGAAACAACCGATGACACATTACCTTTTCCGTCTTTTTTCAGGTAATCCGTATATTCGCCTTTTTCTCCGGGATATCCTTTCACAACGGCATAATACCGTTTTTCAATACTGTGTTTACCGGAAGCTGCACTGAGCAGTGCCGCTGCCGCCCTGTTTTTTGCAAACAGTACAAGCCCTCCCACCGGTTTGTCAAGTCTGTTAATGACAGCCGCATATGCAGGTTCACCCTTCTGAACCCTGTATGCAAGCACCCTGCTCTGCAAATCATGTTCAAATGAGCGTTCTGACTGGGATGCCATCCCCGATGGCTTACTGCATATCAGTACGCTGTCGTCTTCATATACTATTATATCTTTCATGTTATTATACCTTAAAGCGATATCCCACGCCCCATATTGTTTCTATTATCTGCGGCTTTGCCGTATTCATTTCTATTTTATCCCTTATTTTATTAATGTGAACCGTTACCGTCGCAATATCTCCTATTGAATCCATATCCCATATCTCCCTGAACAGTTCTTCCTTGGAAAATACTCTGTTGGGATTGGATGCAAGAAACAGCAGCAGCTCGTATTCCTTGGATGTAAACGGCTTTTCCTCCTCATTTACATATACACGCCGTGCGGTCTTGTCAATTCGGATTCCCCGTATTTCAATTACATCATTCTGCGGAACGGCCGTAGATATTATTCTCTCGTACCTCGCTATGTGTGCCTTAACCCTTGCCACCAGCTCGCTCGGACTGAACGGCTTGGTTATGTAGTCATCTGCCCCCAGTGAAAGACCTCTTATCTTGTCAATCTCATCCCGTTTTGCCGAAACCATAAGTATCGGAGTATTTCTGACCTCTCTTATTTTTTTGCATATCTCAAATCCGTCTACCATCGGAAGCATCAGGTCAAGTATTATAAGGTCGTATTCTTTTTCAAGTGCCATGTCAAGTCCGTCCACGCCGTTATCCGCCACGGTGACGTCAAAATCACTCAGCTCAAGATAATCCTTTTCAAGCTCAGCGATGGCTGTTTCATCTTCTATAATCAGTACTTTTTTCATATACCCGTATTCTCCTTTTTTAATATGATTTTAATAACGGTACCTCCGCCGTCTCCGCTTTCTGCCCATACCTGCCCCGAATGATCGGTAATAATTTTTCTTACTATTGAAAGCCCTATTCCGCTTCCGCCTTTTACGGAATTTCTTGATGCATCTCCCCTGTAAAAGCGTTCAAATACATATGGTATGCTCTCCCGGCTTATCCCCGGTCCGTTGTCTCCGATGTCAATATACACATTGCCACTGTCTTCTTTGATTGTAACGGATATTATACCGTCTTTTCTGTTCATATACTTAATCGAATTGCCGACTATATTATTAATGACCTTCTTCATCTGTACCGGGTCGGCAATTACCATGGTATTCTCCCCGACACTGTTATCATATACAAGACTGTAGTTCATCTGATCCAGCTCAAGACGTATTTCACTTACGCAGTCCTCAAAATAATCCCTGATGCTTATTCTCTGAAAATTATACAGCACCCTGTCGGAGTCTATTCTTGAATAGAATGTAAGCTCATCGATAAGCCTGTCCATTTCACACGCCTTGTTATATATCGTTATCAGATACTTTTCCTTCTTCTCTTCCGTATCCGCAACACCATCCCTTATGCCTTCCACATACCCTTTAATTGCCGTTATCGGTGTTTTTAAATCATGGGATATATTGCTTATCATTTCACGACTGTCAGCATCGGTTTTGATTTTCTCATTTGCATTGTTCCTGAGCCTCGTCTTCATCTCGTCAAAATCCCTGAACAGTTCACCAAACTCACTTTTTCCCGATGTATCCATGTCAAAATCAAGGTTACCGTTCTTAATGTTATCCGTGGCAAGCCTGAGTTTATTGATTGGTCTTATTACTGATTTATACAGCCACGTTATTATCACGGAACTTGTAATTACTATTACCACGACAAGTGCAACCACGGAATCAATTACGGTATGCCTTATCTGTTCAAGAAGTCCTCCCAAATTAATTATGAGATACACATTACCCTCGGAATCCGTTTCCGTGCCATATTCTATCCTGCTGACCATTACTTTTTCATATGACATATATCTCTGGGATTTGTCATTCTGTGTTGGAGTGATTATTTTGTACAGAAGCTCCGAATCTATATTCCGCCCCTGAAAAATTATGTTTCCTTCTTTCTCTACAACAAGATACGCTTCCCTGCTGATGAGCCTGTTATTAAGCTCGGCAAGAAAAACCTGATTTTCCAGCATTTCGGGGTTGTTCTCCGCAAGCATGGTAATTTCATTATATTCTTCCTTGCACATCTTGGATACGAACTGAATCGGATTGGTAAAAGTCTCATACGGTACGTCATCAGAATCATATACCATTCCTATTTCTTTCAGTTTTGCCGAAGAAATAAGAAGTATTACGGCAAAAAACAATGCCAGAGGCAGAAAAATCATTATTAAGAAAGATATTTTTAACTTGGTGGATATTTTCATTATATTCATCCTTTTCCGCACAGAAAAAATCCGGACGGAGTAAACCGCCCGGCTTAATTTTATCATATATCCGTAAATATATTTATAAATATTTTCTTAAATTTTCGGCTTTATCCGTTTTTTCCCACGGCAGATCCAGATCAGTGCGTCCAAAATGTCCGTATGCCGCCGTCTGTCTGTATATCGGTCTTCTCAAATCAAGCATTTTGATTATTCCCGCAGGTCTCAAATCGAAATTTTCCCTTATGATTTCCACAAGCCTGCCATCACTGAGCCTGCCCGTTCCAAACGTATTGATGTTAACGGAGGTCGGACGTGCAACACCTATGGCATATGACAGCTGTATTTCACACCTGTCTGCTAATCCTGCCGCCACAATGTTTTTTGCCGCATATCTTGCAGCATATGCAGCCGAACGGTCCACCTTGGTACAGTCTTTTCCGGAAAACGCACCGCCGCCGTGACGTGCAGCACCGCCGTATGTATCAACTATTATCTTACGGCCCGTAAGTCCGGAGTCTCCGTTAGGACCTCCGATAACAAATCTTCCGGTAGGATTTATGTATATTCTCGTATCATCATCCACCATTGCCGGATCAACAATCGGATCTATAACATATTTTTTAATATCTTCATGAATACGTTCCTGTGTAACATCCGGTGCGTGCTGGGATGATACAACCACCGCATCCAGCCTTAACGGTCTGTTATTTTCGTCATATTCCACGGTTACCTGCGTTTTGCCGTCCGGTCTCAGATATGGAAGTATGCCTTCTTTACGCACGGCGGTAAGCTGTTTTGCAAGCTTCTGTGCAAGTGATGCGGAATACGGCATATATTCCTCTGTTTCATTCGTTGCATACCCGAACATCATTCCCTGGTCACCTGCCCCCACGTCTGAAGCATCATCCTCACCTGACTTAACTTCATATGCCCTGTCAACTCCCATTGCAATATCAGGCGACTGTTTATCAAGTGATATAAATACTCCGCAGGTATTTCCGTCAAACCCTTTTTCCGAACTGTCATACCCTATTTCCACAACCGTATTTCTGACTATCTGTGCTATGTCAACATTTGCCTTGCTGGTAATTTCTCCCATTACCATCACGAATCCCGTGCTTGTACAGGTCTCACAGGCAACCCTCGAATACGGGTCCTGTTCATAAAGTGCGTCCAGCACGGCATCACTGACACAGTCGCATATTTTGTCAGGATGGCCTTCCGTCACCGATTCTGACGTAAATAAAATTTTTTCCATGTTCTTTTGTCTCCTTTTTCAAACTAAAAACGAGTCCATTCTTCACCAAAATGGACTCGATTAATATTCCGTAACCAACTCCACTTATTGCTCGAATTGCTTCGCTCAGGATGGCACCTTCCTTACGGGGTTGCCGTGACTTCACAGATCCTATGTATCTCCATCACTCTGAATAAGCAGGATTATGTCTTATGAACTTGTCTTCACTGATATTTTATATCCCATACATGGTTTAGTCAATAGCCTTTGTATGTCTTCTGAATATTTTTTTTCTGAAAACAAACAACAGTGCAAGCAAGACTGCCGATATAACTGCAATTCCGGCATTTCGCCACTGTTCCGGCATAATACGGCTCAGATTAAAGCATCTGACATTAATCCACATCTGATTTATTTCTGCATTGGTTTTTTTGTCAAAATATCCCATTACGGCACTGCGGCCTATCACATCCTCGGAAGGATACTGTGCGGACAGCTGTCTTTTAAGCTGTTCCTCCGGTGCCACGATAATATAATCTTCATCACTGTTGTCTCCCGAGAAAAAATATCCTACGGGATATTCAACCACTGCCTCTTCATCTTCTTCAGCTCCGTAGCACCATTCAGCATATTCATACACAAGAGGACTGTCTCCTCCGGCTATTGCCGAAGTATAACCGATGTAATACATATTTCTTACTGCATTGTCCGTTCTTGACACAAAATTAATAAATGCCTCTGCAGCCTGTTTTTTTTCTTCACTGCCGCTGATTCCCGATTTCAGCATTACCCATCCGTCAAACCATAGGTTGGTACACTCCTCAGGAACTGCCCAGTTAAGGTATACGCCATCTTCTTCTGCCTGATCAAGCGAGAACACTCCGTCTCCTGACCATTGGAGACTTGCAAGCACCTTTCCCGTAACCATGTCTGATTTTCCGCTGTCCGTTTCAAATGAATACACGTTATCACGGATATCCTTCAGCATGGCTTCTGCCTTTTTAACCGTTTCACTTCCCGTATCATTCATTATTTCCGCCAGTCTTTCGGAATAACTGCTGCTGTTTATAAATTCTTCCGACATCAGAAGCTCCCTGTTGAGAATACCGAGAGTCGGAAACAGTGCGTCCCTCACATTATCCTTAATTGTAACCTGACGGTAATAATCACTGTTAAGAAGAAGCGACCAGGTTCCTGCCTCCTCCTCACTGACTTCATCAGGATTATATACAAAGCCCGTTACGCCCCACATAAAGCCTGCGGCGTATTTTGACCACGCTTCGCCGTTTATCCTGTTATCGTCAAATACTTCCCGTATATATGGCGAAACACCCTGTATGTAATAATTGTATTCCTTATCTTTGTCAAAAAAGCTTTCCGACAAGGGTTCAAGTGCATCCTCCGCCATGAGCTTCATAATCATATAATCTGAAGGACATACGAGGTCAAAGGTATCCCCGAGTGTCAGCTGGCTGTACAGCTCCTCATTGGTTCCGAAGCATGAATATTCTACCCTGACATTTTTACCGTATACTTCACGATACCAGTTTTGAAAGTCTTCTATCATGCTGTTTTCGCCAAATACGTCGCCGCTTTCAAGATCTATCACTTCATCTTCTTCCCAGCCGCCTTCATCAATATATTCTTCCCAGCTGCATATTCTGAGAACCACCGTATCTTCTGCTGCATCTGCTTTTTCCGGAAGAGCCGCAACAGCATATGCTGCCGTCATAATTCCTGCAATTACGGCTGAAACGGTTTTATATATCTTTTTTCTCACGCCTGCTCCCTGCCTTTCCTGATGACATAATGCTGCTCCCAATGACAATTACCAGTATAACAACAAATATCAGCGTTGAGAGTGCCCACAGTGCCGTTTTTATTTCTGTGTGTGATCCTCTTGTGGCATTATATACATAAGTGCTTATGGTATCAAAGGTTGCAGGTTTTGTATATGTCGTTATAAAGTAATCATCCAGAGACAGTGTGACCGCAAGGAAAAAACCCGATATGATACCCGGAAGCACCTGCGGAATAAGTACCCTGAACAAAGCCTGTGCCGGTGTTGCGCCAAGGTCAAGTGCCGCTTCGTACAGACTGTGATCCATCTGCTTTAACCTCGGTATAACCGACAGATACACAAATGGGGCTGACAGCACTACATGTCCCGCAACAAGGGGTATATATGTCTCCTTGCCTATTCCCATAACCACTATAAGAAGAACGCATATTGAAAAGCCGGTTACCACATCTGCATTGACAACCGGTATCTGGTTAACGGTTGCCACCATTCTTTTAACGGGTTTTTTACTGTAAAAAGAACCTATCGCCCCAAGCGTTCCCAATATCGTGGCAAGAAAGGCAGAACCTGCCGCCAGTGCAACCGTACCGCCAATCATTCCGGTAAGCTCCGAATGAGTAAAAAGCGTTATATAATTTTTTACGGAAAAGCTTCCTCCGGTACCTATTATTGACGCATCCGTAAAGCTGTAAAAAGCAAGAATCAATATAGGCAGATACATAAACATGAGAACAAAGGCAAGCCATGTTCCTCTGATAATCTTTTTCATCACAGCACTGCCTCCTTGTTCGATTCTTCCTCATTAAAACCGTTCGTGGCCCACGTAATGACGAATATAATGCCGAGCAGTATCAGCGATATCATGGAACCGTTATTCCAGTCGTACGCGTTAAAGCAGCTTCCTATAAGACTTCCCATGATATATGTGCTGTTATACAGCATGTCAAGTACGACATAGTTGGTCATTGCCGGAAGGAATACCATCATTACTCCGCTGATAATTCCGGGAACGGTAAGCGGAAGTGTCACTCTGGTAAATACCTCCAGTCTGTCCGCTCCGAGATCATTGGCTGCTTCCATGAGGCTTTTATCCAGTCTGCTTATGGAATTGTACAGCGGCAGTATCATAAACGGCAGAAAATCATACGTCATGCCCATTACCGTATTAAGAAAAGGATGATATGCAAGATTTCCTTCTATCAGTGTAAGAATTTCCTTAAGTGCAGCAATTCTCAGGGTAAAATTTATCCACATCGGTGTAACGAACAGCATGAGTAGAACCGATTTTCTCTTCATCCTCCCTGTTGCAAGAATATATGCAACAGGATATGCAATAATAAGGCATACACATGTGGTTGTTACCGCAACCGCAAGGCTGTAACACAGCGTACCGATTGTATTTGGTCCGGTAAAAAAGCCTATAAAATTTTCAAAAGTAAATTTGCCTTCACCATTGGTAAAAGCGTAATATATTACTACCAGAAGCGGAGCTGCAACAAAGATGATAAGAAATGCCGCGTATGGTATACATAACTGTTTTCTTGAAAAACGAAATTTCATTTTTTACCTGCTCCTATGCTTCATCCTTGAATGTCAGTTCTATACTTTCTTTAGGTATAATCACACTGACATAGTCGTCTTCATTCCACAGATATTCATCATGCAAATGAATATCCTCTTCATTACGTGTTCTGACCACATAATGATAATGATCACCCTTGTATATAAGTGAAATAATGTTTCCGCATGTTCCGCCTGCTTCCGTATCGTCACTCATTCTTGCTGCCGTTACCGGAACATTTACGTTAACAGCTGTTCCGTCCGTATAAATCTCATTTCCCTCTTCGTCCACAAGACAGCCTTCTTCATTGATTTCCGACCCCGGATATAGTTTTACTATATCACAATCAAATTCTCCGTCAGCAAATCTGACTCTGTAATCCTTCGTAAGTTCTCCGTCAAACATATTAATGTTCGTCTCTGCCGGAATGACATGAATTCCGTCCGGCTCGATATTCATGCCTATTGTGCTTCCGACCGTGGCGTTTCTGGTACTCTGAATTACTATTTCGTTAGGGCCTGCTTCAACTATAATTTCATAATGCATACCCTTGAAAATAACTGATGTAACAACTCCCGTTATGTTGCCCGACTCTGCATCAGTCATAATAATATCTTCCGGTCTGATGACTGCGTCTACCTTCGTTCCGGCAGGAATATCGTCCAGACACTCAAATTCCGCTCCACAGAATTTTACTTTTCTGCGTGACGTCATCTTTCCGGTAAATATGTTGCTTTCTCCGATAAAATCGGCAACAAATACATTATTCGGTTCGTTATATATTTCCTCAGGCGTTCCGACCTGCTGTATCATGCCGTCTGACATTACCACAACCTTGTCAGACATGGTAAGAGCCTCTTCCTGGTCATGAGTAACATATATGAACGTAATTCCAAGCTCTTTATGCATGGCTTTAAGTTCCAACTGCATTTCCTTACGCATTTTAAGATCAAGTGCTCCTAACGGTTCATCAAGAAGAAGTATCTCCGGTTCATTCACAATCGCCCTTGCAATGGCAATTCTCTGCTGCTGTCCGCCCGACAGCGTATTAATACTTCTCTTTTCAAAACCTTCAAGGTCCACCACCTCAAGTGCGTGCTTTACCTTAGCCGCTATTTCCTTTCGGGTATACTTATTCTGCAGCTTCAGTCCGAAAGCTATATTATCAAAAATATTCAGGTGCGGAAAAAGGGCATATCTCTGAAATACCGTGTTGATGGGACGTCTGTTGGGAGGCATTCTGCTTATATCCTCGCCGTTAAGAAGTATGCTTCCCTCCGTAGGCATTTCAAATCCTGCTATCATGCGTAGTGTTGTAGTCTTACCACATCCCGACGGTCCCAAAAACGTGACAAATTCTCCTTTTTTAATTTCCAAATTAAAATCTTCAACGGCTACATATCCGTCTTCAAAACATTTTTTTATTCCTCTTAATTCGATAATGTTCTCCGATGTACTCATCTCTACCGTATCTCCAATCCTAATCAGTTATGATAGAAAAAAACAGAGTATGTCAAGTTGCTTTTCGTTCCCTGACTACTCTGTCCTTCGTTCCTGGCTGTAAATATTTTACTTGGCTGCAATTTTCAAAAATATTCTACGAAACAGAAAATTCAAACTTTCTTATGTCCTTCTCGCATTCCGCCTTAATGATATCTGCTCCGAGACCCCTTAATTTTTCTTCAAAATCTTCATATCCGCGCTCTATATATTTTATATCATCAACATATGTGAAACCTTCGGATATAAGCCCTCCTATTACGAGTGCCGCACCCGCCCTTAAATCCGGTGCTGCCACCTGTGCTCCGGTAAGCCGGCTTCCGCCGCTGATAATCGCCGTATTGCCTTCTACCTTAATGGCTGCTCCCATTCTTGCTAATTCATCAACGTACTTAAATCTGTTTTCCCATATGCTTTCGGTAACTATACTCGTTCCTTCACAGCATGTAAGCAGTACCGTCATCTGCGGCTGCATATCTGTTGGAAATCCCGGGTACGGAAGAGTCTTGATATTGGTATGACACAGTCTGTCAGAACCTATTACCCTCACTGCTTCATCATATTCTTCCACGCGGCATCCTATTTCTTCAAGCTTGGCAGAAACTGCCTCAAGATGCTTAGGGATAACATTATTAATAAGGACATTGCCGCCCGTTACTGCTGCCGCAACCATAAATGTACCCGCTTCTATCTGATCCGGTATTATGGAATATGTTGTTCCGTGCAGTCTGTCCACGCCCTTTATTCTTATAACGTCAGTACCTGCACCCTTAATGTTGGCTCCCATTGAATTAAGAAAGTTCGCCACATCAACAACATGTGGTTCCTTAGCCGCATTCTCTATTATGGTATTGCCTTCCGCCATGCATGCGGCAAGCATCACGTTAATTGTTGCACCTACCGTAACAACATCCATATATATATGACTGCCTGACAGATTATCCGTTTCCGCACAAATCATGCCATGCTCTATTTCCACGCAGGCACCCAGAGCCTTGAATCCTTTAATATGCTGGTCTATCGGTCTGCTTCCGATATTACATCCTCCCGGAAGAGCCACACAGGCATTTCCTTTCTTGCCCAAAAGTGCTCCAAGCAGATAATATGACGCTCTTATTTTTTTAATATATTCATAATCAACCGTTGTTGAGTAAATCGTGCTGCCGTTAATCTTATATGTGTGCTTATCAACCCGTTCGACGACTGCTCCGATGTCTTTTATGGCATCCAGAACAATCCTTGTATCCCTGACATCAGGGACATTTTCCACGGTAACGGTCTCATCTGCCATAATTGCCGCCGCAAGAATTGCAAGTGCCGCATTCTTGGCACCGCTTATCATAACCTCGCCGCTGAGACGGTTACCTCCTCTGATAACATACTGTTCCATATTGCACCTCTATATATTGCGTATCTGATAATGACACGTTTATATATTATAGCATAAATTACCCTTTTGTAAACCAATTTTTATTGCATATTGCAGTCATTTTCAGATTTTACCCTTTATATATTCAATGGCAGCCTCCATTTGCGTGTCCCTGCCCTCAGTACGTGCAAGTTCCGTATCAAAATCAGCTTCGATGTCTGGCTCTATTCCTACTCCGTGTATATCATTACCATTCGGCGTAAAATAATGACATATCGTAAATTTCAGTCCCGAACCGTCTGAAAGCATACGCATGGTCTGCACAATTCCCTTGCCATAGGTTGTTTTGCCAATCGTAACGGCATATCCGCGATCCTTCATTGCTCCCGCAAATACCTCTGATGCACTTGCACTGTTTTCATCCGTCAGAATCGCACACGGAACATTAAGCACTGCCGTATCATCCGTAGAACAGTACTCCTGCCTGTTACCTTTTTTATCTTCTTCATACATAATAAGACCTTCCGGCATGAGATAATCAGAAATTGCGAGAACGCTTGTGAGCTTGCCTCCCGGATTACTTCTCACATCTATAATGAGACCCTTCATGCCCTCAAGATTTAAATCATCCATTGCCGCTTTAAACTCTTCTGCCGCATGATCCGTAAACTGTGAAATCTGTATATATCCTATGTAATCATCCGACATTCCGTAGCTTACCATGCTTGTCGTAATATATCTTCTGGTAAGGGTAAATTTTATGGTTTCCCCATCCCTCAGGACGTTTATGGTAACATTTGTGCCGTTTTCTCCGCGTATAAGCTCCATTCCCTCAGACGCTGTTTTTTCGGAAGGTATTTTTACGCCTTCGATTTCTGTAATGATGTCTCCGTCTTTTATTCCGTTTTCATATGCCGGACCATCCTCCAATACTTCGGATACAAGTATTCCTCCAGTCTCTTCATCTTCCTTAACCATTACGCCTATTCCGCATATATTGCCCTCTGATGAATTAACCGCTGCTATAAGCTCATCTGCCGTATAATACTCAGAATATACATCTCCAAGCGAATTCATCAGGCCTTTTAAAAGACCCGTTTCAATATCTTCATCCGTATAATCAAAGAGATATTCGTCATCTATCAGTTCCAGCACCGTATTAATTTTACGCACTGTATCTGCCGGAAGATTTACCTTATTTACCTTATAGTACGTCCCGAAAAAAAAGGCTGCTATCGCCACCGGAATAATTGTCACGATAATTCCCGTAATCAGTCCGCTTCTGTATATTTTTTTTTCCATTTTAAGCTCCTGTCCTGTAATTTAATCAGCCCCCGGATTACTCCGGGGGGTAATATTACCACATCAATATGTAGGAATTGTTATATAATCTCTCGGATTTACACTTTCACCCTTGATAAAAATACTAAAATGCAAATGTGCTCCGGTACTGTAACCGGTACTTCCCACATATCCGATAACCTGTCCTGCCGTCACGTACTGACCTGCAGTAACTGCAAGTGCCGAGCAGTGTGCATACAGGGTTGAAACACCTACTCCGTGATCTATCCTGACATAATATCCGTATCCGGTTGAAGAATTGGAGGTATCCGCTATTGCAACCGTACCTGAATATGCTGCTATAATCGGTTTCCCGTATATTCCCCAGTTTGAAATATCCATTCCGTCATGTGCCTTTGTAACGCCTAATATCGGATGAACTCTTGAAGGACTCCATTCCGACGTAATTCTGTTATATCCCGGAATTGGCCAGGTAAATCCGCCGTTAAGTCCTATTGCTTCGAGGGTTTTCTCTGCTTCCGTGTCGGCATTTCCGCCATTAGCTTCTGCCCGCTTCTGTTCCTCTTCCCATGCTTTTCTTGCTGCTTCAAGAACTGCCTCCTGCTCTTTCAGTGCCTGCTCGGCTGCAGCAATTTTATCCTGCTGTGATAACTGCTGGTTCTCCATCGATGTGAGGTAATTTGTTTTTTCATTAATAATAACATCAATGTAGCTGTATTGCGCCTCAAGCTCGGCTTTAAGAACAAGCATCTCATTCTGACTGTCTTCAAGTGCTTTTCTCTCGTTCTGAAGTGCTTTTTTCTGGTTGCCGAGTGTCTCAAGTATGAGATTAATATTATCCTTGGTCTCAGACAGCTCCTGCATTTTCTTTCTGTCGTACTCCGTTATACTGTTAAAGTACTCCGTTTTGCCTAAAAGGTCCGACATATCATCAGAGTCAAATATCATGTCAAGAAATGTCTCGCTGCCATTCTCATACATATACTGGATTCTGAGCTTCATTGCCTCATACTGTCTGCTTTCATCCTTTTTTATCTCGGCAAGATAATCCTCCTGAGCTGTGATTTCTTCCTCTTTCAGATTGATTTCAACAATCTTGGCTTCTATTTCCGCCTGCTTTCCGTCAATTGATGACTGACACTGCAAAAGACTCGCCGTATAGGCATCCAGCTTCTGATCCAGTTCAAGTATATAAGACTTCGTATCCGTAATGCTTGATGCGATGTTCTGAAGTTCATTTTTGAGATTTGCTATTTCCTGTTTTGTACTGTCAACCTGGCTCTGGGCGTTGTCAACATCCGACTGGTCTGCCCTGATTTCCGTCAGCGCATCCGTCATGCATAAAAGCAAGACAATCACCGCCGTTATTATTGAAAAAATTCTGCTCTTCTTCATGCTAAACCTCTTTACGCTTTTAAGTGCTTTCCTACCGACATAATACTTCCTACAAGTCCGAGTCCCAGTCCGAGTATAAGTGCCGCAGGGATGAATACACCGTTTATTTCACCTGCAGGCTGAAATGTAAGAAGCCTGTCCAGTATTGAAAAATTGTTCATTATATATGTCACAAGCTTTTCATAAGCAAAATACACAATCAATATCGGTATTACTGCTCCGACAACACCGATAACCATGCCTTCCACGATAAACGGTGCACGTATAAATCCGTTTTTGGCTCCGAGCAGCCTCATTATGCTGATTTCTTCATCCCTTACGGATATACCTATGGATATTGTATTGTTGATAAGGAACAGTGCTATGGCAAAAAGCACTGCAAAAACGGCTATGGATACAACCTTAACCAGTGTGTTCATTTCATCAAGTCCGGTTGCTGCCGATTCAGACGTATTAACCTGTCTGACTCCGTCAATAATCTTTATCTGTTCCACAAGCCTGCTCTGTATGCCCGCCTCGTTGTAATATATCTCATATGATGCGGAATTAGCTAAAGGATTATCATCTTCAAATCCATCTGCCAAATCCCTGTATTCATCTCCAAAATATTTTTCCTTATATTCTTCCCATGCTTCTTCCTTGGTTGTGTAATGAATATAAGTAACACCGTCAAACTCTTTTATCGTATTGCCTATTGATTCAATTCTCTCATCCGTTATGCCATAGTCAAAAAATATTTTTATACACAGGTTGTCCGACATATTGCTTACCATGTATCCCACATTAGAGCTTATGGCATAGAAAAGTCCGAGTATAAAAATACATAATGAGATCGTGGCCACCGATGCTATTGAAAAAATACGGTTTCTTCCAATATTCTTAATTCCCTGTAAAAAGCAGTATCCTATTGATTTAAACTTCATATATCATACCGCCTTCCTCAACGTCATGGGTAACCATGCCGTCGTTAATCCTTATGGTTCTTCTGTTCATGCTGCGCACTATATCCATATTATGGGTAACAACAATAACCGTTGTTCCTCTCTCGTTAGCCTCCTCAAGCAGCTTCATTATCTCCCATGAATTATTTTCATCAAGATTTCCCGTCGGCTCGTCAGCAAGAAGTATTGCCGGTTCATTAACAAGAGCCCTTGCAATTGCCACTCTCTGCTGTTCACCGCCTGACAGCTGTCCCGGATTAGTCTTAATCTTATCAGTCAGCCCCACAAGTGCAAGCTTGGATAAAACCCTTGACCTTATTCTTCTGTCCGGTGCCTCTATTGCTTTCTGTGCAAAAGCGACATTTTCATAAACATTCCTGTCTCCAAGAAGTCTGAAATCCTGAAAAACCACACCTATATCCCTTCTGATAAGCGGAAGGTTACGTCTCTTAACTTTTGAAATGTCCTTTCCATTTACAATAATGGTTCCGGATGTCGGCTCAAGCTCTTTAAGAAGAAGTCTTATAAGCGTGGATTTACCTGAACCGCTTGTTCCGACTATAAATACAAATTCGCCCTTATCTATGTGAATGGTTACATCATTCAATGCGGGAACACCCGTTGAATATGTTTTGGAAACGTTCTTCAAATCAATCATGATATTTTGTCCTTCTATTATTGTATGCAGAAATTATATCCGATTTGCGTATTAATAATCAATGCTTTCCATATATTTCATATATTTAACAACCATGAGGGCAATTTTAAATGTAATTGCATCTTCAAAAACACGCAGATCAAGTCCCGTTGTCTTCTGTATCTTGTCAAGTCTGTACACAAGCGTATTTCTGTGTATGAAGAGCTGCCTTGAGGTTTCAGAAACGTTAAGGCTGTTCTCCATAAACTTGTTGATGGTCGTAATGGTCTCGTCATCAAAGTCATCCGGAGATTTTGTACCGAATATTTCCTTGATAAACATCTTGCATAACGGCATCGGAAGCTGATATATAAGCCTTCCTATTCCAAGATCACTGTATGAAATAACATACCTGTTACTGTAAAAAATTCTGCCGACATCAAGAGCCATTTTAGCTTCTTTATATGACTTGGACACTTCCTTGAGCGAGCTGACAATCGTTCCGTATGCAACCCTTACCTTACTCATCGCCTCCGCATTGAGTGTGTCAAGCACCACATACGCCGTCTGTTCAATTTCCTTATATGTAATATCTTCTTTAACTTCTTTGACAATTATAATATTTTTCTCATCAACCGCCGTAATAAAATCCTTCGTCTTGGTTGCAAAGAGGGTTCTGACAGTCTCAAGGGCATTATTGTCCTTCTCAAGCTTGGTTTCCACTATATATACAATTCTTCTCACTTCCGAATCAATATGCAGCTTCTTCGCTCTGTTGTATATATCCACCAGAAGGAGATTATCCAGAAGAAGATTCTTAATAAAATTATCCTTATCAAACCGTTCCTTATATGCTATAAGAAGGTTCTGTATCTGAAAAGCCGCCAGCTTCCCAATCATGTATACATCATCACTTCCGCCTTTTACAATGAGCACATACTCCAGCTGACTGTCATCATATACCTTAAAAAACTGCTGCCCCGATATTACCTGACTGTCGGCAGGCGACTTCACGAAGGATATAACCGTATCTTCATATTCCTTCGCTTCAGGAAATGTTGATGCAAGCATTCTTCCATCCGTATCCATCACACTGAGATCAATACGCGTAATAGCTTTAAGCCCTTCTATTGTATTCTGAAGTATCTGGTTTGAAATCATGTTAATCTCCTTTGCAACTATAAAATCTGCACAATTATAATAATAAAACAAATCTTGTTAAATTACAATTCCAAAAATCTTGCACTTCCCTTTCCGTACATATATCTGTGCATAATAACTGACGCAATCACATATGTCAGAAAAAATACGGCAATAAATATCATTCCGCAGCCGGGAATCCAGTATACCAATGCGTAACCGATAAACCCGAGTACCAGCATGCCAAAGCCTATTCCCATGGTTGCAACAACGGCAAGACTCTGTTTTACCGCAACCGATTCATCCGTCCAGTTAAATTTCGGAAGCATAAGATTGTTAACCACTCCGAGATGTGCCGTAAATATCGTTGATGCAGCCGGCACTGCAAATATTGCAAGCCTTGACATAAGGTCAAGAGGAACAGCAATGTTAACGGCAATTCCAAATATCAGGACAAAAGGCATACATATGGATATATGCGACCATACTTTGGACATAAGTATGTCTCCCGCTTTCAAAGGCATGCTTTTGCATATCCACAGACTTTCTCCCTCAAGCGAAATGGATGGAGATGAAACAACATTAAGCATACATAAAAAAAGTTCTATAAAAAGGATAAAAACACCGACATTATCCTTAACATACGGATATTCGTTAACCATGGCAATAACCGGTTTTTTTTCTATTATTACCAGGACGGAGGCCGCCAGCATTACAATCAGTCCAAGCCCGGTATTAAGCATATATGATGCATTGGTAAAAAATCGTTTTATTTCTTTCAGATATAACGCTTTCTTAACGCTTCTCATTTTATTATTTTCCGGATTATATCTGCCTGCCGCAGTACCCTTCTTAGTTGTGGTAATCCTAAGAAAGAAAGGAGACATTGTATAGATCATTATAAAAAATACCAGAAGCGAAATGGCCATAAAAATCAGAAAGCCTGTAATTTCCCCTTCTCCGACTGCCTTGCCAAAGCAGTAAAACGGGTACAGCAAATTATTCATGGCATCCTCCATGGCAACATCACTGTCAAGCATTTTATTAAGGTATATTTCTCCGGCACTTATGGCAGCGAAAAAAGCTGCCGCAAGAATCAGTGTGGAAACAGTCTTCACGAGCGACTTTCTGTGGAACTTAGCAGTTATTGCCGCCAGTGCCCAGCCTATCAGCGTGGAAACGGAAGCCGTAAGGAGATTCAGACCAAACAGTACAATTATAAGGAACAGGTATCCCAGCGGCGGTATTTCTGCAAACAGACCATATATAAGTGCTCCTTCCACACCTATAACCAGAGATTCCAGTGTCTCAATTATCAGAAGAGTGGCTATTCTGCTCATTGCGATGTATCTGACCGGAATCGGCATGGACATAAGAAGCTCATTATCCCTTGCTTCAAATATCTGTGACTGTGCGGCAAATACGGTCGTTATAAAGCCTATCGACATAATTATAACCGCCATCATGGAAAAAAAAGCCCACCCGCATTCTTCCTCAACAAAGCTGTGGGCAAGTCTGCTGAAATAAAATGCAAAAATTCCTATAAAGCATAATACGGAATATCCGATCATGATGCCGATAAATACTTTGAAGCCGGTGTTTTTCCTGCCTCTCAGTCCGGTTCCGTTTCCTGCAAATACGGAACGGATCCTTATTTTAAGGAGTTCAAAAAAAAGCTTCATATGTCACTCCTCCAGTTCCAAAAAAATGTCTTCAAGTGATGAATCACCCTTAACTTCCTCCATTGTTCCTGAGGTTACAAGCTTTCCGCCCTTTATTATGGCTATTTTATCACATAATTTTTCTGCCACTTCAAGCACATGGGTAGAGAAAAAAATGGCACTGCCCTTATCGCACATTTCACGCATCTGTGCCTTCAGGGTATGCGATGCCTTAGGATCAAGCCCAACGAACGGTTCATCCATTATTATGAGCTTAGGCTCATGAATAAGTGCGGATATTATGGCTATTTTCTGTCTCATGCCATGAGAATATGAAGAAATCGGCGTCTTAAGGTCTTCATCTATTCCATACAGCTCCGAATACTCTCTGATAAAGTCATTTCTCCGTTCAAGCGGCACTCCGTATACATCTGCAACAAAATTAAGATATGCTGCTCCCGACATAAAACCGTACAAATCAGGATTATCCGGAATATATGCCATTTTCTTTTTACATTCCATGGGCTGTTCCTTAATTGATACCCCGTCAATAAGTATACTGCCGTGTTCAAAATTAAGTATTCCGGCACACGCCTTCAGTGTCGTTGTCTTGCCTGCCCCGTTATGACCTATAAACCCGTATATTTCTCCGGCATTGATTTTCAGTGAAAGATTATCCACTGCAGTTTTATTACCGTAGGTTTTTGTATAATTATTTATTGTAAGCATATTTCATTTACCTTTCCATAAAATAAAAAGGAGGCTGAACTTCGTTCAACCTCCTGATTGCTTCAAAATCAGTGTAAAATAACCTGTTCTGTATCCTTATCAAATATATGAAGCTTGTTCATATCGATACCGAGCTTGATTACATCACCCGGACGTGCCGTTGTACGAGGGTTAACTCTTGCCGTACAGCTTACTTCGTCTATATCGAAGTAAAGGAATACTTCTGCACCGAGTAATTCATATACCTTAATATTAGCTTCAATGACACTGTCAGGATTAGCATTGATAATCACTTCTGAATCATTCAGGTCTTCAGGACGGATACCCATGATAACGGTTGTATCAACATATCCGCTTTCGATTAACTTCTGTGCCTTAGCTTCAGGAAGCTTAACCGTGTTGCCGCCAAACATAAGAACAACATCACTGCCTGACTGAACAACCTTAGCATCAATAAGGTTCATCTGAGGTGAACCGATGAATCCTGCAACGAATACATTGCATGGCTTGTCATAAAGGTTCTGTGGTGTATCAACCTGCTGGATGATACCATCCTTAAGAACTACGATTCTCGTACCGAGCGTCATAGCCTCTGTCTGGTCATGTGTAACATAAATGATTGTAGCTTCAAGTCTCTGATGAAGTTTTGAAATCTCAATACGCATCTGTACACGAAGCTTGGCATCGAGGTTGGAGAGAGGCTCATCCATAAGGAATACCTTAGGATTACGAACGATTGCACGACCCATGGCAACACGCTGTCTCTGTCCTCCCGAAAGAGCCTTAGGCTTTCTGTCAAGGAGCTGTTCAATACCGAGTATCTTGGCTGCTTCATGAACCAGCTTGTCAATTTCAGCCTTAGGAACCTTTCTTAACTTAAGACCGAATGACATATTATCATATACTGTCATATGAGGATAAAGTGCGTAGTTCTGGAATACCATCGCAATATCCCTGTCCTTAGGTTCAATATCATTAACCAGTCTGTCTCCGATCCATAACTCACCTGAAGAAATATCTTCAAGTCCGGCTATCATACGGAGGGTTGTCGTCTTACCGCATCCTGAAGGTCCGACGAAAATTATAAATTCCTTGTCTTCAATATCAAGATTGAAGTCTTTAACTGCTACAAATCCGTTAGGATATACTTTACATACGTTCTTAAGTGATAAACTTGCCATATCTTTCCTCCTAAATTCCGTCATGCATTCATGACTAACATATCAATTATAATACTCTTTTACAATTCTTAAAACCATATTCCGATTAACCAAAAATATTTTTTCTATTTTGGTAAAATTGCATATTTGTTCTGTCTCCCAACTTTTTATATGGCATTTTTCACATAAATACATTAATTTTCATATTAATTTTTCACAAATCCTTTTCCCAAAATCTCCGTGACACTGCATATAAGTATAAATGAGTCCGAATCGATTTCGCGCAGTTTTTTTCTTACGTACGGCAGTTCCCTTTCGGAAACAGCGCACATCAGCATATGTCCTTTTCTTCCGGAATACATTCCCTCCGATTCAAGACCGGTTACTCCCCTTTCCATTTCATTCATCAGAAACGCAGCAGCTTCTTTTTCATTACGGCTGATTATAAAGAGTACTTTAGTTCTTCCCGGTCCTTCAATGATTCTGTCTGAAACGCAGCCTGCCGCAAATACGGATATTACGGCATATATTCCCCTGTTCAGCGAAAATACGGGAATCCCCGCACATATGATTACCGCATCTGCCGCAAAAATCAGCCATGCCGTTTTAAGTCTGCGGTTTCTGCCGTTGACAAGATATGCTGCAAGGTCAACGCCTCCTGTCGTCGCATTTTCCCTTATAATAAGTCCTGTACCCATACCCGTCAGGACTCCGCCGCAGATTCCGGCAAGAAAAAGATCCCCCTTAAAGAAATCTTTTTCCGGTATCACTCCCACTACGGTCACAAATGAAACCACTCCCACCACGGACCATAACAGTTTTCTGACGCCAAGCATATGCAGTGCAATAAAAAATAATGGTATGTTGAGTACCAGACTGCTTAACCATACCGGAATGCCGATGGTTTCCTTCAATATGATTCCGATTCCCGAAATTCCTCCGGTAACAAGCCCCGACGGTTCATATATACACCGTACCGCAATTCCCATGATAAAGGCACCCGTTGCTATAACCGCCGTTTTAACCGCCACATTATGCATACATTTTCTCCCTGCATCTTTTATCCTTATTGTTGACACAGTCAGTATGTTTATTCAGATAATACTTGTATTTTTCGTCCCTGTAAACTATAATTATCTTATAAAATCAAGGGAGGCAGATGTTATGGAAATTACCGGTTTTTCTCCTGCCGCAATGTCGGCAGCCAATATTATGAACGACATTTCCGTTAAAGTACTAAGTAAGAACCTTGATACAATGGAGACTCTTGGTGACGGAATGGTGAAGATGATGGAGATGTCCGTCAATCCGCATATTGGCAGTAATATTGACATAAGCGTATAGAAACGGGGTGTAACCGCATTAAGGTTACACCCCGTTTTTCTTATCAGCGTCTTATTTCAAGGCAACAGCTTCGACCTCAAGGAGAACATCCTTCGGAAGTCTCGCCACCTCCACACACGATCTTGCCGGATACGGTTCTTTGAAAAATTCTGCATATATTCTGTTGATTTCAGCAAAGTCATCCATTTCCTTAATGAACACCGTTGTCTTAACCACCTTTGACATGTCCGTTCCCGATGCCTCAATCAGATTTGTAAGATTTAAAAATGCCTGTGCTGCCTGTGCCGCTACGCCTTCCGGTATTACTCCCGTTTCCGGAATTACCGGTATTACTCCGGATGTATATACCATCCCGTTAACCTCAACCGCCTGTGAGTACGGACCGATTGCCGCAGGCGCTTTGTCTGTTGATATGATTTTTTTCATGTCTTATCTCCTTCTGATACCGTTTTCCACAATATCTATTTTATTTTGTTTTAAAAGATGGCCGCAGGCACGCTTAAACGATGCCTTGCTCATCTCAAATTCCTGTTTTATTGTCTCCGGAGCAGATTTATCGTTATAAGGAATAAATCCTCCGTTACGTTCAAGTGCCTCATATATCATGCAGGCATCTTCCTCAATCTGAAGATAAGACGGCTGTCTCACCGAAAGCTCAAGCTTACCGTCAGCAGTCACTTTCGACACCGTTGCACTTATCTCTTCCCCAGGCTCAATTTTTCCGTACAGTGCCTTTACGGGTATCAGCCCCTGATACATATCGTCAACCGACACAAACATCCCGAATTTTTCAATATGCTCATATGCCGTTCCTTTCACAATATCCCCGATGCGGTACTGCTCCGTGGTTTTCAGGTAAGGGTACAGCTTCATTGTTACGCACAGTCTGTCTGACTTGTCAATATACAGGGCAACCGGATAGGACATTCCCTCTTTTACCCGCACCGTCTGCTCTTTAAAAGGCAGTAATACATCCTTTTCAAGCCCCCAGTCCATAAACGCTCCTATTTTTGTCACCTGTCTGACTTTGAGCCTTTTTATGCTTCCGAGTGTAATATAAGGTTCAAGAGTGGTTGCTATCATCCTGTCCATGGAATCCCTATACACAAAAACCTCAAGTGAATCTCCGATTTCAATGTCATCATCCGTGTATTTTGAAGGAAGCAGGACTTTCTCCTGTTCATTGCCGAGATACACACCAAATTCAGTTTTTTTAATAACCATTAAAGATTGTTTTTTTCCTAATTCTATCATCGGATAAGCTCCTCTCCATATCAATATTCAAACAACACCGTCGCAAAGGATTCTCCTGCTCCGTTTCGTAAATCAACACATACGGAGCCTTCTTCCCTGTGAACGAACGGATAAAAAACATCTCCCGGAAGTGCCGATCTCTTGTACTCCGCACGGAGTCTTACAGGCATTCTGTATACGTCTGCTGCTATCATTGCGGTTTTGATGTACTGGCAGTTGTTGACATGCTTATTGGTATCCAAATTATCTTCTCTTACCGGTATTGCAGGAAGCGGGATAAAATCCTTCGGCATCGGAATCTTTCTTGACGTATATTCCATATCAAGTCTTGGTTCAAACGGAAGATATGCTCCTGCTGCTTCCTCCGTTACCCTTACCGGAACCTTGGTTCCGGCATCCAAATAAATCCAGATGGCATTCGCCTTAACAATTATATCGCCTTTTTCATTTTCAATCCAGACGTTTCTGTTTCCGAAGAAACCCTTAAACTCATAAGGATTTGTTTTAATGCATATATTTTCATACATTCCGGGAACATCTGATATGTCTATCTGCCATGTCGAAAGAAACCACACCCTGCCCGTTCGTGCAATTTCAGATGCTCCCATGCCGACCGCTTCAGAATGAAGCATGGTTACATCCTGAAGATAATTCACAAGAGCGTCTATTGTTAATTTACCATCCGAATCGGTTTCACTATATCTGATTTTTCCTTCTGTTTCAAAAATCATATCCCATCTCCTGCAGTATTCTTCCGTTATGAATGTTCCGCGTAAGAAAAAAGCACCACGAAATAATTCATGGTGCTTAGCTGGGCTAACAGGGCTCGAACCTGTAAATGCTGGAGTCAGAGTCCAGTGCCTTACCATTTGGCTATAGCCCACTATTCTCTGCTTCGGATTATATCCGCAAACAACAATATGGATTATATATCATCCTTACAAATAAATCAAGTATTTTTTTGATTTTTTTCACTTTTAATATTTAAATCTGATATATAACATATTCTTTTTCATTCATTTCCGTTCTGCCGGCTTCCCCGAAGCCTAATTTAAGTGCCAGTCTCCTTGACGGAATGTTTTTTTCTTCCGTAACAATTATCGGATTTGTTATCTCATATTTTTCCCTGCCGTATCTTAAAATATTTCCGCACACCTCATAAGCAAGCCCTCTCTGTCTGTATTCCCGTTTTATGACATAGCCGAGTTCATGATAATACTCTCCGTCAATATTTCTTATTCCGTAACCCGCCCTGCCGACCGGCTCGCCGGTCTGTCTGTCAGTTACAAGCCACAGACCGTATCCGTAAACTTCATACATGTTGTTAATATAGTTTTCCGTAAACTTCTTTTCCTCATCATATTCGTACAACGGTTCCATATATCTGCGTACTTCGTCATCATCATATATTTCATACAGCCCGTAAAGATCCTCAACCGTTATTTCCCTTATAACGGTTCTTTCCGTTACGCATACCGTTAATGGAATTTTTTTCTGCCTTGAATATACCGTTTCTAAATATTCCGTACCACATGAGTCAAGGTTCTCCGTAACATATTTTATTCTGCCGTCAAACGGAGCATTCTCCGCATTATCGCACACAAAAAGCACGGCTTCTCCCTTTTCACTAAGAACTGCAAGCTCTTCAATGTCATCACCTGCATATAATTTTCCCGGCCCCCGGGTTGTCTGTAATTGTATGATTTTTAACATTGACACGATTCCTTTTTGTGCTAAAATACTTTATTATATAAACATAGGAAGGAAGTTACTCAAATGGCACAGTACCCTCTCGTTAAATTTGTAATGGATAACGGAAGTACTTTTGAGGCTGAGCTGTATCCGGACATTGCTCCTAATACCGTTAATAATTTTATAAGCCTCATTAAGAAGGGCTTCTATGATGGTCTTATATTTCACAGAGTAATCAGCGGTTTTATGATACAGGGAGGAGACCCAACGGGAAGCGGCATGGGCGGTCCCGGTTATTCCATAAAGGGAGAATTCAACATCAACGGATTTACCAACAGCCTTAAGCATACACCGGGAGTTCTCTCAATGGCAAGAGCCATGGATCCGGATTCTGCCGGCTCGCAGTTTTTTATCATGCATGAAACCTCACCGCACCTTGACGGTTCATATGCTGCTTTCGGAAAGGTAATTAACGGCCTTGACATAATCAACAGCATTGCCGGTGTAAGAACGGACTGGAATGACAGACCTCTTGAAGAACAGAAGATTGCTTCTGTTACGGTAGATACCTTCGGTGTTGATTATCCTGAACCTGAAACCATATGAGTATATTATCACAATATAAACTATTTGTTAAATAAAACCTTATATGCTATAATTATGACAAAATTATTTTTGGAGGTACTTTTTTTATGTTAGTAACAGCAGAAGAAATGCTCAAAAAAGCCGTTGCCGGAAAATACGCAGTCGGCCAGTTCAACATCAACAATCTCGAATGGACTAAGGCTGTTCTTCTTACGGCTCAGGAATTGAACTCTCCTGTTATCCTCGGTGTTTCCGAGGGAGCCGGTAAGTATATGACAGGTGTTGAAACTGTTGCCGCAATGGTTAAGGCAATGGACAAGAGCCTCGGCATCACCGTTCCGGTGGCATTACACTTAGACCACGGAACATACGAAGGATGCTATAAATGTATTAAAGCAGGCTTCACTTCAATCATGTTTGACGGATCACACTATCCTATTGAAGAGAACCTTGCTAAAACCAAGGAACTGGTTGCAGTTGCCGGAGCAATGGGAATGTCAATAGAGGCTGAAGTCGGTTCAATCGGCGGAGAAGAAGACGGAGTTATCGGTGCAGGTGAATGTGCAGATCCTGCAGAATGTAAGGCAGTTGCTGATTTAGGAGTAACAATGCTTGCTGCCGGTATCGGTAACATTCATGGCAAATATCCTGCTAACTGGCAGGGACTCAGCTTTGAGACACTTGCATCAATCAAGGAATTAACAGGTGATATGCCTCTCGTTCTTCATGGCGGTACCGGTATTCCTGCAGATATGATTAAGAAAGCCATTTCACTTGGTGTTGCCAAGATTAACGTTAATACTGAATGCCAGCTTTCATTTGCCGATGCAACACGTAAATATATTGAAGCAGGCAAGGATCTTGAAGGAAAGGGATTTGACCCTCGTAAACTTCTTGCTCCGGGATTTGAAGCCATTAAAGCTACCGTTAAAGAAAAAATGGAACTTTTCGGTTCTGTCGGAAAAGCCTGAATACAACAATAACAGCTGTTTGGAGATTATACAATGACTGATTCTGAAAAGAATATGAATGACAATAGTGAAGATATTGAAATTGTTGATGTTTCAGAAGATAATGCAGCAGAAGAGGCAGCGGATGAGAATATCTCCGCTGCCTCTTGCAGTGAAAGCAATGATGACATCGAGATACTTAAAGGTGAAGATGTAACCGTAGATAAGGATAACCGTATGCTTGAGCCGGATAAGCGCAAATTCCGCTTTACAAAAAATGACATTGTAAGATATGTTATTTTATCCGTTTCACTCATAGTATTTGTAATATCGGCAGTACATCTCATATCTACCCTGAAGCGGTACAGGGATGAACGCAGACTGAACAATGACATCTACAACAAAGTGGTTGAAACTGATGAATCCGCTACTTCCGCAGACGATAACCGTAATATCAATCCGGTACTGAGCATTGATTTTGAAGAGCTGAAATCAATCAATGAGAACACCGTGGGCTGGATAGACATTCCTTCACTCGGTATTACATACCCTGTCGTCCAGCATACGGATAATGATTATTATCTGAGTCATGATATAACCAACTCAGTAAGCTGGTCCGGTGCAATTTATCTCGGATACGAACACAGCCGGAATTTTACGGATGACCGCACAATGATATACGGACACCGTATGGATGACGGTTCCATGTTCGCCGGTCTTCTGAAGTATGATTCAGAATCCTTTTTCCGGGAGCAGGCAGAAAAAGACAATAATTACGTCTACATTTATATGGAGAACAAAATTAATGTCTATGAAATTTTCTCGGTAACGGATGTGTACTATGCCACTCAGCCGGAGGCATTTAAGTTTCATTTCAGTTCAGACTTTACGGAGCAGGATTTTCTCAACTATCTTAAATCGATTGAGCTGTATGATACCGGAATAACGGTTAATGCAGATGATATTATCCTCTCCTTATACACCTGTCAGGGAAGTGCAAGCTCCAAGGAACGGCATATGGTACACTGCCGCCTTGTAAAATCATTTTAATCAAAAGAGGTATTACCACCGTCTCCCGGTGCAATACCTCTCTGTTTTTATTTTATACTTACTTCAAACTTATCTGTATCCTTGTAATTATCATCTTTAATAATGAATTGTATGTCTATGCTCTCGACCGTCTTAATTCCTGCTTCTTCCAAATCATCCCCATAGAGTTCTACCGTTACGGATGCATAATTACCTTTGTCAACACCCTCTCCGGAATATACTTCAATTTCTTTTCCGTTAACAAATACGGTATCTTCCGTACTGACATATATGCTTTCTTTTCCTGAGTTATATATGAGGAATGTTACATATACATTTTCTTCATAATAATCATCATCAAGACATCCCATATACCACACGGTTATGTCATTTTTGTCATATACCTTCGTGCCTTCCGTATTTATCGGTGACATTTTTTCGGAAATCCTGCAGGTCATTCTTAACGATTCAAGTTCTTCACCGCTTTCCCAGTTCATTCCCTTTAAGTCATATTCTATTACATCTATACCGTCGTTGCCCATTTTATAGTACATTTTGTAGTCAAGATAATATGTCAGTGATACTTCCATAATAGCAGTTTTTCCCGCCATAATCTTCATTATGTCAAGATATCCGTCTGATATCTGGAATCCGTTAACCGTCATACTCTCAAGCTGAAGCGTATATTCTGTATCGGAATTGTTGCACACCTCAATCAAAAAGTATGTATAATCGTTTGAATTAAAAATAACTTCTGACAAAACTTCCAGTTCTTTCTTTCCCTGACGGTCATACTTTTTGATATTTTCAATTTCTCCATGCATGACTTTTTCAAAGCTTCCGTCTTCTATTGCTTTCTGATATGTATCATCTGCTTCAGTATATGAATCCCTTTTGAAAACTGCCGTCACTTCATCAATATCCTCATAGTCTTCGTCATATATGACAAATCCCAGTGATATTTCTCCTATCTTCTCAATTCCGTATGCCTCAAAATAGGGGATATCAAATTCTTCCGTCTTAGTCTCTCCGGCTTCTGCTTCGCTTGTAATAAAACCGTCAAAGTACATGTATTGATTAATATAATTAACGGCGTAACCGTTGTTCATGCCGCGTACAACAATTTCGTCCTTCGTCTTATTGCTGATTTCGAGACTTACAACTGCATTGTTATTGGAGTATGTAAGACTTAAAATTTTTATTACAATTCCGTCTTTATCATATATGACTTCTGTTCCGATTGTTCCGTCCCCGTTAATTTTTCCGGTGCTTAACGGTTTTGTATCCTGTTTCTCAGTCTCTTTTTCTGTTTCCTTTTCAGTTGCTTTTTCCGTTTCTTTCTCCGTCTTTTTCTCGGTTTCCTTCTCCTTGTCTTCGTCTGTCCGGGACTCCGGCACAGCTCCTGTCCACACTGCCTTCTTAGCTCCGCATCCCACGGTTCCGATAATCATTACGATACACAAAAATGCGGGGAGCAGCCTCTTTATAATCCTTTTCATATTCTGCCTCCTATGGATTTAATTATATTGATAATACAATTTTTTACTTTTTTATGCAATATGCTATTTTTACAACACGCAAAAAGACTGCAGTGCCGAATAAGCACTGCAGTCCGTATATTCATCACTGCACATACAACAAAGGATTGACATTAACTCCGTTAATAAACAATTCAAAGTGTAAATGCGGACCAAGACTGTATCCCGTGTTACCGGAATAAGCAATTACATTTCCCTGTCTTACCGTCTGACCATATGTAACGGCAATTGAACTTAAATGTGCATATCTTGACATATTTCCGTCATTATGTGTTATGTCAACACAATATCCGTAATTTCCTTTCCAGCCTGCAAATGATACAACTCCTGAGGATGTAGCCTTCACGGCCGTTCCAAGAGGAACATACCAGTCAACTCCCGTATGTACGCCCGGCTTAGGCAAATCCCTGTATCCCCATTGTGAGGTCACATAATTTGTATTAACAGGTTTAAGGAATGTAGGAGGAGTAAGCGTTCCTCTCTCTATTATCGTCGGATCAGCTTCCTTGATAATCTTCTGACTGATTATTTTTCTGCCGGTCTCCACACCGTTAACATAGGTAACCAGTGCAACAACTTCTCTTTCTCCGGCTGAACCCTGATGAATCAGATTCTCGATTCCTTCATATATGGAATTATTGTCTACATATGTGATTTCCGCATTATATTCTTCTTCATATGTCTTTTCTTCAATGATCTGCACAGAAATCTCAGATGCAGGAACGGTCACTACAAGAATATCTCCCGGATATATTGCAGTATCTGCCGTATAACCCTCATTCATTGCGAAAAGCTCATCCATTGTAATATCATGATTTCTCGCTATTGAAGAAAGGCAGTCGCCTGTTGCAACGGTATATGTATCCTTCTCCATATGTTCCTTGGTAATAAGCTCATATGCTTCATCCACCGTCAGAACATCCGCTTTATCGTACCGTGTTTCTATTATTTCTATATTCTCAACAAATTCTACCGAAATGACACCCTCAGTATATGTAATATCCTCTTCACCAATATCCTCCCGGACAAGAACATCTCCTGCCGGTGCAAGCACCTGTGCAGCGTCATTAACTTCCTTAACAGCGGATACAAAATTTGTTGTATATGCCGCATACCCGTGAAGTTCCTGTCTGTTAAGCTCTACCGTAAACTTATTGGATGTACTGTACTTGTCCTTCACTCTCTGAAGCAGCTCCGTCACCTCGTCAATTGTCGCAACCGTAACGGTAAAATCATCTATTCTTACCGTATATGCAGTTTCACTGCTGTCTGTCAATACAACGTCCTCTGAAAGTGCATCATATATGCTTTCCTTAATCTGTGTTCCGGATAAAACCGCTCCGCCCGACGTCTGCTTCTTAAATTCAAGCTCAGCCTCCACAAGAGCAAGTCCGTCGCCGCCTGCAAGCTGCGTTCTTACGTCAAGAAGCGCGTTCTCAGCAATTGATGCTTCACTGACATATCCGAGCTCTTCTCCGTTAAGTACAACCATATATCGTACATCCGGTGTATATGTTCTGCCGTCATTGGCAACTTTCTTAACAAAAGGAACAGCAACAAGTAAAAATACAGCTGCAATAAATGCTGTTTTCGCATATGACATATATATATTCTTATACTGTTTCAAATGTTTCATTGCATATCCTCATAAAATTCTATTTGTAACAATTTTGTAACAAATAGAATTTTAACACCATTCTTTTCTTTTGTAAACCCCTTATATACAAATAAAATACCAATTTTTGCCTGTTTTTGGGTTTTTTCACAAATTTTTCAATAATCCGGCAACCGTTTCCTCAATCGTAAGACCGTCGATGGCAAAAATTACATCCGCATATCTTTCATACAAAACACATCTCTCATCATACAAATCCCTGAGGCTCTGTCCCGGACTCATAACCACTCCGCGCCCTTTAAGATTGGAAAGCCTTGATGCAATGGTTTCATATTCTGCTTTCAGATATACAATCTTTCCTATGGATTTAAAGTGCTCCATCGCATTTTTTCCGTATACCGCACTTCCTCCGGTGGCAATAACGGTGTTTTCCGCTTCAAGCCGTGCATTAATCCCATCCTCAGTTTCAATGAAGCCCTGTATTCCCTTTTCTTCTATTATTTCACTTAATAACTTCCCTTCATGCTGCTGTATTACCAGGTCCGAATCGACAAAATGAAAGCCAAGTGCCTTGGCAAGTACGACACCCATACTGCTTTTCCCCACACCCGGCATTCCCGTCAGTATTATGTTTTTCTTCATTTTTTCTTCCTTACCGAATAACCGAACGTTCCAAGCTTCTCTCCAAGAGAATAATATTCTCCGTGGGAATATGCCACCGGCTCAGCAGTATTAAGATTGAACCTGCCGCTTTCATCCATATATCTGTCATCCACGGTAACATTAACCACTTCTGCAATAAACATATCATGTGAGCCGAGATGTCTGCATTCCGTAACCCGGCATTCAAGATTTACCGGACTTTCCGCTATACCTACGGCATTTATTACAGACGACGGAAGAGGAGTAAGATTCATTTCCTTAAACTTATCAGCATCCCTGCCTGATTTAACTCCACAGTAATCCGTGGCATATACCAAATCCCGCGTAACAAGATTAATAACAAACTCTCCGGTTTCTTTAATGATATCATGAGAATATCTTTCCGGCCTTACGGATATTGACACCATTGCCGGTGATGAACATACCGTTCCCGCCCACGCAACAGTTATTATGTTCGGTTTCTCATTCTCACGGTTACAGCTGACCATAACCACAGGAAGAGGATATAACATATTTCCCGGTTTCCAACTCTGCTTCGCCATATCTGCACCTCTTTACTGATTTATTTCCATCATAATTTCAGGAACAACCTGTTTCTTTCTTGATACCACATGAGGAAGCACTACAACCCCGTCATGTCCCTGTTTTCCGAATGCTCTTTCCACAAGCTCTTCTGCACCGTCACCGACACACAATAGCTCCGTACTGTGTTTTAATATGTTGGTAAGCATAAAATACAGCATATTTACGCCAAGTGATTTATACTGTTCCTTCATATAAGCAAAAATCTTCTTTCTGACCTGGGTAAGCTCATCACCGTCCATACATGATACCTGACCGATTCCAAACGTAACATCACCCATTGAAAACTTTTTGTAATCTCCGGTAAACAGCTCCTTAGCCGTTTTTTCGCTGAGATTGCTTCCGGCAAAAAACATTTCGTGACCATGTTCCTTCATATTGATTCCTGCAATTTTAGCCAGTGCCTTGCCCGCTTCCCGATCCGCATCCGTGCAGGTAGGAGAAGTAAACATCAGCGTATCCGACAATATCGCGGAACACATCAGGTATGCCATCGTGTCATCTATCTCTATGCCTGATTCCACATACATTCCGTATATGATTGTTGCAGTACAGCCTACCGGTCTGTTCAGGAAGAATACCGGCTGTATCGTCTCCACAGCACCAATCCTGTGATGATCGATTATTTCAAGAATGTATGTATCTTCTATTCCGTTTACAGCCTGCTTGGCTTCATTATGGTCTACTAATATGACATTTTTCTTATCTGCACCAAGAAGACTTCTCCTTGATATCATGCCCTCATAATTACCGTGTCTGTCCAATACCGGAAAATCCCTGTACCGTGTCTGGGTCATCACCTTTCGTATGTCATCCACAAAATCATCCAGCCTGAAAGTCACCAGATTATCATTCTTCATCACATAGCCTACCGGTATACTCTGAAAAATAAGCCTTGAAACCGTAAATGCATCATGCGGGGATGTAATGATTGTACATCCGTATTCAGTTGCAAGCCGTGAAATCGTAATGGAAACGGGTGCTTTGTCACAGATTATGAGACATCCTGCGCCCATCTCTATTGCACACAGCTGTGCTTCATAGCGATTTCCCAGTATTACCACGTCACCGGTTTCCACACTTTCTTCAAGAATATCAGGAGTGGTTACTGCCGTAATGATTTTTCCGCTTACACACGGTCTTGAAGAGCAGGTGCAGACTATCTTACCTTCAAGCGTTTCTGCGACCTGTCTGTATGTTGTCATGGATGTTTCAAGAATATTGCTGTCGTATATATCCATATATGATTTGGCAATATCCGTAATGGTAATCAGGCCTTCCAGCTTTCTGTTCCTGACAACCGGAAGTGTACCCACACCGGCTTCCTTCATAAGATTCCATGCTTTTTTCAAGGATATTCCCGACTTAACACTTTCCGTCTTCTTAATCTGGAGATCTGCTGCCTGAACACGAACATCCTGGAGCAGCGGCGGCGGTGTTATTCCCTTTTTTTTGAAAACATACTGCGTCTCTTCATTAAGCTGCCCTGCCCTGTACGGATGATAATTATCTCCGCCCGTTAATTTATTTTTATAATTGGAATAAGCAATCGCAGAGCACACGGAGTCTGTGTCCGGATTACGATGTCCTACAACATATACCTCGCTCATTATTTCCAACCTTTCTTACGGCATATCATGTTAAAATGCAATTATTCCAAGCTGCAGAAGTATGCTGAACGCAATGCCTCCCGCCATTAAAAGCAGCAGAACGATACCCGTTATAATACCTGCCTTTATACCCTTCAGACGCTTTTCCGTCACCATGCCGGTCTGTTCAATCAATTCTTTCATATTAGTGTATGTAAGAAGATTGTCCTTATGTATGTTATCCGTAAGCCCCCTGCTGATGCTTTCAACACGGGTCACTGCGGCATTGATTTCCATTATTTTCTGAGAATTTTCCGAATCCCTTTCTGCTGCAGTCCGTATACTGCCCAAAGCGGCATCCACGGAAGTCCTGAGTTCTTCGAGTATCGCTTCCGTTCTTATTCCCTGCGATTCAATATTATTAAAGTACTTAACCATCTGATTCTTCATCGATGCGGCACTTATTTCCCTGTCAACAATACTTTTTATTTCTTCCTGTGTAAGTCCATTATCGCCCTGCTGTTCTGCAGGACGGCTTTTAACATTTTCTTTCTTCTCTGCCACGGCACGAACCTTTTTCCCTGACTTCCTGCCCGTAAGAATATTCCATTTAACCGCCATATATCCTCCTATCGGATGTACCTTCTCATTAAGACAGCAAAGGAATGTATCCGATAAGATACATTCCTGCCATCCGGTTATCATACAAGTATATTACATCAGAAGCTCATTAATATTGGGAATGATTCAAAATATGAATACCATTTTCCTAACATTACTCCATCAAAAAGATAATGTCCTATTAACATAATCGCAACAGCTGTTGCAAGGATTATAAGGAACTTCTTCGTATCGGCAATGTATTCCTTCATGATGCCAAACACCTGAAGCATTACAAGCAATGATAAAACAACCATTGATATGTGGAAAATTATGTAGTTAAGTGCTGATACATGAATACAGTTGTTAATGTATCTGAGTACAAGAATCGTAATAAGCGGAGCCGAAACCGAACCTGCCAGCTTAAGGAGATTCGTAAGCTTAACCTTGCCCTTAATGAATACGGCGTTAACAAGATAAGCTATTCCGATCATTACGGCTGCCATTAATGCCATGTATATTATAGGGAAGAAAATCGCCTGTGCAAACGCACCTCCGTCAAGTCCGCATGATTCATATAACAGTTTCTTGTACTGCTTCTTATATTCAGCCGATAACAGACTCCAGCCGCCGATTTCTTTTCTCATGGTCCAGTATGCGTGAACACGGTTAGCTATTAATGTAAGAAAACTCGTTACCACATATACTATTGCCATAAGTGAAACCATAATGGTTGCCTTCTTAACTGAGGCATTGGCATAAAAATCCTTCGATGCCCCGATAGGATCCTTAACGGTGTCCTTAAAAGTATCAACAACAGAGCTTACTATTCCTTCTGATTTTCCTGATGCTGAATTATTATACTGTGGTGCAGATGCATATACATTCTCTGCTCCGTATGTCCCCTGTGTGGTATATGTATCTCCTGTACTGTATGAACCCTCCGTCGGTGCATATGTACCCTGATTCATATCCTGCTGGCATGAGCACACTCCGCCTTCAGGAATTTCCTTACCACAAAATGTACAAAATCCCATTTGCTTTCCTCCTTGATTTTTATAAATATTGGTAAATATACATATCTGCATTGTATCACAGTAATTTTATATAATCAACCGAAATATTCTTCCCGTATTTATGGTTCCTTCAAATTCCGTTGTCCGTTTACCTCATTGCTGATATAATGGTTTATATAATTCCGGAAAGGAGTAAGACATGAATACATACCTTATCACCGGTGCAACCGGGTATATCGGTTCAGCACTTATAAAAAAATTGTCTGAACGCGAAGACAACCGGATCATCGCTCCGGTGCGTGATGTTATGAAAGCACAATCCATGCTTCCAGGCCGGGTTCAGCTTATTAAAGCGGATATTACCGGCCATCATCTGACAGATATATTATCCGGGGACGTCTGTGACTATATTATCCACTGTGCTGCCCCTACCCGCTCCTCTTACATAAATACGCATCCGGAGGATACATACAGGATAATTACGGAAGGGACTGCCGCTGTACTCGAATTTGCCGTAAATCACCGTATCTCCGGTATGGTCAACCTGTCCTCCATGGAGGTATACGGAAGCATTGACTGCTCTGACGGACACACGGTACACGAGGATGAATACGGATATATTGATCCTTCCAGCCCGAGAAGCTCATATCCTCTTGGAAAAAAAGCAGCAGAAGACCTGTGCCTTTTTTATCACAGGGAATATAATCTCCCTGTTAAAAATGTCAGGCTTTCCCAGACTTTTGGGCATGGCATACTTCCCGGCGAAACAAGAATTTTTGCCAGCATAGCAGAATCAGTTTTTTACGGCAGACCTGTAATACTGCACACTGACGGAAGCTCAATGGGCAACTACTGCGACATACAGGATACGGTAGACGGAATCCTTACGGTTCTTCATAAGGGAAACAACGGGGAAACCTATAACATAGTAAATGAAGCAAACACAATGACCATAAAGGAAATGGCCGAACTCGCAGTCCGGGAACTGTCACACGGAAATTCAGAAGTCATATATGATATTCCGGAAGACAATAAATACGGATATGCTGCCCACACCGGGCTTCGTCTTTCATCCGATAAAATCCGTAAGTTAGGATGGAAACCGAAAAAAACGCTTATCCAAATGTATAAAGATATTTTAAAAGATATGGAGATTAAAAGATGAAAACAGTTATCCAGCGTGTATTGCGTGCAAATGTCAGTGTTGATGGAAAAATTGCAGGTCAGATAGAAAAAGGACTTCTTATATTAATCGGAATAGAAGCTGATGACACGGATGACCTTTTATACAAATATGCCGATAAAATAATAAAATTGCGTATTTTTGAGGATGAAAACGGAAAAACGAACCGTTCTCTTCAGGATGTCAACGGTTCTCTCCTTATTGTATCCCAGTTTACGCTGTGTGCTGACTGCAGTCACGGCAACAGACCCGGATTTACGGGTGCCAAGGAACCTGCCGAAGCTGAAAGAATGTATGAAAAGTTCATATCAGTCTGCAGTGAACGGGTTGAAACCGTGGAACACGGTATATTCGGTGCTGACATGAAGGTTGAACTTATTAATGACGGTCCATTTACAATTTTATTGTAAATTTTTTTGAAATTTTAAATATTTTTTTGAAAAAATACTGTTAGTATTAATGAAAACAAAAAGAAAGGATTACGATATGAATTATGAAAGCATGACAGATGGGATACGTCATAATGACAGTGCGGCCATTACGGAATTTTATACGGAATTTTATAAAGACGTCTATTACATATGTTACAAAATCACAGGCAACGAAAGCGACGCTGAAGAAATCGCCAATGAAGTCATGTTCCGTGCAACTGAAAAAATCGAACTTCTCACGAAACCGGAAGGGCTTCCTGCATGGCTGAAAACCATTGCCTGCAATATGAGTATCAATTACATCAAGAAAAACCGTAAATTTGATACCATAAGCACATATGTCGATGACAGTGAGGAAAGCATTCTTGACAGCATACCGGCAAAAGAAAAAATTCCTGAAGACATTGTTGCAGATAAAGAAATTGCAGATATTTTACTGACAATGATAAACCGCCTTCCCGATGAACAGAAAATCACCGTATTCATGTTCTATTATCAGGAAATGTCCGTACATGAAATTTCGCAAGCCATGGGCTGCCCGGAAGCAACTGTCAGAAGCCGTCTGAACTACGCAAAAAAATCGCTTCGTAAACAGGCAGATGCCCTTGAAGATGAAGGCGTACGTCTCCGCTGTATTGCAATACTGCCGTTTTTGGCAGTTATATACAGCTTTGAAAAATATTCCGTATGTGCAAATGCTGCCATGCCTGATATTTTCAGCCGGTCATATCGTAAAAGGAAAGAAATGAACAAGAAAATTAAAAACCACGGTTTTTCCGGCCTTGCTGCCGGAGCAAAGGCGGCAATAGGCGTCATCTCCGCACTCATTGTCGCCGGAGGGGCTGCCGCCATTATTGCAGGTCATAAGAGCGATAAAAACGATTACACAATTACCGGTAACAACAGCACTGCTAAAAGCAGCATAGAAATAACTCCTGCAGATAACACGGGCATTAATACATCCACTTATATAGCTTTTAACAATACCTACACTGACATAAACGATTCATTACACTGCACGGCAGAAAACGGAAATGAAACCGTTATTGAAGGCTGTTTTAAGAGATATTCTGACGGTACGGATTTTGTCATATACCTTGAGGAGTCGGATAACGGACTTTCAAGGCTTATAATAACCGGAAAAAGCGGTAACGTTATTCTTGACAGCAATATTTGCGGAACCGGCATATATTGTCTTTCCCGTAATGAGTTCATATTAAAATCGTCTGAAGATACCATAATGCGGTATAAAATTTCCGGAGACTCCGCTGAACAGGTATGGAGCCTGAGTATGTCCAAATTTTCAGACATCGAATATTTTGGCGTCAAATCATATAATCGCTTTCAGATGATGATAAATGACAACAAAGGCATACGTCACATTATTAATCTTACGGATGGTACATTATCATATACTGCACCGGATGGTATCGGTGTATACCCGGCAGGTGAATACATTCTCTGTTACTCCACACTCAGTGATACCCCGTATGTTTCCGTACTTGACGCCGATGGTAAAACCGAAATATTCCATCGTGATTTTACTCCTGACGATAATTTGGAAGTAGTAACCTCAGACAACCATTCTGATGCCTTTGTAATAAAAACGAAAAACTCCAATGGAAAATATGAATACGAACTTATTAACTCAGAGGGTAAATCATTAATCAAATCGGACCTGTCGTATACCGGAGATGAATTAAGCTGGGCATACTGTATGTCCAATATCGATGTATATGAATCATGGGGCGGTTCTGATATAATCTACGTTAACGGAACGGTATATGAGGCAGATTATTACAGCTGGGATGACAACCGCGAGGGTTATCTTCGCTTTGATACTGCCGATGAAAAAAATTACTGTCTGATACTTGAAACCGGTGCGGTTATGGAATACACAGGCTCATGCAATTATGAGGATGAGCTTCATCTCGGGTATGTAACGGAAGATAATAAAATATCATTCTTCAATCAGGACGGCAAAATAATATATGAATATGTTTCCGAAAATAAAACTGTCGGAACGATATCATTGAATAAAAATTATTACAATAATAAATGCTGCACTTATGCCGTCTGTGTTAATGAGGGTCACTTAACCTTAATTATTCCGGATGAACAGAGAGTCGTTGAATATGATAACGAAAGCTTTACCTACAAGACCGGACGTATAGGTTATGTACGGAATAAATACCTTCTGTACTGGGATGAAAGCGGTTTATACACTTACGATTCGGAAAGCGGTGAACTGATAACTCTGTCAGAAAGAACTGATATAAAGGTCGTACAATACACCAATAATTTCATTAATATCCGTTATACAACGGAAGAAGCCGAATTATACAGAATAAACTAAAAAAAGAGATATCCGCCATTAATCAGGCGGATATCTCTTTCTTTTGTAATTTTACAGTCCTTTAACCGTATTAACAACATTTTCAACAGTGAAGCCGAATTTTTCAAAAAGCCTGTCCGCAGGTGCGCTTGCCCCGAAGCCGTGCATTGTCACATATGCCCCGTCAAGTCCTACATACTTTCCCCAGCCGTAGTCGGATAGTGCTTCAACGGCAACCCTCTTTCTGCATGCCTTAGGGAGCACGGATTCCCTGTATTCATAACTCTGGCATTCAAAAACATCCATACACGGCATACTCACAACCCTTACATCCATTCCGTCTTTTGCAAGCTCTGCCTTGGCCTGCACCGCAAGTGATACTTCTGAGCCGGATGCCATTATTATTGCATCCGGAATTTCTTTTTCCGAATCATCAATAATATATCCTCCCTTCAGTGCATCCCTTGATGACCCTGCAATCTGCGGAAGATTCTGTCTTGAAAGCACAAGAGCCGTTGGGGTATCCTGATTGGTAAGTGCATAATACCACGCTGCTGCCGTCTCCGTTGCGTCACAAGGACGGTATACCGCAAATCCCGGCATTGCACGAAACATTGCAAGCTGTTCTATCGGTTCATGTGTCGGACCGTCTTCTCCCACACCTATGCTGTCATGCGTCAGCACATAGGTAAGAGGAAGCTTCATAAGTGCCGAAAGTCTTGCCATCGGTTTAACATAATCGCTGAACACGAAGAAAGTCGATACAAAAGACCTTAATCCGCCGTGAAGCATAATTCCGTTTCCTATTGCCGCCATTGCTATTTCCCTGACGCCAAAATGCATATTGCTTCCGGAATAATCTGCTGCCGAAAAATCTCCTGCTCCGTTCATATATGTCTTGGTTGACGGTGCAAGGTCTGCTGCTCCACCCAGTATGTTAGGCATTACGTTCTTTGCCCTGTTGAGAAGTTTTCCCGAAATGCTTCTTGTCGCCTCTGCCTTATCATCATATGCCCAGAAGTCATCCGTATCAAGAACCTTTTCCCCAAGTCTTTTATCAAAATATGTATCCCATAACTCTTTCATTTCCGGATATGCTTTACAATATTCAGAAAAGAGTACGTTCCATTCTGCTTCCTTTTCGGCACCTTTTACTGCAAGTGTTCTGTAATTATCATAGATTTCTTCCGGAACGAAAAAAGCCTCTTCGTACGGCCATTCAAGGTTGGTTCTTAGTGCTGCCACATTATCCGCTCCAAGCGGCTCGCCATGTGCACTTGCCTTGCCTTCTTTAGCAGGACAGCCATGTCCTATTTTAGTCCTGACCGTAATGAGTGACGGTCTCGTCTTATCTGCTTTTGCAAGCTCTATTGCTTTTCCTATTGCCTCGGTATTGTTGCCGTCCTCGACCATAATCGTCTGAAATCCGAACGCTTCAAATCTCTTTTCAACGCTTTCGGTAAATGCAATGTCAGTGCTTCCTTCTATTGATATGCTGTTTGAGTCGTATATTACAATAAGCTTATTAAGCTTTAAAGTACCCGCAAGTGACATTGCTTCTGATGAAATGCCTTCCATCATACAGCCGTCTCCGCCGAGTACATATGTATAATGGTCTACAACCGGATATCCGTCTTTATTAAATACAGCCGCAAGATGTGCTTCTGCTGCCGCCATTCCCACAGCCATTCCCATACCTGCTCCAAGCGGTCCTGTTGTCGCTTCGACTCCTACGGTATGTCCGTACTCAGGATGTCCCGGTGTAAGAGAATCAAGCTGTCTGAAATTCATGAGATCTTCTTTTGTAAGTCCGTATCCGAACAGATGAAGAAGAGAATATAACAGTGTGGAACCATGTCCGCCTGAAAGTATAAATCTGTCCCTGTCAGCCCACTGCGGATTTGCCGGATTGTGCTTCATATGCTTCCCCCACAGCTCGTATCCTATCGGTGCACATCCAAGCGGAAGCCCCGGATGTCCTGAATTTGCTTTCTGAACGGAATCCGCCGCAAGTACCCTGATCGCATTTACTGACATTTCATCAATGTTGCCCATAATAAATTTCCTCATCTTTCCTGCATAAAATGTTTTTCTTTAAGTAATATAAGGCCTTTTCTCTGTTTACCGAAAAAATTCCTTGACGGCTTACCATTTTTTACTATGGCTCCGTCTATTATTTTTTTAACCTTTTCAATTTCCGAACCTTCATCATCACCATTAAGTGCTCCCACAGCCATATACAGCTCGGGAAGTGCTTTTTCATCAATGGCATATCCTCTTACTCTTGCGTATTCCCTTGCAATCTCCACAAGCTCAACTACCGAGTAATGCTTCAGCTCCAGCTTATAATCAAACTTCTTCCTGAGAGACGGATTGGCCCTGAACAGTTTTTTAAGATAGTACTCCTCACCGGTAAAAATCACCAGCATGGATTCCGTACTGCCTTCCATAAACTCATTAAGTTCCTCTGCCGCCGCCGAATTCAGACGGTCCGCATTTTCGATTATAAGAGTTGTTCCTTTTATTTTATCGGCAGAAGCCGCAATTCCTTTTTTATTCAATACATCCGAAGTTGTCTTTGCAATTCTTAACTCCTGCTGTTCTTCATCGGCATGAAGTGCTTTAAATATGTTAATTGCAAATCCCGTTTTGTCAGTATCAGGCTTACCCTTAATAATTATGTTGCCATGTCTTGAGGTTCCATCCGGTATCTCATTTTTCTTACCGTTTAACAGTTCTTCGATGGCTAATTCCATACCTTCCATGAAAAGATACTTTTTCACATATTTCATGACGGATTCATTAATCAGACCGATTTCCTCTTCCTCCGCCGACGGTGCAGTCTCCTGTGCCGCAGCTTCTTCCTCGGATATATGCGTAAGAAGCCTTTCCGTAAGTCTGTTTAATGCTTCTTCCTCTTCAAGCTCCCCCTTTTCCGCCGCTTCCCGGACTATCTTTTCAAAATCATCTTCCTGCCCGTCAGATTCCGGTTCAGGAACGCGGTCATTCATATGCTCAAGATAATGCATTATATCTATCTGTCCTTCTATGACAGGTTCATCAAATTTCAGTTCAAGCTGTACCGGTCTGCTGTCACTTTCCATGGACTGAGGTATTGCCGACAGCGGTTCTCCGGTTTCGTCTTTTAATTCCTCCATGACACTCTTAATGCTGTTCCACCTGTGTGTATTAATTATAATCTCCCTTGTCGGCTCATCTACTTCATCATCATGTCCACGCTGAATCTCTATCACATCCACATTTACAGGTTCGGCACTTGCTGCCAGCTCTTCTGAAATAATGGTTTCATATTCTTTTTCCTGAGATTCCTCTGATTCAGGCTCAGCCATTTCTTCCTGAGATTCCCCTGATTCAGGCTCAGCCGCTTCTTCCTGAGTTTTCCCTGATTCAGGCTCAGCCATTTCTTCCTGAGTTTCCCCTGATTCGGTCTCTGGCATTTTTCCCCGAATATCTTCTTCATAATCTGCGGTAAATCCCGATGCTTTTTCTTCTTCATCCATATCGGACATAATAAGCTTCATGCTCGCAGCAAGTTCTTCCTGAAGATTTCTTGTGTCATATATTGAAGAATCCGGTACCGGAATATGATAATCTTCAATTTCACTGCCGGTTATTTCCTTCATGTCATGTGACGCATATGAGGTCTCTTCTTCATAATCCGGCAGCTCCTGTTCATAAACGCTGCCTGCTTTGCGGCATTCATTCATAAGCCGCAGCTTTTCTTCCTGAGAAGGTGTAAGCACCGTATATCTCTTTTTCAGATTAAGGGCTTTTTCTACATACTCGCCGTCATTAAACCACAATATGAGGTCATCGCATTCTTTTATGCATTCCTCCGTACGTCCCGCTTCCGCATACAGTTCCGCAAGCTCGTATCCGTACTGCTCATCCATTTCTTTTTCCTTGTATTCTTCAAGAATGGGAATGAGACTCGATACAGGAATTCCTTTTGCCCTGTTAATTCTGTACAAAAGGATGTATCTCCCCATATCGTGAGGTGCCATGTCAATAAATTCCTTATACAGGTCTTCTGCCTCTTCAAGATCATTAAGTGCAACGGAAAGCTCGGAAAGCATATATACAAGTCTTCGTCCTCCGAGGTTGCGGTTATATGCATATATGCATACCGTTCTTGCATCCTTCAGTCTTCCGGCTTTTTCGTATATTTCTTTGGCAAGACTCAGTTCAGACCATTTACGCACCTTACGCCAGTTGATTTTATCTGCCGCTGCCGCTGCTTCTTCATAAGCTCCTGATGCATACAGTCTGTTCATCTGTTCAATTTTCATACCATATTCTGCTTTATCCAAAGTATTCACCTCACTGAATTGCGCAAAAATCCTTAATAATTCTATCACATGTATCAGGCATTTTCAATCAAGATTTAAAGTCGCCTGTTCATAGTCAAGGACATTGTATTCCATCTCTTCCGAATTGACCTGACTGCGGTAATCAACCACCACCGTCTGCTGTCTGTCTCCCGCCATCTTCTGACCAAGTATGTAATTTACGTCAAACATTTTGGTAATTGCAGGAGTTGCTCCTCTTGCAGGAACGATAAGCTGTACATGGTTGGTTTTTAACAGTCTGAAAATCGGTTCCCATATATATACGTCCTTGGCCGCACCGAAGGGATTATCAATAAATATGGTTTTTCCTATTGCTGCCGCATCCTTTCCTGCCGCGTTAATATTTGAAATATAATGTATTATGGAAATCAGGAACTGTATGTATATTCCCTGTGACTGTCCGGTACTTCCTACCGCTTCCTCATATCTGAGATACCTGCTTCTGTCCTTTACGTGTTCTCTCTTGTACAGACACAGCTTTATGCTGTTCATGTCAGCCACGATAACGGAAAACAGTTTTTTCCATGACAGACGCGATTTAATGTATTTAAGCTTTTCTTCCGGTGAAGAAAATGTCTCTGCCCCTGCTGCTGTTTCGGTAATGTATGCTGACATTCTTTCTTTATACTGTGTCTCCCTTATGTAAGGCACGGACAGGGTAATTACCGGTATGACTTCATTATCAAGAGTGATTCTTGACAGTTTAGGCAGACGCTCCAGCTCGGTTCTTATATTGCTGCATATCTGTATGCACCGTTCCTCAAAATTATCCTTAATCCTCTGCATATCGCTGATTCCCTGTTCCACATTGTCTCTCTCAAGTGCTATGCAGTCATTGGTCCCGCTGATTCCCGAAATCATATCGTCAACCTCACCTGCCGTCTCAGGTGCCGTTATATTTTTCCTTATCTCCGCGGCAAGGTCATATCCGTTATATTTTTCAAGGCTGTCAGCCAGCTTCATTTTTTCTTCCGTAAGATTATTCCGTTTTTTCTGTTCTTCCCTGCAGACGTTTTCGTATTTCCTGCGTATATCCTCATAATTTTCAAAAGACAGTTCCATTCCCTCTTCCGGAATTTTCAATGCCGTTTCTTCCTGTATGGCAAGCCCTGCTTTTGATATTATTCTTTCAAGATCCTTCTCCATCAGAAGAATATCTTTGTTTTTTTCCTGCAGATTCTTAATCTCATGGTTAAGCTCATTCTTCTCACTGCGTATCCGTACAAGCTGCTGTCTTCCTTCCGCAATGATTCCGTTAGGATTCACTATTTCATGTCTTTCGTATTCTCCGTATTTTTCTGCATAAATTTTCCGTGCGTGCCAGATGCTTCCTTCAATACGGTTCTTCTGTGCTTCCTGTGCACTGAGGCTTTCCTCCTTTAATGCCGCCTGCCTTTCAAGCTCTTCTGCCCTGTGTTTAAGCTCAAGCTTTTCCTCAACCGTTCCAACGTACAGTATGCCTTTTCCCATAGCTTCCGCGGCTTCTTCCGGTGTCATGCCACACAGCCTCAGGCTGTCTGCATTCTTTTTCATACCGTTTTCATAGGTTTTAAGAAGCTTTTCCCTGTCTGCAGATTCTCCAACCCGGTTTAAAAGAATTTTTCTTAATGCTCCTCCCCTTATGTCAGTTTCTTCTTCCGTATACTCTCTTTCAGCCTTAATATTTTCATCCCTGTACGGTTTAAAGTCTTCATTGTATCTGCGGACAAGTTCTTCAGACATTGCTTTTTTTGAATTTATGACCTTAATGACCCTGTCATATTCTTCTTTTTTTCTGAAAAGCCTGTCTGAGGCATCACGGTTTTTTCTTCCGTAAAGCGACATATTTCCGTCACATCTGCGTACATTCTCATATGCTGCATTAAGTTCTGCATTCAGCTCTGCTATTTTTCTCAGTTTTCCCGCCCGTTTTCTGTATCTTTCCGTTAATGCGGCTACTTCTTCCGTCTCTTTTGTATATCCGGCTATTTTTTCTCTTGAAAAACCCGAAGCTTCAATGCAGCCGTCTTTTTCCTTCATAAGGTCATCGTAAGCTTTTCTGATACCTTCATAGCCTTCTTCATTGATTTCAGTTTTTATGCTTTTTAAGATGTTCTTAACATCTCTCAGGTCGTTCTCCATTACATTACAGCGATCCCTGTTTTTCTCTGCCTGCTCCTCCATTCTCCGTATATCTTCCCTGATTATTTCCAACTCCGTTTTTAGCGCTGCCTCATCAGAAATAATGGATATATCCCTGTATACTGCAGATATATTCTCAAGGTTTTCCTCATCTCCGATTACCGGAATAATGTGAGCACCCGTTTTCAGTCTGTATACATTTCTGTCCCTGCGGATTTCTTCGCGTGACTTCCCGCCGTATATCACATAAGGCATCTGTGGAAATTCCTTTAGTGCTTTTTTTCTTTCTTCTTCATTCATGGCAAGAAGCATCTCCCTGCCCGTTCTGACATCTCCGTAATGCTTTTTAAGATATGAAACAAGCTCTTCAAAATACCTGTCATTTTCAGGAATTTTTCCGTTTTCAATACATTCGGCATATGACTTGAGTTCTTCAAGTCCTGCCACGCATTTTAGATATTCTGACATTTGTTCACTAATCAGGTTTTCTATTTTATTCTCAAGACTTTCCGTATTATTCTCACCATATACGTTTTGTATTGTTTCAAGTCTGACAGACAGCTTCTTATTTTCTTCAAGTTCTCTGCCGTAACGGTCAAGCTCCTCTCCCGTCATTGTAAGTCCTGCATCCGTTTCCGAAAGCTTACGTCTCAAATCATTATATTTTTCTCTTTCTTTTTCAAGCGTTTCCGAAATAACGGCAAGCCTTTTTTCGCACTCATCCGCTGCGTGCTCTTCTTTCGCCGCTGCCTCCTCCGCTCCGGCAGATGCCACGATTTCCGCATCCTTCATAAGCACTTCAAGACGCCCGTTAATACTTTCAATTTTCAGGTTTTCCGATTCCCTGAGCCCCTGCTCTTTTTTCAGCTGCCCATAGGTTTCTTTTTCTGTTTTTTCTGCTTCTGTAATGGCAGCTTCAAGCTCATTCCTGAGGCTGTTGTCTGCTTCAAGTTCCCCATTAAGCTTATCAAGTCTGCAATTAACTATTTTTTCCCTTGCATAAGCAAGCTGTGCAAGCTCTTTAAGTATTTCTTCATTGCCCATGCTGCTGCTTTTTATCAGTTCCCTGACTTCTTCATATTCTTTTTTATTGTACATATATTCTTCATATGCAGAAGCCGCTTCCATGTATTTTAATCTGTCCCTGCAGACCGCAGCCTCTTCACGAAGCCTTTTTTTTTCCGAAGCGGTTTCTTCTATAAGGGCTTCCGTCCGTTCAAGCTCCGTATAATCCGACTCTATACCTGCTGCCGCAATGCTTTTTTCTGCTTCCGTCACCACCTCATCCAGTCTCTTTATTTCATTTTCCTGTTCTTTTATTTTATCTTTTTCTTCGTTAAGCCTTTTTTTGCACAAAACAAGATATGAAAGCAGTTTTTCTTCATACTCCTTCTTTTTTGCGAATATGCTTTTAAAGCCTGCAAGTCTTTCGGAAAAGCTTTCAAGCAGTTCTATCTGTCTGTTATAGCCTTCAATTTCTTCCTTCCTTTTTGCAAGCTCAGTAAGTCTCGTCCTTATGTCAAGGAGCGTCTGTGCCATTACGGCATCATCACTGTCACTTCTGCGTATTCTGTTATTGTATGACTTCTCAATTATTCCTTCAATAAGAAGGTCCTCCACCACTTTCCTCGTCGTCCTGTAATTGCTTTCAAAATATGTCCTTACATGACCTTCCGTTTTATTAATTCCTCTTATAATTTCCCACTGGCTCTCATACAGTCCGTACCCGCTTATAAAATTCTGGTAATCCCCTTTTCTGTCAAAAATTCTTACCTCCACGCCGAAATCCTTTTTTTCAAGCTCCCTCAGATAAGATTTCAGGGCAGAATATCCCACCCTTTCTCCGTTTTTTTCAAGATGAAGGTTTTTGATGTCATTTTCCCCGAACTCCCGATAAAAAATACAATAATTAAAGTATTCTATTCCGGCAGTTTCCGTCCTGCCGTCTGCATCATTGCCGGAATCTCCTGATTTTCTTGCACAGAAGCCCGTCGTCATGTACCTGTATCCGTTTTTTATGTCACAGGCATCAAGCTTCCATTCCACAAGTGAATGTATTGTTGTATTTCCCACACCGTTACGAAACATTTTTTCTATCGGCTGCTTATCATCAAGTGTACAGTTCGGAATAAGATTCTGGAGCAGCAAAAGCATAAGCACGCTCTTTCCTCCTCCGTTTGCAAGGTCGTATATGGAATTTCTGCAGGAAAACCTCATTAAAAAATCATCATAAAACTGTGTTCCGAAATTATATTTGACATTGTTAACCCTGATTCTGTTAATCTGCGGCATAATCCGTTTCCTCTTTTCTTCCGTTCATAATGTCGTACAGACGGCTTCTGTTCTGTTCAAAATAGTTTTCTGCTATTGCCCTGAATCTGTCAGTCGGATAAAACTTTTCTCCCGATTCTGCCAGCAGATTCTGTGATATCATAAAATTAAATGTAATCTTTATGTAACCCGACTTTGAATTTTTTGCCGCCCTCATTCCGTTTCTGTCCTCTGTACTGACGACCGGAAGTTCATCCCACAAGAGCGACAGTGACCTAAACGTCTCCTGTTCACCATAATTACGTGAAACTGCGGACGACGGATCCATGACCCCGGCAAATGCCGCATCCACCGATTTAATAATATCTTCCACCCTTACATATTCAAGATATGTGGAAACGGATGATTCCCTGTAAAATACGGTTATTGTGTTATACATGATAAAGTAAACCAGAAACAGCTCTCTGTTAAGTCTCAGACCCATTATTTTCTTCAATTCTTCATTGGAATATCCGAATACACGGTTATCATCCCCGGCACTTATGAAGATGGTATTATTGTATTCATACAGATTAATGTTCAGTTTTTTGCATATCGACATCAGGATATCGTATACCTCGGAATTGGTACAGTATTCCTCATACAGTCCCTGCTCGCTTTTTTCACCCACGCTTCCGCCTGTCATCAATACCGACATGATGTCCAGTGCTTTCATAAGATTTCTGCTTTCCATTTTTATTCCTTTTCCCGTAATATTATTAAAAAGTCCGTTATGCTTGTGTCTTTCCCCGTAATTATTTCTTCCTCGCTGCCTTCGGCAAGCTCAAGGGAGAATTTCATTCCCTGATAATCCTCAAATTCCCTTTCCGTCATAAATTCTTTAATCATTGAATCCAAAAAGGTCTCTTCCGTCATACCGTTGTCCGACAGAACATACTCCGTTTTTCCGCACAGATGAACCAGAAATGCATAATAATCCCCGTTTTTGGTTATTTCATCCGAAAAAATCTCCGTTACTTTTCTATGATATTCACTTATTTTAATTTTTTTATGCTTTTTCAGCTCACTAAAAAGTACGAGAAGCAGTGTTCGGCAGTTTTTTTTGAATAATTTCTCCGCTTCCTCATCTTCAAATACTATTTCGGTAATTTTCTCTTTTACCGCTTTCTCCGCCTGTTCCCTGTTCTCCGGGCGATAATCAAGTATAGCTTCCGTTTTCTTAAAATCAAAAGTTTTGCGTATGTTCAGACCCATAAACGGCTTAACCACATACTGCAGTATTCCGTAATCATCCTTTTCCTGCATGCTGTTAAGTATGCTTCTGAAGTTAAATCTGCTCCTCAGTCTGCTGAGCTTTGATTTTTTTATAATTTCATCCGCTGTAATTCCTAACTCCGTACATGCCCTGAGCAGCTCGCTGTGATTATTCATGGCAACCTTAAGCTCCGTATCCAGACGGTATATTTCATTCGCCGTTTTATAATACAGCGATGAATCTCCGGATGTCTTTTCGCTTTCTGCCCTTTTCAGTGCTGCTTCAATAAGCTCCCTGTTCTTGATGAACAGTTTCTGCTCTTCATCAAACCATTTTATTCCGGTATCAAAAAAGTCCTTATACGCCTCAACACCGGCAAAAACATCCGTTATAAGCATGTCTACCACCCGGGTTTTTCTGTAACGGAGGCGCTCCACTTCACTGTTGATTCTTCTTACAACCTCGGCACCGCCTTTAAAGTCCCTTGACCGTATCATTTTTTCCAGAAGAAGCTGTTCCACGCTTATTCTGCTTTCATCCCTGATTTCTTTGGTGTCAAGATAAAATTCAATGGCATCGGGGCTTATGGAATACCATACCGTTCCATCCTGTATGCGGCTCTCAAGAAGTCTGACTCTTGATACCTTTTTTTCCCGGTCTACAGGGTCATAATACTCAAACGTAAACGGTCTGCCGTCATTTTTTAACTTATCGAATATATAATCCGTCAGAATCTTCTCATCTGCTTCATCCGGTTTTATTCCAAAATCCCTTCTTAAACACTTTTTCATAAAATTCACATAGTCAGCATATGTCACGTCTCGTTCCTGAAAATTATTTTCCTCAATAAAAAAGCGCAGCACAGCCATCAAAATATATCCCATATCGAGATTATCATACGCTCCGTCCTTATACCATGAAAAGGATGTCTCGGATAATTTGAAAAAGGGATAATATTTTTTCAGGTTGAGCATACGCTCCCTATGTTCAGATATTATTTCGTTTATCAGGATATGTTCCTTCTGCATTCGTCCGTGTACTCCGTTACAGCTCTGTTCTTCCTTCAAGTGCCCTGAGGAGCGTTACCTCATCTATGTATTCGAGGTCTCCTCCCACCGGTACCCCGCTGGCAATCCTCGTCACTTTAATTCCTGCCGGCTTAATCATTTTAGAAAGGTACATGGCGGTTGCTTCGCCTTCAAGGCTTGAGTTTGTGGCAATAATCACTTCATCAACATCCCCCTGCAGACGTATAAGAAGCTCTTTTATTCTGATGTCACCCGGTCCTATTCCCAGCATGGGGGATATTGCTCCGTGAAGTACGTGATACACTCCGTTGTATTTTGAAGTCTTCTCATATGCCACCATATCCCTGGCATTCTCCACTACCATAATGGTCTTATGGTTACGTCTGCCATCCCCGCATATGTCGCATTCCTCTTTGTCCGTAAGCGTACAGCAGGTCTTACAATAGCATATGTTATGCTTTGCATCCGTTATTGCCCTTGCAAGTCCTTCCGCCCTCTCTTCCGGCATATTGACAATATGAAAAGCAAGGCGCTGTGCTGTCTTAGCTCCAACGCCCGGTAATGCCGCCAGTTCTTCAATTAATTTAGATACCTTGCTTCCGTAATAATCCATCAGAACGGAAATCCTCCGCCAAGTCCGCCAAGACCTCCCGTAATCTTAGCCATTGATTCCTGTGAGTAATCTTCTACCTGTCTTATTGCTTCATTAACCGCTGCCGCGATAAGATCTTCTAACATTTCTATATCATCAGGGTCAACCACTTCTGGTTTGAGACTGACCTTGGATATTGTCTTCTTACCCGTTATCGTAACTTCTACGGCTCCACCTCCTGCTGCCGCCGTAAATTCTTTCTCTTCAAGCTCCTTCTGCTGCTCTTCCATCTGTCGCTGCATTCTCTGTGCCTGCTTCATGAGATTGTTCATATTACCGGGCATTCCTCCCGAAAATCCGCCGTTTCTTGCCATTTTTCAATTCTCCTTTAATCTTCCATAGATATATCCATTTTAACGTATTCTTCCAAATCTGTAAATGCTTCTTCAAAATTAGTATTGTTCTCAAGCATCCTTATATCAACGGGTACTTCCTTCCCGACCGTATCATTGATTACTCCCTGAATATATTCCCTGTGGTTCTCCCGAATCATAAAATTATATACAAATGAATTATCGGCAACCATGACAAGCCTGTCTTCCTCCGCCGTTATTCTCATCTGTTTCAGAAAATTATGATAAGTATTTTCCGTTCTTCCGATGATTCCGTGCCAGTTAAGGGCAATCTTTCTTATATCCTCATTAACCGCCTTAATCGGCTGCTTTTTAACGGGAACCTGCACTTCTCTTTCACCGGATGCTTCAGTTTCAGGATATGCCTGTCTGCTTAGTGACCCAAGTGCAAAAAGCTCCTCTCTTCCCTTTACGAGGTCTTCAAGTCTTCTTATCCTCTCGGACATTGACACGGTATCCTGCTCCATCCTCGGGTTCGCCATCTTTATGAGCGCCACTTCAACCGCTATCCGCTTCTGGCTTGTAACCTTAAGCTGTGATGACAGCTCTGACAGTATTCTGATATATCTCAGTGCCTGCTCATCCGTAATCATAAAAGCTTCTTCCTGAAGCTTCTGTATATTCTCTTCAGTCATATCCATCATGCTTACCGCTTCCGGTGAAGTTCTCAACATGAGGAGATTCCTGACATACCATGTAAAATCTGCCGTAAACTGTGTTAAATCCCTTCCGAGCAATATCATGTTCTCAAGGCTTTCCATGAGCTTGGTAACCTTCCCGTTAATGATATCCCTGAGCATAACGGAAAAGACTTCCGTGTCAACTGCACCCAGTACCTCCAGAACGTCCCGGTATTCCAGTCGTTGACCTATATAAAATGACATACATCTGTCAAGAAGGCTTAAAGCATCCCTCATGGCTCCGTCCGCCATTTTTGCTATATATCTTAACGCCTTATCTTCAACGTCGGCGTGTTCGTACTCCGTCAGCTCCCTGAGTCTGTCCGTTATCGTATCAACTGATATGCGCTTAAAATCATATCTCTGACATCTTGACATTATGGTAACCGGTATCTTATGCACCTCCGTTGTTGCCAGAATGAAAATAACGTATTCGGGCGGCTCTTCAAGTGTCTTCAGAAGTGCATTAAATGCACCGATTGAAAGCATGTGAACCTCATCAATAATATATACCTTATACCTGCCTTCAGTAGGTCTGTACATTACTTCTTCCCTTATCTGCCTTATGTTGTCAACTCCGTTATTACTTGCCGCATCTATCTCAACAACATTAAGGGATGAGCCGTTTGCAATCGTCCTGCACACATCACATTCTCCGCACGGGCTTCCGTCCACGGGGTGTTCACAGTTGACAGCCCTTGCAAATATCTTGGCAATGGTAGTTTTACCCGTTCCCCTCGTTCCGCAAAAAAGGTAGGCATGTCCTATACGGTTGGTCTCAATCTGGTTTTTCAGGGTTGTTACAATATGATTCTGACCTTTTACGTCCGAAAAAATCTCCGGTCTCCATTTTCTGTATAATGCTGTATATGACATTTCCCGTTTCCTTCCAAACAAAAAATCCCGACTTGTAACATTTCTCACTCCATGAAGATGTACAGCTTCACAAAATGAAAAACCATGCATCCTGCGTCGAACCCGCATATCACACGTTACCGGTCCAGTTAACTCAACCCAGGCACCCTTACGTCACATGGAAGATTCCTCTTAATGCTGCTTCGTTCCCGACCTGACATGGTTCGTGGATTTCCATTGCGTAAGACCCAGGCTTCAACGCCACTTAAACCGGCCAGCCATAATATGCTAAGGCCCTCGGCAGAATATCACCCCTGCTTCAGCGGATTTCAGGTATAGGGAGCCGCTACTTCCCCGGCTGCATGGACTTTAAGTATATCCATTTTCCGATAAAAAGTCAATAGGAGCACTTATTTCTTCTGCGGAAATCTTTTAATTTAGCAGGATAATCATCTGTCCGGAAAAAGCATCTTATTTTTCCGGACAAACTCCACAGGTTTCATGCACATTATCCGCAACGTCAGACGGCAGGCTCTATTTTTCAACCCACAGCTGGACAGTGTTATTGGTGTTTATGTCAGTACCATTATAATTTATATCCGTAACATTATCGCTGCTCATTTCTGACATTTCCTGTACAAGCAGATTTAACATGGCATCAACACAGACAACGGAAGCATCTGATATATCGAAGGCTCCGGTATCGTCTGATGTTTCAGTCACAGATTCCGTGCAGGCATCTGTTACCGGTTCATTTACCTTCATGTATGCTTCAATCAATTCAAGAGAAATTTTATTATAATTTATGCTGTATTTGGCTATTCCGTCAAACACCATATTTTCCACACGGCATCTTCCGTCACCATATGAGTATGCACTCTGTACGGTTATGCTGTCCGTTTCGGAATAGCGGATTACAAGATTATTACCCACTCTTTCCATTCTGACATCCTCAGGCGTAATGCCTTCACCAAACAGTATCCTGTCCGCTTTTCCTGAAGATGCACTGTTTTCATAATCGGAAATAACGTCATTTCCGTCTCCGGGATTGAAGATATAGATGTCATTACCTTCGCCTCCGGACAGGTAATCATTCCCTTCGCCTCCAATCAGTGTGTCACAGCCTTCATCTCCATACAGCCTGTCATCTCCCTCATCTCCATAGATTGTGTCGTTTCCTTCCTTACCGCTTATTGTATCATTCCCTTCTAATCCGTGGATAACTTCGCTGACGTCATATCCTACCGAAAATCCGTATCCTGACATGTTGTCATCCCCTTCCGTTCCGTACAGGTTATGTGCACGCTGACCGATTTCCGTCTTATTCAGGCTTGTTCCGTCTGCAAACACGATATTCTCCACAAAATATCTTCCGTCACCATATGAGTATGCATTCCGTACGGTTATGCTGTCCGTTTCGGAATAGCGGATTACAAGGTTATTACCCACTCTTTCCATTCTGACATCCTCAGGCGTAATGCCTTCACCAAACAGTATCCTGTCCGCTTTTCCTGAAGATGCACTGTTTTCATAATCGGAAATAACGTCATTTCCGTCTCCGGGATTGAAGATATAAGTATCATTTCCTTCGTCTCCGGACAGATAATCATTCCCTTCGCCTCCAATCAATGTGTCACAGCCTTCATCTCCATACAGCCTGTCGTCTCCCTCATCTCCAAATATAACATCATTACCTGTCCCTCCATACAGTGTATCATTGCCTCCCTCACCGAATATCACATTCTCTGTCCGGATTCCTTTATAACAGTCGCTTTCCGCGGTACCCGTGAAGCTGTAAGGAGAAGTATATTTCATGATACATTCATAATACTTTATTTCCGTCCTGTATTTATTTTTATACCGGATAAAATTACCGGAATCCGATGCATTAACATATCTGATATACCGTCCCATCTCTCCAACGGTTTCCGTCATGTCGGCACCATTGTCCCGGCATAACTTTATGAACGCATCAAAAGCCTCCGTATTAATGGTTATGGTCCCATCCTCATTTTCCGTGACAGCCAGAAGATTCATATATCCGGCTAACCCCGTCTGCGAATTTAACAGACAATAGTACGAATTAAATATTTCATTATAAAGATTTTCCAAAATGGGAGCTGCCGTATTAACCGGATTTGCACCCTGTGTACCCATAAAATTCTGTCCCATAAATTTCTCGATAACGGTAAGCATCCGTGCGTCCATTTCACCGCCTCGGCTGTTAGCACCGATGTCATCAGCACCTGTAATAAAATACAAAATTTTTGTTACCAGTGCCTCTTTTTCATCATGGGTCTGCGCTGCCACAAATTCCTTAACATATCCTGTCAGTACCCCTGTTTCATCCTTCTGCATCAGTGTATGCAGACTCTCAACGTTACCCATCGCCCTCACATCCGGAAGTGCTTCTGTTTCTGCCGCAATCTCAATTTTTTCTTTTTCAATGGTGTCATAATACCTTGCCTCAAAATCAAACTCTCCTAATTTAGTGATTGTGCCGTCTGCATATGTCACTGCGGATACTTTTCTTCCCGATTCATATCCGGTTTCAAGTGAAATTGATTTTATTCCGGCTTTTTTCAGTGAAACAAGCTCTTCACTCCGGCTTATTCCGTCACAGTCTTTATCCTGCCATACAAGAATTTTAAAATATTCCTCATCATTTTCATCTATGACCCCGTCTGAATTGGAGTCATACTGCTGCAATGCCTCAAATCCGTTTTTTGCCCTTTTCCCGTTTTTAAGCATTGTTGATGTTCCAAAAAGCTCGGAGCCGTCGTCAATTATTCCGTTTCCGTTAAGGTCAACCGCAAGCAGTGCATCATCACCGGATACCCATGCAGTCCTTTCAGTCAGACCGGATGCATCTTCATCAAAATATACACCGTCATCAACAGACAGTATTTCAAATCCGTCCCCATCCGCATCAAGGACAAGCGGATCCACATATCGCAATACGCTTGAGGCGTTTCCAAACATGTAATCCCAGGACAGTCCTATTCCCCTAAACAATTTATTGACTGCATTACCGATGCCGGATGATATGTTAAATCCTATAATGCCTGCCAGAATGCCTCCTATTAACGAGCCTGCCGGGCCTGCGAGTGCCATACCCGCACCTGCAAAATAAGGTATCAGATTTCCGGCAAGTGCCTCTCCTCCTACAAGTGTTATTGCAAGATCGGCACTTGATCCGGCGACAATGCCTGCCGCCTCACCATACCTGCCTTCATCAATGGCACTGTTGGCACGGTAAACCGTATCATAAACCGTATATGCAGCCATCGCAGATATTGCCGCATATCCTGCAGCTTCCGCCCCTTTAAGGACCTTTGCAAATGTGGTTGATTTCTGTGCGCTCTCCAACCATGCATTAATCTTTGATACCGATGCATTTTTCTGCCAGTCCGTTTTTGTGCTTATTTTAATCAGCATTCTGTCTATACTGTTTAAGCTTTCCATTGTCTTTCCCGAACCTTTAAGATAATCTGCAGTCGCTTTCTCCAATTTTGCCATATCATCTATTCCATCAATGATACGTGCAAAATAATCTATTTCCTTCAGCCGGTATTTTTCAGCTGTTGTCAGCAAATCATAATCTGTTCCAAATTTATTACGCATTGCAGCATCATCCGCAAATTGTGAATATGCTTCATATGTTGTTTGGTATGTATATTTTTCAGGAACAGCATCCTTCAGTTTTCCTTCCAACAATGTTCCGTTATAACTGCGCCCGATAATTTCTCCCTGTTCATTAAGATATACGGCTGATTCTTTTATTCCGTTTTTAAACGCGTCGCTGTCCATGTTTGCGATATTCAGATACTCGGAATTTTTAATGCATATACATTCATTCGGATTGTCAGGGATAACTTCTTTTATAACACCCTCTAATTCCGTTCCCTTAAAATCCATTCCCACTTTACTGCCATATAAATCCACATAGACATCTGCATTCTTAAAGTCGTTAATTACCTGTTCTTTCAGGATTTCAAACAGCCTGTCTTCACCGAGTGCCGCTAATTCCGACCTGGTGTATCCGCTGATTTTCTTTGCATCGTCTGCCACGTTATATAACTGCTTCAGCTCTTCCCTTGCAAAAATCCTGTCATCTCTTGCATTGGTAATTAACGCATATGAATCTCCCGACGTTGCGGCTGCAAAGTCAGCAGATGCCTGACTCCAGTAACCGTTTCCGACTTCCGTTATGTCTGTTCCTGCTTCACTTACCCCGTACATTTCCTGAATGAATATACGTTTTAATTCATTATCTACGATACCGGGATTTTCATACTGTATTGCATTCTTTACCCATGCATCAAATGAATTCTTCGTATACAAGTCTTTATAATTCAATAATTTAAACCTGTCGGTACGGTTTATGATTCTGATATTTTCATTTCCGCTCTTTCCCAGTGCCTCTGCGATTTTATCTTCTCCTCCGCTGTAAAATATGGTTATCGCATCCGCATTGGCAACAGGGTCGGTTATGCTGCAGGAGCATACTGCTTCCCGCAATTCCTGCAAAGAAAAAGGTTCATTATTATTAAATTTATTGCAGAAGTATTCTATTATTTCTTCCACTGTCATCTCATTAAAGTTCATTATATCCACCCACCTGTTAAAATTCAATATATACAGTGCTCTTTTCGTTAAGTTCTTTAAACATATCATGTATATGGTATCCCTCATATGCATACACTTTCATTGCATCCCTAAGGCTCTGTAACTGTTCGCTGTTAAAGCCGCTCAGATCACAGGCCGAATACCAATGTACATCATTTCCGCATGGCACTTCCTGTCTTAAATGCACGTAATATACCTTACCTTTATAATCAAAAACGAAAGAATATATGTCACATGGTTCCCTTTTACCACTTGGACCGTTTGCATAGTTAAACAACCTCACATCATTCTCGTCATCTATTGTTCCTCCTATAAATGCTCCTCTATCTCCCTCGTAAGGATAACTAAGAACATACTCCCTTCTTTCATTTTCTTCTAACATGCGGTTGACAAATCCCATTTCAATTTCCTCCGTTCGTTGTTTTTTATTTTATAACCGAGTGCCGCTAATTCCGACCTGGTGTATCCGCTGATTTTCTTTGCATCGTCTGCCACGTTATATAACTGCTTCAGCTCTTCCCTTGCAAAAATCCTGTCATCTCTTGCATTGGTAATTAACGCATATGAATCTCCCGACGTTGCGGCTGCAAAGTCAGCAGATGCCTGACTCCAGTAACCGTTTCCGACTTCCGTTATGTCTGTTCCGGCTTCACTTACCCCGTACATTTCCTGAATGAAAACCTCATCCAATTTATCTCCAATACCGGGATTTTCATACTGTATTGCATTCTTTACCCATGCATCAAATGAATTACCATTAACCGTACTTTCATCTTTATAACTTAACAATTTAAACCTGTCGGTACGGTTTATGATTCTGATATTTTCATTCCCGCTCTTTCCCAGTGCCTCTGCGATTTTATCTTCTCCTCCGCTGTAAAATATGGTTATCGCATCCGCATTGGCAACAGGGTCGGTTATGCTGCAGGAGCATACTGCTTCCCGCAATTCCTGCAAAGAAAAAGGTTCATTATTATTAAATTTATTGCAGAAGTATTCTATTATTTCTTCCACTGTCATCTCATTAAAGTTCATTATATCCACCCACCTGTTAAAATTCAATATATACAGTGCTCTTTTCGTTAAGTTCTTTAAACATATCATGTATATGGTATCCCTCATATGCATACACTTTCATTGCATCCCTAAGGCTCTGTAACTGTTCGCTGTTAAAGCCGCTCATATCACAGGCCGAATACCAATGTACAATATGATCCACTATTTTTTTCTTAAATGCACGTAATATACCTTTCCTTTATAATCAAAGATGAAAGAATAAATATCACTTGGTTCCCTTTTACCACTTGGACCATTGGCATAACAAAATAACTTTACATCGTTTTCCTTATCTATGGTTCCTCCTATTGCTTTTGCTTTATTTCCTTTCCCCGGATACTCCAAAACATACTCCTTAATTTCATTTTCTTCTAACATGCGGTTAACAAATCCCATTTCAATTTCCTCCATTCGTTGTTTTTTATTTCTTCACCGAGTGCCGCTAATTCCGACCTGGTGTTTATGATTCTGATATTTTCATTCCCGCTCTTTCCCAGTGCCTCTGCGATTTTATCTTCTCCTCCGCTGTAAAATATGGTTATCGCATCCGCATTGGCAACAGGGTCGGTTATGCTGCAGGAGCATACTGCTTCCCGCAATTCCTGCAAAGAAAAAGGTTCATTATTATTAAATTTATTGCAGAAGTATTCTATTATTTCTTCCACTGTCATCTCATTAAAGTTCATTACTGTTCTTTCTCCCTGTTGTCTAAAAATTAACAAATATGTTACTTCTGTCATTACGCGTGATATACGAAGGATTATCTTTTAACCTCATACATTCCCGTAAATTGAACCCTTCACATGCATACACTTTCATTGCGTCCCTAAGGCTATGTAACTGTTCGCTGTTAAAATCACTCATATCACAGGCCGAATACCAGTGTACATCATTTCCGCATGGCACTTCCTGTCTTAAATGCACGTAATATACCTTTCCTTTATAATCAAAAACGAAAGAATATATGTCACATGGTTCCCTTTTACCCCTTGGACCGTTTGCATAGTTAAACAATCTCACATCATTCTCGTCATCTATTGTTCCTCCTCTAAACGCTCCCCTCTTTCCCTTGGAAGGATAACCAAGAACATACTCCCTTCTTTCATTTTCCTCTAACATGCGGTTGACAAATCCCATTTCAATTTCCTCCGTTTTTTTTCAATATCTTTATATATCCTCCCTGGTTATATATCAATTTTCAGTTAAACTGTTCATTAAACCTTTTTTAAATGGTTCCATAAAATAATCCATTACCGTTCTTGTCCCTATTATTATGTCTATGCTCCCTTCCATTCCGGTTTTAATGCCTTCGGGAACATCATATAATCTTATGTCTACCTGATAAGCATTACCCTGATTCTCTATGCTCACCGGCACATCACTGACAGATATGATTTCACCATCAATATATTCATATTCTGTATTATCAAAAGCCGTAATTTTTACCTTAACAATATCTCCGATACCAACATCATATATTTTTTTATTAGAAACATACGCGGTAAAAATATATGAATTTTTCTCCGGCATTATATAACCTGCAATATCATCAGTGAAAACATTTTTCCCCGAAAAAAATTCATTCTGTACATGATATATTCCTGATACAGGAGCTTCAAGTCTATAATTTTCCATATTTTTTCTGACAGATTTCAAATCAGTCGTAACACTTTCCATATCAGCTTCTACACTGTTCAAGTTCTGCATTACGGTTAAAAGCTGTTTTGATTTTACCAGGCTTGTTTCATTTTCATTTAAAGCTTCCAGATTTTCTAAAACAATGTTATTCTCAAGAATTATTGCATCAGCAAATCTTTTGTTCGCACCATATTCCTCTGTATTCAGTTCTATTATTGTATAATCATCATTTTTATATCTGTTATATATTTTTTCATAAACCTCTTTTTGAATATTGAGTATTTCCAAATTATATTCATACTCCTGTAAAACCGTCTCACTAACATCTGAGTCCAACGTAAGAATAATATCTCCCTGAGTTACATATTCTCCATCATTTACATAAATTTCTTTAATTCTTCCTGCTGTTACTACTTTTAATGTTATAATCTCTTTTTCCGTATGAACCGTACCGGCAGCCGTTACAACTATATCAAGCCTTGCAAAGCATGCCCAGCATATAGTACACACAATCAATGCAATAATCACATACATTATTATAAGACCCGTCCGATTAGCAGGCTTTTCAATTATTTCCTGTATTGACGGCAAAAAATCGTATTTTAAATTGTTTTCTCTCTTTCTTAACTCTTTTTTCAGGTAATTTTTCATTGTTCGGTCTCTCCTCTTTGCTGCCTGCTGTGCAGATATGCATATAATCCGTTCATAGCCATTAGTTTTTCCGGGCTGCCTGATTCCACAAGTTCTCCTCTGTCTATAACCAGTATTTCATCTGCAGCAGCCAGCGTCGATAACCTGTGTGCAATTATTATAACAGTTCTTCCACTGCATATATCTTTAAGATTATTCTGGATAATACTTTCTGATTCATAGTCAAGAGCAGATGTTGCCTCATCAAATATTAATATTCGAGGATTATTAATAATTGCTCTTGCAATTGCAATTCGCTGTTTCTGTCCTCCTGACAGTGTTATTCCCTTTTCACCTATGACAGTATCATAGCCCTCTTCCAGCTCCACTATAAAATCATGAGCTCCTGCAGTCTTTGCTGCTTCCATTATCTGTTCTGTTGAACAGATAGGACAATGTATGGAGATATTCTCCGCAACCGTACCGTTAAATATGAAATTTTCCTGAAGAACCACTCCAATCTTCCTTCTTAACAGTTGAGGTGAAATCAGTGATATGTCTATACCATCAATCGTTATCTTTCCGCTCTGAGGTATATAGAGCCTTTGCACAAGCTTTGAAATGGTACTTTTACCCGAACCGCTTCTTCCGACAAGACCGTAAATTCTATTTTCTTTCATCTCAAATGAAATACCGTGTAATACATCCGAACCATCTGACCTGTATCTGAATCTTACATTTTCAAACCTTATTTTGCCCTGTAATTCAGGTAAACCCGAAATAGTATGTCCTGACTTAATCTCTGTCGGAGAATTAAATATATCTCCGATACGTTTTACTGATAAGGATGCCTGTTGATACTCCTGCCATAACTGTACCAGTCTCAACACCGGTCCGCTGACTCTTCCCGAAAGCATTCTGAAAGCTACAAGCTGACCTATTGTCATGGTACCTGCAATAACCGACTTTGCTCCTAATATAAGTATAATCAGGTCAACAACATGCTGTATAAAATTTGCCACAATACCAGAGGTCTGTGATATGACAGATGTATTGTATCCTGCTTTAACATAATCCGCCTGCAGATTGCCCCACTTTTCTTCAAAGCTTTCTTCTAAAGCAAATGATTTAACTGTTTGGATTCCATTAATGGATTCAACAAGAAAAGATTGTGACCTTGCACCTGCTTCAAACTTTCTGTCAAGACTCTTTTTAAAAAGCGGAGTAACTATAATTGAAAGTAGTGCAAACAGCGGCATTGATGCCAGTACCGCCATGGTTAAACCCTTACTGTAAAGAAACATTACAGCTATATACACAATAATAAATACCATATCTATTGCTGAAGATAATGGCGTACCCGTAAGAAAAGATCTAATCTGGTCAAGTTCACGTACTCTTGCAACTGTTTCACCAACACGTCTTGATTCAAAATATTTTAATGGAAGTGAAAACAGATGCTTAAATAATCGTGCACTCAATGCAACATCTATCCTGTTTGTTGTATGTACGAACAAATAGGATTTACATAAGCTGATAATCATTTCATATACATATACCAAAAATATTCCTATACCTATGGTATACAGTGTATTCATTGCCCTGTGAGAAAGCACCTTATCAACAACAACCTGTGTCATTAATGGTGTAAGAAGTCCTAATATCTGTATTACAAAAACAGCAATAATAACGCTGATAAATTGTTTTTTGTATTTTAGTATTGTTGGAATGAACCAGCTAAATCCGAATTTTTTTCCGTTATTCCACTCATTTGCGGATGATGCTTTTTTCCCGATCACAATTATGTCCCCATTAATCATACTTAGAAGTACATCCTCAGTAACAGTTTGAGGCTGTCCTGTCATGGGATTTAATATCATCCACCTGTCATCAGAATTATTCAGTATCAGAATATAATTATTATCCCTGCACTTTGCAATAACAGGAACACTTAATTTCTCTATGGTCTTCTTCTTAAATCCGGCTGTTTTTATTTTTAATCCAAGTTCCTTTGCGGTTCTGATTATCTCAAAATCTACATCTCCCTGTTTTTCAAACCTGTTTTCAAATTTTGTATTTTCACATTTTACACCCAGCATTTTTAATGTAATTAAAAAGCATAAATATCCTGTGTTTTTCATCTTCTTCTCTCCTCGTATAATTTTTCTTCTGTTACAAAAAAAGGCTGCAATGATATTACACATTGCAACCGAACCATCATAATGATTAAATCAACTCCTTATTGATATACCACCTTAGACTTCATGTTTTGCGACCCAACATTTCTGTAAGTGTGCCGATATTTTTTCGTCTTCCATAAAAATTATTGTATATACTTCGTTATAAGTTGTCAATTATTATTTTAGTTGAATAATCATTTGTTGTTAATTTAGCCGGATAATCATTTGTATGAGCACTTCTTTCTTCTTCGCAATTCCTTAAAAAAATCCTGCATCAGTTCTTTACATTCATCTTCAAGGACACCTTTGACAATCTCCGCCTTATGATTAAATCCGTCCATCTGCAGTATGTTAATGACTGAGCCTGCACAGCCTGCCTTGGAATTCATCGTTCCCATAACCACTCTCGGTATCCTTGCCTGTATGATTGCACCCGCACACATCTGGCACGGCTCAAGGGTAACATACAGCGTACAATCCTCAAGACGCCAGTCACCCACCGTCTTTGCCGCCTTTTTAATGGCAATGATTTCTCCGTGGGCAAGCGGTGACTTGTCCGTATTACGCCTGTTATATCCTCTTGCTATTATTTTGCCTTCACGGACAATAACGCACCCTATCGGCACTTCGTCAAGGGCTGCCGCTTTCTTCGCAAGCTTCAGTGCCGCTTTCATGTATTTTTCATCTTCCGTCATATTATCCACCGTTTTTTTATTTTACCGATATAGTTTATCATATCCGCAGTATTTATGCTATACTGTAAAAAAAGCATCCAAAAGAGGTATACGTATGCAGACATCATATACAACCCGTCGTCTTCTGCTTAATGTGCTTAATGAAAATTCCGCAGAACACATTTTGAATTTTCTTAATGCGGGCAGGGATATTTTTTCAAAAACGGAATCGGTAAAACCTGATAATTTTTACACCCTTAATTACCAGACCGGTGTTGTGCGTGCCGAATATGATTATTTTCTAAAAGGAAAATACATCCGGTATTATATAAGCCTTCCAGAAAATCCGACGCGGATTATCGGCACCGTTTCCTTTGGAAACATACTTCCTTATCCTTATAATTCGTGTATTCTCGGTTATAAATTTCTTTCTGACTTTCAGCACAGAGGTTATGCATTTGAGAGCACAGGCAGGCTTATTGATGCAATGTTTGAGGAAAACCGTATTCACAGAATGGAAGCATTCTGCCTCCCTGGTAACCGGACCTCAGCCGCTCTTCTTGAACGGCTGCATTTTCGGTGTGAAGGCGTTGCCGAGTCAGTCCTGTGTATTTCCGGTGAGTATTGTGACCACCTGCGATATGCGCTTATCAATCCGGGAGTTCAGCTTTTTAACTCAGTATACCAGTATCCAAACTGACTCAGGCATATATCGCTCCGCATACTGAATTTAAAATGATTGAAGCCGTACATTGAAGCCATGCTGCGATCCCGTCCCGTATATATGCCCGGAACGCCGATTATGTACCTGTCACCTCCGGGACATCTCTGTTTTCCGATAATCAGGTGTCTGAAGCTGTAATACGCATGATTTAAAAAACTGTTGTTTCTTAATCCCCAGTTCACGTTGGGCAGACTGTCAATGTCAGCAGGTTCTATCTCTATACAGTCATATATTTCATCCTCAGAAAACAGCAGGACTTTTTCCCGTTCCCTGTATAATTCCTCCCACGGGTCGGTTTCCGGAACTTTTTCTGCCGCTTCGTATATGCTTTCTTCCTCAGCATCCTGCCATTCATCCCCGAACCTTATGGCATCCGTATCAACGGGCTTATCATCCCACTCTCCGGCAAATATTTTTGCCCTGTCCCCGTTTCTTGATAAAAAAACACCTCCGAGCCTGTCCCAGCATACGTCAGAGTTCTGTATATTATCCGCAAGCCCCATATATCTGAATTCACCTGTTCCCTCGCATATATTCATACTGCCGAGATAAATTCCGCAGACATTTCTTCCCTTCCTGAAAAATACATGAACGTCAAAACAGTTTCCTCCGTCAAAATACGCACCTTTCATATTAACATGCACCTTTAAAAGTCCGTTTCTTATCTCCGATTTTGCAAATCCCGCATTGCGTTTTTTTATTCCGTTATTATATGCATACATATATGCAATATTTCTGTTGCTCAACATAAAAACAGCTCCTTCCATTATCCTAATTAAGAATATATGGCAGAAGCCGTAAAAATATTACTTCAATCTTGTGCTTATTTCATCGGAAAGCTTTGCAAATTCCTCAAGTGTCAGTGCTTCTCCCCTGACTGACGCTCCCTTGCCTAATTTTTCTATTGCTTCGGTTATTATTTCCTTAGGAAGGTGTATTTCGGAAGAATTATTAAGTCCGTTCGCAAGAGTTTTTCTTCTCTGGTTAAAGGATGCCCTTATTATTTTAAACATAAGAGCCTCATCCTCCGGTTCAGCCGGTTTTGTCTTATGTCTTGTAAGCCGTATGACTGCCGACCCTACACCCGGTCTCGGTATAAAACATTCCGGCGGTACATTGAGCACAATTTTTGGTTCTGCATAATACTGCACCGCAAGTGACAGTGCTCCGTAATCCTTGGTTCCCGGTCCGACCTGCATCCGGTCAGCCACCTCTTTCTGTACCATTACGGTAATGCTTTCTATCGGTGCATGACTCTCAAACAGTCCCATTATTATCGGAGTAGTAATATAATATGGCAGGTTGGCAACCACCTTGACCGGTCTGCCGTTATTTTTTTCCTCCACAAGCCTTGTTATATCAACCTTCAGAATATCATCATTAATAACCGTCCAGTTATCATATTCAGACAGGGTATCTTCCAGTATCGGAATCAGATGCGAATCTATTTCAACCGCAGCAACCTCTCTTGCTTTCTCACATAAAATCTGCGTCATCGTTCCAATACCGGGTCCTATTTCAAGGACAAAATCCTCCTTCGTGACTCCTGCTTCCCTGACAATTTTTTCAACAATACCTTCATCAACAAGAAAGTTCTGTCCGTATTTTTTTTGAAATACAAATCCATGTCTGTTAATTACGGCAAGTGTATTGGTTGGATTACTTAAATACATATTTTATACATCCTTTTTGCATTTGCATTTGTCACTTCCACGACCTCATCAGCAGAAATACCTTTTATATCCGCTATTGCAGCGGCAATTTCCGGAATATACAGCGATGAATTCCGACTGCCCCTGTATGGCTCCGGTGCCATATACGGACAGTCCGTTTCAAGAAGTATGTTTTCTAACGGCACATAACTCACGGTTTCTTTCAGCTTACGTGCATTTTTAAAGGTAACGACCCCTCCGACACCTATATAAAAGCCCATATCAAGATACTTTGCCGCTTCCTCCGCAGAATATGAAAAACAGTGTATAACACCTCCACACGCTGAAGCCCCGCACGCATGAAGTACATCATATGTATCCATTGCGGCATCCCTTGAATGAATAATTACCGGTTTGCCGGTCTCCTTTGCAATTTCTAACTGCTGCTCAAAACACCGGATCTGTTTCCCTGCATTATCCCTGTTATGGCAGTAATCAAGTCCGATTTCTCCTACTGCGACTATTTTGGGATTATTAAGACATTCTTCCTTAATGAAATCAAGTATTTTCCCATCCACCGTTTCAGCCTCATCCGGATGAATACCGAGTGCTCCGTATACAAAAGCATACCGTCCCGTCAGTTCCAGCGTCTGCCGGCAGCTTTCTTCGGACGCACCCACATTTACGACATACTCTATATTATTACGGGACAGAGATTTCAGCAATTCATCTCTGTCCGCATCAAATGCAGAATCCTCATAGTGGGCATGTGTTTCAAATATTCCTGACATCAGCTTATCTCCGCACCGTTAGGCATATCTTTCTCTGCGGTAAGAAGGGCGAGATTGCCTTCTGCATCCTCCGCACAGAGCAGCATTCCTTCGGATAACACGCCTGCCAGCTTTGCCGGTTTAAGGTTATACGCAACCACAACCTTTTTTCCTACCATCTCCTCAGCTGAATACTGCATTTTGATTCCGGAAACAATCTGCTTTACCTCGCTTCCGATTTTAACCTGCGAACAGAGAAGCTTTTTGGATTTAGGGACTTCCTCACATTTTAATATTTCACCGATTCTGAGCTGTATTCTGTCAAAATCATCAATGGTTATTTCCGGCTTTTTCTCAACGTCAATTCCCGGATGCAGCTTTTCAATGTCATCTTCTTTATTTTTTTTCATTGCCTCCGCTTTATCAAGCACTTCCTGAAGATCAAGCCTTGCAAAAAGTATTTCCGGCTTTTCCGTTACCCTGTTTCCTGAAGGATATAATCCGAATTTATCAAGCTCCGACAGACTTCTTGCCGGAGCATTAAGCTGTGCAAATATTTTTTCTGATGTTTCCGGCATATGCGGTGCAAGAAGAACGGCTCCAATCGTAATTCCTTCAACAAGATTATATAATACGGTTTCGAGTCTCTCCCTGCCGTTTTCATCCTTCGCAAGCACCCATGGCATGGTTTCGTCAATGTATTTATTGCATCTCTTAAACAGATTGAAAATTTCCGTTATTGCATCGGCAACACGGAGTTTTTCCATTTTTTCATCTACCTTCCTGACCGCTTCAAGAATGGTATTTTTAAAATCGTCATCCGTTTCTCCCGTAACACCGGCATTGCTTACCACTCCTCCGAAATATTTATTGGACATTGAAATGGTTCTGTTCACAAGATTTCCCAGTGTATTGGCAAGTTCCGAATTAAGCCTTTCCACCATAAGCTCCCACGTTATCACACCGTCATTTTCAAACGGCATTTCATGAAGCACAAAGAATCTTACGGCATCTACTCCGAATACATCCACAAGATCATCGGCATATATGACATTACCCTTTGACTTACTCATCTTGCCGTCTCCCTGAAGCAGCCACGGGTGTCCGAATATCTGCTTTGGAAGCGGTAAATCAAGTGCCATAAGGAATATCGGCCAGTATATGGTATGAAAACGTATTATGTCCTTGCCGATAAGATGTAAATCTGCAGGCCAGTATTTATTATATGTTTCATCACTATTGCCGTCACAGTCATATCCGAGTCCCGTAATGTAGTTTGTCAGGGCATCAAGCCACACGTATATCACGTGTCTGTCATCAAAATCAACCGGTATTCCCCACTTAAAGGAGCTTCTTGAAACGCAGAGATCCTGAAGTCCCGGAAGCAGAAAATTATTCATCATCTCATTTTTTCTTGACACCGGCTGAATAAATTCAGGATGCGTATTAATATGTTCTATAAGTCTGTCCGCATATTTGCTCATTCTGAAAAAATATGCCTCTTCACTGGCAGGCTTTACTTCCCTTCCGCAGTCCGGACATTTTCCGTCTTTAAGCTGTGATTCTGTCCAGAATGACTCGCAAGGAGTACAATAAAGCCCTTCATATGAGCTTTTGTATATGTCTCCGCGGTCGTATAATTTTTTGAATATTTTCTGAACCTGTTTTTCATGATAGTCATCAGTGGTTCTTATAAATTTGTCGTATGACGTATTCATAAGATTCCATATTCTTTTAATTTCATCGGAAACATTATCCACAAATTCCTTCGGTGTAATTCCTGCTTCAAGAGACTTTAATTCTATTTTCTGTCCGTGTTCATCGGTTCCCGTCTGAAAGCGTACGTCATATCCCTGCATCCTCTTATATCTTGCAATACTGTCTGCAAGAATAATTTCATAGGTATTGCCTATATGCGGCTTACCTGACGTGTAAGCTATCGCCGTCGTGATGTAATAAGGTTTTTTGCACATTTTTCATTATCTCCTTTTATCTTAAAAGCTTTTAAGTTTACCCGACTTAACATTGGGTTCTATAAAATTTTTCTCTGCATAATTCCACAGCGTTTCCGAGCCTTCTCCGGTATCATGATTCCTTTCGTATACCATTGACGCCTTCACTCCGTGTTCTTCCCATGACTTTCCTTTGGACGCATCATTCAGCATCAGCGGCTGGATGCGGTCTGCCACTCTTGTAAATTTTGCCTCCGGTGTTACACATTCCTCATATTCATTCCACAGATTTCTGAACTTTTCTGCCTGGTCTCCGGGAAGCATTCCGAATAATCTGTCTGCTGCTTCCGTCTCCCTTGCTTTTTTTGTCAGATGTGCTTCTGCATCATATGCATATGTATCTCCTGCATATATTTCCACGAGGTCATGTACAAGTGCCATAGACATTGTATGAAGAACGTCTATCGGTTCATTGGAATATTCTGACATCAAAAGCACCATAAGTGCCATATGCCACGAATGTTCCGCATCATTTTCCCTGCGTGATCCGTCTGCAAGATATGTCTGACGGAAAATATTCTTTTCCCTGTCTGCCTCAAGAAGAAATTCAAACTGTTTTCTGATTCTGTCTGCTGCTTCCATTTATCTGTTCAGCTCCTTAAAAAGTTTAACCACCCTGCTCGTTCCGAGTCTGTCAGCTCCAAGTGTAATAAACAGGTCCGCATCATCCAGTGAGCTTATTCCTCCTGATGCCTTGACTTTTACGTTTTTCCCCACATTCCCCCTGAGTATTGCTATATCAGCCGGTGTGGCACCGCATTTTGAAAATCCGGTTGAGGTTTTAACATAATCGGCTCCGGCCTCAGTTATTACCTTACACATTTTTATTTTCTCTTCATCGGTAAGCTCAGATGTTTCTATTATTACTTTAAGAATCCTTCCCCTGCATGCTTCCTTTACCTCCCTTATTTCATCCCGTATGTCATCATATTTTTTTTCTTTTACCCATCCGAGATTAATGACCATGTCAATTTCACGTGCCCCGTCAAGCACTGCCTGTTCCGTTTCATATACCTTAACCTTCGTTGTGCTGTATCCGTTTGGAAATCCCACCACCGTGCATACTCCGAGGCGTGAATTCTGCCTGCGTATATATTCCGACGCCAGTGACACATACGATGGTGCCACACATACCGTTTCCGTTCCGTATTTAATTCCGTCATCACACAGTTTAATTATTTCCTCCGACGTAGCGGTTGTTGCCAGTAATGTATGGTCACATCTTGCCAGTATTCCTTTTATATCCATTTCTTCATTCCTCCGTTAAATTTCAGCCAGTGACATCTTGAGCTGTTCCATCGCATTTCTGACACGTTCAATATCAGCATTCGTCATTCTCTCCGGCTTTTCTTTTCTGATTATTTTTCCAAGATTAAACATATCATTGTTGATATTATTCTTCTGCTGCTTTGTTGCAGTCTTTTTCGCCTGTTTAAGCCTGTCCCGTGCTTCATTCATAAGCTTCGCCGCTTCATTAAGCGTCTCCATTGCATTCATTCTGACTCCGTCCGTTGCGGCATATGCGGCAGCTTCCTCCATGGCTCTCCTGATATCTGCCTCCGACAGATTACTGCTTGAGGTAATGGTTATACTCTGCTGCCTGCCGGTTTCAAGATCCCTTGCAGACACATGGACTATTCCGTTGGCATCAATGTCAAAGGTTACTTCAATCTGCGGAACACCTGCAGGTGCCCTTCTTATTCCGGACAGCCTGAAATTGCCAATCAGCTTGTTATCCCTGGCAAACTGTCTTTCACCCTGAAGCACCTTGATGTCAACGCCGGTCTGTCCGCTTACCGCCGTCGAAAAAATCTGACTCTTCCTGCACGGAATGGTTGAATTTTTCTCTATGATATGGGTTGCCACTCCTCCGAGAGTCTCTATTGAAAGGGTAAGCGGCGTCACATCAAGAAGCAGAAGCTCTGAAGCCTGTGTTAAATCTCCTGAGAGCTTTCCTCCCTGAACCGCGGCGCCAAGTGCAACACATTCATCAGGATTAACATTCCTTCCCGGTTCAAGTCCGGTAAGCTGTCTTACCTTATCCTGTACGGCAGGTATTCTCGTCGTTCCTCCTACTAACAGTACTCTGTCAAGCTCTGAAAGGGATATTCCGGCATCGGCAAGTGCTGTTCTTACCGGTCCCGCGGTCCTCTCGGTCAGGTCTGCCGTAAGTCTGTCAAATTCAGTTCTCGTGAGTGTTATGTCCATGTGCTTCGGGCCTTTTTTGTCATTGCATATGAACGGAAGGTTAATATTGGTACTTACGGATACAGAAAGCTCTTTTTTTGCTTTTTCGGCTTCCTCGCGTACTCTCTGCATCGCCATTCTGTCTTTTGAAATATCGATTCCTTCCTGTTTTCTGAATTCCGACACAAGATAATCCGCAACACGCTTGTCGTAGTCGTCTCCACCAAGATGGTTATCTCCGGATGTGGCAAGTACTTCTATTACATTATCTCCGATTTCTATTACGGACACGTCAAACGTACCGCCGCCAAAATCGTATACAAGTATCTTCTGTGATGCACCGTTATCGAGTCCGTATGCAAGTGCTGCCGCGGTAGGCTCATTAATGATTCTCTCAACCTTGAGCCCGGCTATCCGTCCTGCATCCTTGGTTGCCTGACGCTGTGCATCATTAAAATACGCCGGAACAGTAATTACTGCTTCCGTTGCCTTCTCTCCGAGGTATTCCTCCGCATCTTTTTTTAACTTCATAAGAATGTATGCAGATATTTCCTGTGGCGTATATTTTTTTCTGTCTATTTTCACCGTATAGTCTGAGCCCATTTCCCTCTTTATGGAGGATATTGTTCTGTCTGCATTGGTTACTGCCTGTCTTTTTGCAGGGTCTCCCACAAGCCTTTCTCCATTTTTGCTGAATGCAACCACCGACGGCGTAGTCCGGTTTCCTTCTGAATTGGTTATTATAACAGGCTGTCCGCCTTCCATCACTGACACGCAGCTGTTAGTGGTTCCTAAATCAATTCCGATTATTTTTCCCATGTCTGTTCTGTCTCTCCTATTTCTTTTTTATTAATCTGCGACACAATTATTGCCGCGAACATGAGACCTATACCAATCCATTCCTTACATTCCGGTATCTGATGAAGAATCAGAATTCCCCCTATCAGGGCAAAAGGTGATTCAAAGCTCATAATTATTGATGATTCACCCGGCGATACATACCTCTGGGCAATTACCTGTAAAGTATATGCCACACCGCATGAAAGTATTCCGCCGTAAAGCACCGGCTTCCATGCTTTCATTATTATAACGGTGTCAGGACTTTCACGGATAAACATTATGACAAGTGATATTATTCCCGTCGTCATAAACTGGACTGCCGATAATAATACACCATCCGTCTTAGGTGCAAAATAATCAACCAGTATAATCTGAATTGCAAATCCAAATGCTCCTGCCAGAAGAAGTATATCATACCTGTTCACCGTAAATCCGTCCTTTACGGACAAAAAATACAGTCCTGCCGTTGATACGGCAGCACAAATCCATATTCTGACCGGAACCTTCTTCCTTAAAAATATTCCAAGCACCGGCACAATAATTATGTACATTGCCGTAATAAAGCCCGCTTTCCCCGTAGAGGCTCCGTATGAAATCGCAATCTGCTGGAATGACGATGCGGCACACAGTGCTGCACCGCACAGTATTCCGCCAAACCATGTATACCTTCTGTTGTATTCATGCGTCTCTTTTTTCCGTCTGCGTATTATCAGTACAGGAACAAGCGTTAACGCACCAATCAGAAATCTCAGTGCCTGATATGTAAAGGGGCCGATGTAATCCATTGCACTGCTCTGTGCAACGAAGGAGACTCCCCATATTGCCGCCGTAATAAACAGCATGACATATCCTTTTGTTCCTGACTTCATTATGTTCTTCCTTCTGTCCGTATATTTGCCATAAGCCTATAATACTATACTTTTTTGAAAAATGAAATAGAGGAATTAACAGTGTATGCATTTTTCGCAGGTTTTACAAAAAATACAGATTTCCCTTTCTGTATCTTGACTTTAAAGCGTTAAAGTGTTAGTTTATATCTGTATTAATATTATTTCAGAAAGAGTGACAATATATGGGAATGAACTACTTTAAAAAGCTTCCTGAACCGGAAATCCTTAAAGAAGAATATCCGATGACGGATGAACTTTGTAAAATCAAAGAAACGAGAGACAGGGAAATACGCGATATTTTTACGGGCAAATCAGATAAATTCATAGTCATAATCGGTCCGTGCTCGGCAGACAGGGAGGATGCCGTGCTTGAATATGTATCAAGACTGGCTTCAGTCAATGAAAAAACCAAGGACAGGCTTATGATTATTCCCCGTGTATATACCAACAAGCCCCGTACTACCGGAGAAGGCTATAAAGGCATGCTTCACCAGCCTGATCCGAACAAGGAATCCGATTTATATGCAGGCATTGCCTCAATCCGTAAAATGCATATAGATGCCATTAAAGAAAGCAGTCTTACATGTGCGGATGAAATGCTCTATCCTGAAAACAGAAGTTATCTTGATGATATTCTGTCATATGAAGCAATAGGTGCACGTTCCGTTGAAAACCAGCAGCACAGACTTACCGCAAGCGGCATGGATATTCCCGTGGGAATGAAAAATCCGACAAGCGGTGACTTCGGGGTTATGATTAATTCGGTTATTGCCGCACAGAGCTCCCATGAATTCATATACAGGGGATACAGTGTAAGCACAACCGGAAACGACCTTGCCCACGTTATTCTGAGAGGCGGTGTCAACAAGCATGGTATGTGCATACCTAACTACCACTACGAAGACATTGAAAGGCTTCAGGAAATATACCTTTCAAAAGATTTGAAAAATCCTGCAGCAATCATTGATGCCAACCATTCCAACTCCAACAAGAAATTCCGTGAACAGCTCCGCATAACCAGCGAAGTTCTTCACAGCCGTAAATACAATCCGGATTTCAAGAAACTGGTTAAGGGTGTCATGATTGAGAGTTACCTTGAAGAAGGCAACCAGAAAATCAGCAGTGACATGATTTACGGAAAATCCATTACTGACCCATGCATAGGCTGGGCTGATACGGAAAAGCTTTTATATAAAATAGCAGAAGAATGTTAAGAGGTATCCCATGGCTGATAAAAAAACAGTTTTACTTGGCATAACCGGAGGAATAGCTGCATACAAAATGGCGAATGTGGCAAGTTCCCTCGTCAAATCAGGTTTCAGCGTTCATGTAATAATGACTGAAAATGCAACACGTTTTATTACTCCGCTGACATTTGAAACGCTGACATCCAACAAATGCATAATTGACACGTTTGACAGAAATTTTCAATTTGAAGTTGAGCATATCTCCCTTGCAAAAAAAGCCGACGTCGTATTGATTGCGCCTGCTACTGCAGATATAATAGGAAAACTGGCTAACGGAATTGCCGATGACATGCTCACAACCACACTCCTTGCGTGCCGTTGTCCTAAACTGATCGCTCCGGCAATGAATACCGCCATGTATGAAAATCCGATAGTCAGGGACAATACTGCCAGGCTCATGATGTACGGCTTCAGGATAATTCCTGCTGACAGCGGACATCTTGCCTGCGGCGATACGGGTAAGGGCAAGCTGCCTGATGAACGGATTCTCCTTGAATACATAATGAGAGAGCTCCATGGAAAAAAAGACATGCTTGGAAAAAAACTGCTCGTAACTGCCGGTCCTACCAGGGAAGCCATTGATCCTGTACGTTATATCACCAACCACTCCACCGGTAAAATGGGCTATGCCATTGCAAGAGCTGCAGCTTTCCGTGGGGCAGATGTCACGCTTATATCCGGTCCCGTACACGAAAAGCCTCCGCTTTTTGTCAATACCATTAATATTACATCTGCTGCCGAAATGTTTGATGCAGTTAAAGAATACAGCTCCGACCGGAACATAATAATTAAAGCCGCTGCCGTGGCAGATTATACCCCGTCTGCCGTAGCAGACAATAAAATCAAGAAAACCGGCACGGATATGTCTCTCGGACTCAGACGCACGGATGACATATTGAAATATCTCGGTGAACACAAATCTGACGGACAGTATTTGTGCGGTTTTTCCATGGAAACGGAAAATCTTATAAAAAACTCAAGGGAAAAACTGAAAAGAAAAAACGCTGACATGATAGTGGCAAACAGTCTCCGCACACCGGGTGCCGGTTTCGGAACTGATACTAATGTCGTAACCCTCATCACCGAAAATGATGTAAAAGAGTGTGAAATTATGCAAAAGAGCGAAGTTGCCGATATGATTCTTGACGCAATCCTGTACGGAATAAGTTAAAATTTTGTTCATAATTTAGTCATTTTCTGTACATATTGAATTTATATACTCAGTATGTGAAAAATTTTTTCTTTTTCATATACTCCTCTCTTTTTTAAGACAGTTCATATACTGTCAGATATATCGTTACAGTAAAAGAAACGGTAATCATCTTACCGTTTCTTTTTTGTTATCTTTTTTCATATAATACAATGCCATAATAAAATATCCCGCCGCCCTTATTCCGTTCACAATAACATATCCCGCTGATGCTCCGAGTATGCCGCCGTGAATGGTCATCGGCGTGATAATAAGTGCCGCTGATGCCGCAGTTCCGATGTTAATAAATATACTTGCCTGCTGATGCCTGTATATTATTATAACATTTTCAAAGAGCGTATATATTGCCACAAGTCCTCCCGAAAGCATGAGAAGAGCATTGGTCCACTCATATCCGTCGAGGTCAAGTCCGTATATAAAAGAAAGCAGTTTTCCCCCGAATAAGTACATTCCAACCATCGTGACAGCAGTCAGTCCGGCGATAATCCCGGTCTGTTTTATTATAATACCCTTAAACCCCTTAAAATTGTTCTCTTCATGATATACAGCCATGCCTGTAAGCCACAGCCTCATGGTAAAACCGGCAAACAGATCCACAACGAATACCGGCATAAACAGCGCATTAAATACCGCAAGCAGGGAATTATCATCTCCGGATATGCTTTTTATTGCATATTTAGGTGAATTATGAATAAATACATAAAAAAACGAGCTTACAAACAGTGAAAAGCATGCGGCCGTAAGTTCTTTTACCGTTTTAACATCAAACTGCCAATCTATTTCTGCAAAGGCACCTGCTGTCGGAAAATCCACGATAAGGACCAGTGCAAGAGATACCACGGCAAGAGTAACCGAGGCCGCCACCACGCTCCTTGTGAACACAATCATCAGTACAAATACCGCAATCATAATGATATCCTTGGTAAACTGGCTTTTGCCGCTTACGTCAAGACGGAACCGCTGCTGGTACAGACCTTCAAACAAATCTGACATGCATTCTGCCATTTTATATATTGTAAGTGCTACGATAACAACAGCTTCTTCTCCTCTGTATCCTCCTGCCACAATCCATACTGCCGTAATAAATAACGCAAGTATGCACGTACATATCCTGAATGTATAATACTGTCCGAATGAATATTTCTGTCTTATGTCAGATACCTGAAAATTTCTGACAGAAAATTTTCCCACCGTGAGCATCTGCTGGGCAACCATCATTCCTACGGAATAAAGACCGGCTGCAGAATCACCCATCAGATTGGTAATTATCATTAAAAAAACAATCGACTGACATGAATATACTATTCCCGATGCCGCAGTCCATGCAAGAGCATGCTTTTTACCATTGTCATCCTTACCGATAAAAAGCTTTCTTATCATACTCAGTTGTCAGCTTTTTCTGCTTTAAACGCAAGAAAATCATTAATTACATTCGTAAGTGAATCCGCATCTATTCCATGCACCATACATGCTTCCTCAAGTGACTCTCCCTGTGCAGACGGACATCCTACGCAATGCATTCCCGCATCAAGGAGTATCGGTATAATCTCCGCATCCGTCTGAATAATATCATGAATAATCATATCTTTATTAATACGTGTCATTTTTATTTCCTCCTGAACTTTTAATGCACTATGATTATATAATAACCCATTTAAACTTACAAGCATTAAAACTTTTCTTGTTTTATTTCACTCAATGTTATATAATTATCTCAATTAATATTTTTCTTAGGAGGTAAGTGCAGCTATGGCATATGTAATTTCAGATTCATGCGTAAGTTGTGGTTCATGTGCAGGCGGATGTCCGGTTGGTGCAATCGCTCCCGGTGATTCACATTATGAAATTGATTCAGATGCATGTCTTTCATGTGGTGCATGTGAAGCAGCATGTCCGGTTGGAGCAATTTCAGCTGAATAATCATACTTAGAAGAATCTCTCACGCATGAGGGATTCTTTTTTTGTGTTTTTTTCTTATTCTTCCTTCTGTTCCCGCAGCTGCTTCTTTCCCTGATTTCTGACATATTCTTATTGCCGTATCAAGTCTCTTAAACCTGTCTTCCTCTGCTTCCTCCCTCATACGCATGAGATAATTCATTTCCTTAATCACACGGTCTCCCAGTATTTCGTTATTTTCCCTTAATGACTGTGTTACAATATTCCCAATGATATTTTTAAACTGCTCCATTTTATTTTCTTTGCTTATGGTTTCGTTATGTACGGGCACAGGGAGGTTATCTTCACTGCTGTTCTCAATTTCACCGAACAGTTCACTCTTAATGGCTTTCAGCTGATAGCCTTTACTTTTCATTTCCTTTGCCCTTGTAAGAATATTCAGATGCTCTTCCGTATAATAACGGTGTCCCAGCTCATTTCTCGGTATCAGTATTCCAAGCTCTTCTTCCCAGTACCTCAGTACATGGGCTTCAAGTCCGGTTATTGCAGATGCTTCTGATATTAAATATCTTTTCATATATACTATCCCTCCGTAAATTTCATTAGAAACATTATACCAGCTGTTTCAATGAAATAATCAGGAATCGTTCGACCCTTTTTACCAAAAAAGAGCAAGTTTCGCAACTTACTCTTCCGTATTACCATATTGAACTTCAAGATCCGCAAACTTGGTAAGATCGCTTATCCATGCAAGCTTTACGGTTCCCGTAGGGCCGTTTCTCTGTTTTGCTATAATGATTTCCGCAACTCCTTTATTCTCGCTGCTGTCGCGGTTATAATAATCATCCCTGTATATAAACATCACAACGTCGGCATCCTGCTCTATTGCTCCGGATTCCCTGAGGTCTGAGAGCATCGGTCTCTTATTATCCCTTGATTCCACGGCACGGCTCAGCTGTGATAGGGCTATCACCGGAACATTCAGTTCTCTTGCAACTCCTTTGAGAGCTCTTGAAATTTCTGATACCTCCTGCTGTCTTGATTCTGACTTTTTTCCTCCGCTCATAAGCTGGATATAATCTATGATTATAAGTCCGAGATTGTTATCCCTCTTGTATTTACGGCATTTCCGCCTTAGTTCTCCGATTGATATACCCGGCGTGTCGTCAATTATTATATTTGACATTCCGACCCTTGAAGCACCTTCTGATACGCTTGCCCATTCTGACGGAGTCATGTTTCCGGTTTTTATATTCTTGGAGTCCACCTTGGATTCCATTGAAATAAGTCTGTTAACCAGCTGAACCGATGACATTTCCAAACTGAATATTGCCGTTGCGGTATGATTTTTTACGGCAACGTGCTGTGCAATATTAAGCACAAATGCCGTTTTACCCATAGACGGTCGTGCTGCAACAAGTATAAAGTCTGAATTTTGAAGTCCTGCCGTTTTATAATCAATCTGTTTAAAGCCGGTAGGAATACCGGTTATTTTTCCTCCTGCCTTGGCTGCTGCCTCCATTCTGTCAAGTGCGTCCATTACCACCTCGCCTATCGGTGTAAACTCTTCACTTCCGCCGCTTTGTGTTACTTTTGTAATATCCTTTTCAGCTGAATAGAGCAAATCGTCTATATCCATTTTTTCTTCATAACAGTTGTTTTCTATTAACTGTGCAGAGCGTATCAGCTTACGCAGAACAGATTTGTCTTTTACTATTTTGGCATAATGCTTAATGTTGGCGGAGGTCGGCACCGCACTCAGAAGGTCTCTTAGGAAATCCACGCCTGCAAGCTCCTCCGGGGCTCCCATCTGCTTCAGTTTATCCTGAACCTGTACTATGTCTGCCGGCTTTTTCTCCCTGTTGAGTTCCACCATTGCTTCAAAAAGCATTCCGTACTGCCCTGTATAAAAATCTTCTTTTTCCAAATAATCCGATGCCGTAATCAGCGCATCCTTATCCATGAGCATTGAGCTGATAACTGAGCGTTCTGCTTCTGTGCTGTGCGGCATTACACGCTTAACCGTTATCTCATCCATATTCTTCTATGCCTCTCTTACCCTGACATTTATCTTTGCCGTAACATCTCTGTGAAGCTTAATTCCGACAATGGTTGTTCCTACTGTTCTGATTGGTTCATCCATAAGAAGCTTCTTTTTGTCTATTTCCAGCCCGTGCTGGGATTTAATTGCCGTTGCAATTTCCTTTACAGATACGGACCCGAATGTCCGTCCGTCTTTTCCCGCCTTAATTGCGAGAATTACTTCCATATCTTCCATTTGTGCTGCAAGCTTTTTTGCCGCTTCAAGCTGTTCCTTCGCCACCTTATCTTCATGCGCCTTCTGCAGCTTGAGATCATTGAGATTTCTGGCATTGGCCTCAACTCCGAGTTTCTTCGGAAGAATACAGTTTCTTGCATATCCGTCACTTACATCTACCGTCTCGCCCTTCTTGCCGAGTGCCTTGACATCCTGTAATAAAATAACTTTCATTATATTGCGCCCTCCGCTTCCATTTCATCTAATATTTTTTTGACATAATCCATTGCTTCGTCCATTGTCATATCGCTAAGCTGTGCTCCGGCTATCGTCATATGTCCGCCGCCGCCGAGTCTTTCCATGATAATCTGTACGTTAACCTCATCTATCGACCTTGCACTGAGATAAATCGTACCGTTATATTCAGTAAAAACTATTGATGCTTTAATTCCACTGATATTAAGCAGCTCATTCGCTGCCTGTGCTCCTACAATCGTAGGGCTTTGAAGTCCTGCTCCCGGACATATGCTCAGGGCATATGCTTTATATACCTCTGCGTGTCTCACTGCATCGGCTTTTGCCTTATATTCCGTCATGTCCGTTCTTAAAAGCTTTCTGACACGTATAATGTCGGCTCCGCACCTTCTGATAAACGCTGCCGCTTCAAAGGTTCTCGCTCCTGCCTTGTTCGTAAAATTATTGGTATCTACGACAATGCCTGCATAAAGGGTATCCGCTTCAACGGATTTAATTCGTATGTTATCAGATATATACTGGAGCATTTCCGATACCATTTCACATGTTGATGATGCATACGGTTCTATGTATGACAAGGTAGCATTTTCTATCTGGTCGTTGCTCTGTCTGTGATGATCAAATACTACCGTATTCCTGCACTTTCCTATAAGCTCAGGACATTCCGTATAATTAGCCCTGTTGGTATCAACCACGACAAGAAGTGTATTGTTTCCAACCCTGGCTAATGCCTCCTCACCTGTAATGAACAGATCCTTTTCATAATCCGGATTGTTCCTGTACAGGTCAACAATCGACTGTAAGGATGTTGTAATGTCATTAAGAACAATATGTGCCTTCTTTGAAAATATCCTTGCCGCCGCGTAGATTCCTATGGATGCACCAATGGCGTCAACATCGCTTATCTTATGGCCCATAATTATGATGTTATCCGTCGCTTCAATAAGTTCCCTGAGTGCGTGAGCCTTAACCCTTGCTCTCACTCTTGTATTCTTCTCTACGGAACCGCTCTTACCTCCGTAATAGGTTACCTTATTGCCATCCCTTACAACTACCTGGTCGCCGCCCCGTCCGAGTGCAAGATCAATGGCTGCCCTTGCCATTTCATAATTCTTAATGAAGGTTCCGTTCATTGCTCCGATACCCGCACTCAGCGTCACCGCCATTTCATTACCGATATTTACTGATTTTACATCCTCAAGAAATGCAAAACGGTCCTCTCTCAGCTGCTCAAGAAAACGATATCTGAATACCACAAAATATTTATCCTTTTCCAGTTTCCTTACAACAGCATTACCAGCCGAAAAATATTTATTGATTTTACGGTCTACCAGTGCAATAAGAAGTGACCTTCTTACTTCGTCAATGCTTTCCAGTGCTTCATCATAATTGTCTATGTATATAAGTCCGGCAACAAAGCGCTCATCATGCAGTTCTTTTCTGCATGCCGTGATTTCCGTTTCATCCAGAAGATATGCAGCATACAGATCGGACGATACTCCGGCTGCTATAATATCAGCGTCAAAGTCGGTTTCTCCGAGATTAATCTTCTCTATCAGTATCCTGTATACTTTGCCCGAATACTCAAACATCTGCTCCTGTCTGTCAAGCTCCGGCTCAAATCTGAGTTCTCCGAGAGACGGTATTACCGTGTGCAGACTTTTACCATAACAGTCCTTTCCGATTAAGTCCGAAAATGCATTATTAAGCCATACAATTTTTCCTGCCCCGTCTACAAGTCCGTACGGAATCATAAAGCCGTCCAGAAGCTTCTTCTGCATCTGGGCATATCCGGATGCGAACTCAGTCAGGGCCCCTGAAACCGCAGTATGCCTCCCTACCATTACACCGATAATTCCCAAAAAGTATATCAGCAGGGCAGCAGACATTATTATGCCTGATTTAATATTGGTAAAAAAGAGGAATATGTCAATTATAACGAAAAATATCCCTACCCATACAGGCCATTTAAGATATGTTTTAAGTAATTTTCTGAACTGCTTATTAGTTTTACCCATTTTTCCTTCTCCTGACAGTTACACCTTGTAGTATTATATCACGAACACCGATAATATAAAAGCAAAAAAATAAGACTTCCACCTTGGTGTCAGCCTTATTTCTCTTCTGTATATCAGTCTAATGTATATGGTAAGATTGCAATCTGTCTTGCTCTCTTTACCGCAACGGTAAGAGCTCTCTGATGCTTTGCACAGGTTCCGGTAATTCTTCTTGGAAGAATCTTTCCTCTTTCTGATACATATCTCTTTAATTTATTAGCATCTTTGTAGTCAATTACATTAGTTGTATCTGCACAGAATACACATACTTTCTTTCTTCTGCGGTTGATTCTCTTCTTCATCGGAGCATCTGTTCCGCGTGTTTCTCTTGGATTAGACATTTCTGTATGACCTCCTATATAAAATAGTTAAAACGGCAGTCCGTCATCCTCCACTCCGTCAGGAATGTTCATAAATCCATCTCCTGCGGCACTTAGCTGCGGTCTGCTCTGTGCCTGTGAATATCCCCCTTCACCGGCATTCTTGCTTTCTGCAAATTCCTGTTCTTCTATTACTACATCCGTGGTATAAACCTTCTGTCCGTCCTTATTGGTGTAGCTTCCCGTCTGGATTCTGCCCGTAACAACGAGCTTCGTTCCCTGATGCAGATACTTCTCTGCAAACTCTGCGGCTCTGTCAAATGCTACACATGATATAAAATCGGCAGTCTGTTCTCCGCCGTCCGAACGGCGTCTTCTGTCAACCGCCAGTGTATATCTTGCAACAGTGGTCTGTCTCTCTCCTGATGAGTAACTGATATTAGGATCTCTTGTTAAACGTCCCATTAAGATTACTTTATTCATAACCTGCCTCCAATCCCGGTCTGCCTGACCGACACAAGCTTATTATTCTTCTACATTAACGCATAAGAATCTGAGAACGTTGTCCATGATACGAAGCTGTGAAGCAATTTCTGCCGGGAATTCAGCTACGCCGTCAACCTGGAAGAAATAATAAAAACCTTCATTCATCTTCTTAATTTCGTAAGCTAATTTTCTCTTGCCTGTCTCTTCAACCGCTGTGACTGTTCCGCCACACTTGGCAATAAGCTCCTTAACTTTCTCGATGACTGCAGTTCTGACTTCGTCCTCTGTCATTGCGCTAACAACAACTGTTAATTCGTACTTATTCATGCTGTACTGCACCTCCTTCTGGTCTGTTGGCTTCTTATCCGTGTAAGAAGCAAGGATAATCAATATATCACAAATATGGATAATATCATAATATTTTTTATTTTGCAAGCTTTTTTATTGACTTAATGCTTTTTTCAACATTTCTTCTGGCAATCATAATCTGATGTCCGCACCCCATACATTTAAGGCGGAAATCAGCGCCGGTTCTCAACACCTCCCATTCACTGCTTCCGCACGGATGCTTTTTTTTCATTTGTATTATGCTTCCTGTTTCAATTTCCATATATTCTTCCACTCTTATCTCACGCAGAGGCTGCGTTATAATCTTTCCCACAAACCAAAAATCCCGGAAACATTCGTTTCCGGGAATAGAGGCGAGTGACGGATTTGAACCGACGATCAGGGTGTTGCAGACCCACGCCTTACCACTTGGCTAACTCGCCATATCTCTCAACAGCTTTTACAGTATATCAGAGAAATCTGTGCAAGTCAATACATTTTTTTCACCGTTTTCATAACCCCGTATCAGCCAAGAAATGACGTAACAAAATACATTATGGCATTCTTCTCATACAGGAATGTAAGCACCGGATTACCGTTAATATCCTCATAAACCTTCATTGCAAATTCAGTATTTCCGAATATCATGACAATTATCATGAACAGCCAGACTAAAATAAGCCCCTGTAACAGACCGATGAACGCTCCTGCTGTCTTATTTACCCGGTTCAGAACCGGCAGTCGGCTTACAACGTCAAGAATCATACATATAATGCTTGTAAGTGCCATTGCAACAACAAAGAATACTACATATACAATTGCCGAAAAAATTACCCCTGCAGTCTTTTCAACAATCACGTCATTATATGCTTTTATGCCTTCATTTGCCGTTATTTCCATTCCGTCTGTAATTTTATCCCTGATTACATCCGGAAGCGGCAGCTCTGACGTATCAATTTCTACATTCTCCTTAATAATGCCCTTTTCTTCAAGGAATTTTTCCGTTCCCGAAGCAAGCGAATCATCCCATGTGGTATTTGTTTTCAGATATTCGGCCAGCTTCGGTGCAAATGCGGACGTAAGTATTGCAACCGCTATAATCGCAAATGCTGAAAAAAGCATTTTTATAAGACCTTTTTTTATTCCTGCTAATACATTAACAATCAATATTATAAGTATTGACAGTAAAGTCCAGTTCATAATTTCACGTCTCCTGTTATTTAAGCTTTATTTTTCTGATGTATTCTTTATCTATCAATATAAATTCTTTGGAATCCTGTAACGGTATAATGTCGGTAATTCCGTCATCAAACGTATAGGAAAAAATTTTCTTTCCCCTGCTGTCGGTTATCAGACATTCGCTGTCATTATACATAAGTATGCTGCTTCCCGAAAATTTATATGTGGTATATTCTCCATCGGTTTCCTTCTGCTGAACAAGTTTTCCCGACATATTATATACCTCAAGTATTTCCCGGTCTTCTTCCTTGTGTATTATACCGACATGGGATTTTCCCGTAAACACATATTCCGTTTCATAATCAAAAGTTATTTTCTTCACTAACTTCGGATATTCCACCATTGAAAAAATACTGAGGGATTTTTCCGATACAGCAATCACCGTTGAATCATCAACAAAGCGTACACATCCCACAATTTCATTACCATAATCAAATCCGCCGACAACTCTCTCATTCTCATTCTGTCCGACCTCATTAAAGTTATAAAACACAACGCTCGTTGACAGCTCTGTTCCGTTGATTCCCGTAAATGCAGCCGCCAGTTTCTCACCGTCTTTTGAAACGGATATACTGACAGGCACTCCGTCCATCTCTATGGTTTTCTTAATTGTGTAGATTTTTTCACCGTTTACGCTGTACATACTGACGTACTCGGCATTTTTATCTTCAAGTATGACCGCCACATATCCGTCTCCGGCAACCGATATCTGAAGTATGGGAAGTGCGGTGATAATCTCCGTAATATATCCGTCGCCATCATAGGTATATATTTTATTTCCGTTTATGTCTGCTATGGCAAGATACCTGCCGCTGCTTTCCACAGACATATTATTTATTTCATATGTACTGTTCCACAAAGCTTCGCCGTCATCATTGAATGACGCTATCCCGTCCTTGCTGCATCTTACGGTTTTTCCGGCGAAATATACGTATTCCACATATCCGTTATCATTGCGGCGTATCCTGCTTTCTGTTTTATAAGAATCATAAGCGGCATGTCTTTTTACCGAACAAATTATTATTATTGCAATAATAACCATCGCAGCAATTATTATTGCAGCTTTTTTTCTGCCGTTTGAATTTTTATCCCTGCGATATTGCCTTTCCTCTGTCAAATTAGTATCTTCCCTTCTATCGCTTCGGAATCCTGAGACGTATTCCCGGAAGGAGTTCTCCGAAGTTCACATCCGGATTGGCGTCACGTATCGCCTGCACATACTCATTACTCTGGACACCGTATACGCTCTGGCATATTCCGTAAAGGCTGTCACCTGCTTTAACCTCGTAATATGTATACGGATCTTCCGTCGGTGCTTCCGTTGTAGGTGCTTCCGTTGCAGGTGCTTCCGTTGCAGGTGTTTCTGTTGTAGGTGTTTCTGTTGTAGGTGCTTCCGTTGTAGGTGCTTCCGTTGTAACGTCTCCTGTTGCTTCCTCTACCGGTGTTTTGGTAGGGCCATCCGTTTCCCTGTCTGCAACCTGACCGGTTGCCTCCTGTACCTTGTCCTTAACCTTATCATAACTGTTGATACTGTTAATTCCTATTACCAGCACAACGATTATCAGCAGCATACAGAATCCGTATATCAGACTGAGGTTGATTCGGGTGCTCCTTGGCACTCCGCCCTTGTCATTAACCAGCTGTCTGTATCTTCCTGATGCCTCATCCGTATCTTCACGGCGTGCCACGTGTTCATCCCTTACCTCTGACAGGTAATTCTGCATGGCTTCATTGCGTTCAAAATAAACACTGTATCCTTCTGCCTTCCGGAGTCCCTGACGCCCCTTTTCATATACGGCCTCGCTTCCGCTGTCAGGGTTCATGAGTATAAAAATATTATCCTCGCTCCCAAAACTGCTCTTGTCCGCCCTGTTGATTATATCCATATGCTCATCGGTTATTGCAGTTGAGTTAAGATACCAGCCCACAATCCTCATGTCAGGAAAGAACCTTCCTGCAATGCTGTTGGCAATAGGCCATGTCTCTTCCGTAAATGCAATTCGGTCAGTAAATACCGCCGCATTGGTTACCTCTACGGCTCCGCGTACGAAAACCAGCACTTTGTCTTTTTCTTTTCTGATTTCTCCTAAAAGCAGACCTGTTAATCCTTCGTCATATTCATCCTGCCTCAGGCTCTTTATAAAAGAATAGACGTAGTCCTCTATATAAATTCTTCTTTTCCCTTTTTCCTGTCCATACCGTCTGATATTCTCCGGTAAACCTTCGACGGATTTATCTGATGATTTATTACTGTATATAATTTCTATGACAATACACCTCCGTTTAAAAACAATATCTTCTTTTCACTCTATCACATAATACTCTGTTATTCTATCATTTTCTTATCAGAAAATCATCTTTTTTTTGACAGCCTGTTTTTTCTGTCTTATTCTGTCTGAAAATTCATAACATAAATAAAAAGGTTTTTACATATACTCTACGTAGCAGTTTAGTATCTGTCATCAGAAAGAAGGAATGTTATGTTAAAAACCCGTCCGAAAGTATTTTACTTTAATTCCGACCTTAGAAAAAGCTCTTATCTTTTAAAAGAACAGCTGATAAAAATGTTTTATGAACACAATCTGATTGAAAAGGATGTCATTCTCCTGTGCATCGGAAGTGACCGTTCTACCGGCGACAGTCTCGGCCCCCTTGTCGGTCACAAGCTTTCCTGCAACCCGCTGCCTCAGATCACTGTCTACGGAACCCTGGATGATCCGGTTCATGCTGCTAATCTGAAAAACAAAATATCCATAATAGAACAGAACCATTATATGCCTTTTATCATTGCAGTTGATGCTTCACTGGGTACAATGGAGCACGTGGGATATATAACGGTCAGTGATGGTCCTCTTCACCCCGGACTGGGTGTCAATAAAACCCTGCCCGGCATAGGTGATATGCATATTACAGGCATAGTCAATTTTTCCGGCATGATGGAGTCGCTTCTCCTTCAGACCACAAGACTTTCAAGAGTAATGCTGCTTGCCGATCTCATAAGCCGGAGTATACGTGCCGGTTTCATTGAATATATGAATCTGTCTGTTCAGTCATACTCATCAGATTAGCTGATAACAACAAAAATTGTGTCTCTTCATAACCGGCATACGATTATGAGGCGACACAATTTTATATGAATTATTCCGTTTTCATTATCTCTATTGCTTCCGAGACATTTGATGCCTTTCCGGACTCGATTATCTCAATGAGTCTGTCTATTTTAGCCGCGTTGGTATAATCCCTGCCGATATATGACTCGTACTCTGACGAGATTTTAAGCCCTGTCTGCTTTACAACCTCTTCCATTTCCTCCCTGCGGTTTACGGTTTCCCTGTAACGTTCTTCCATCTCCTGTATTCTCGGCAGCTCCTTATTCTCAATTTCGCTGATGATTGTTGCCTTGATATTTTCATCAAAATTAAGAAGTGCAGCTTCCTTTTCTTCATTTATTCTGCGTATTTCATTCTCTGCCGCATGGATTTTGTCATCATATTCTCCAAGTCCGTACATATCCTCGTTCTTGTCTTTCCGTATGGCTCTTGCTATTTTCTTAATCTGTCTGTTATTACCTGCCACACGGTCCCTGAGCTGTCTTATTTCCCTTAATTTTTCTTCATTCCTGCCTCTGGTTCTTTTGTAAATAATAATATATACAAAACAACAGAATACTATTACAACAAAATATATTATGGCAAGCATCATGATTGCCGTAACTCTTTTTTCCTGATCAATCGGAAGAAGCGCATATATTCCTCCCGGAAGGATTAAGAACATAAGTATTACCATTAATGCACACAGCATTACTTCGCCGAAGCCTTTTGTAAAGTATAACGAAAAGTAAAACGATGTTCCGCAGAATTTTGGAAGTCTTGCACCCTTCAGTTCGGTTCTTATATTACCTTTAATTTCCTTATTCTGAACGCTGAGGTCCGCTGTTTCTTCCGTTATACGTTCCTTTACGCCCTTTTCCTTGGCCCTTCCCCTCTTATTCTTAACCTTCTTGAGCTTTCCTTCTTCCTTGTTCATCTCCGCATCATACTTGGCTGCAACCTGCGCCCTTCTGTACTTTACGGTAGAGTCAATTTCATCCTTGAGATTCTTTTTATTAAGTGAAAGTTCCTTCTCAAGTCTTTTTTCTTCTATTATGGTAAGTTCAGCCTGATTACGGGCATTAATGTTATTCTCAACAATATCTCGAAATTCCCTTAAACTGTCAGTATCTCCCTGCAGAATATTCTTATTCTCCAATGCAACTGCCTCCCATGTCGTATTTATTAATATTATAAAACAACATGTCTGTCATAACAAGTATTTTATAAGTTGACTTTTGATTTAAATATAGTATAGACTGTTTTTATAAAAATTTGCAAAGGATGCTTTTATGTTTCGTATATGGTTCAAAATTTTCAATGACACTCATATGGTTAATGATACGGTAATTATTAATGACACACCCGATATGAGCCGTACGTCCAAGGTATTTGATGCCCTTGAAAGGGCGTGTAGCTCATTTGATATTTCCGTTCCAATCTGGCTCGACAAATCAATTACCGAATTTCAGCGTCATGACAGAGTCAGATTTTATCAGGATAATTTTATTGAACAGATTAATTTCGATTATCTTGAAATGCACGTTATTGAAGAGGACTGACAACATTTCTTACGCCGCCTTTTAAGTATGTCCTCAGATTTTCGGTAACCTCCCTGACAAGTCTTTCCCTTGCTTCCACGCTCGCCCATGCTATGTGCGGCGTCATTACAATCCTGTCTTTATTCGTAATGTTCATCAATGCACCATCCGGTTTTAACGGCTCGTTTATAAATACGTCAAGTCCTGCTCCTGCAATTATTCCGTTATCAAGCGCCCATGCAAGTGCTTCTTCATCCGCAATCTGACCTCTTCCGACATTAATAAAATATGCCGTTTTTTTCATTTTTGCAAAATTCTTCCTGTCCATAAGCCCTTTTGTTCTTTCGGTAAGCGGTGCATGTACGGATATAATATCTGATTCCTTCAACAGCTCATCCAGCTCAACACGTTCATAATCATCATTAGCATTTCTGCCGCTTGTTGAATAATAAATTACCCTGCAGCCGAATGCCTTAGCCAGAGCAGCAACCGATTTTCCTATTTCTCCGAGTCCGATTATTCCCCATACATGTCCGTCAAGCTCAATAAAGGATTTTTCAAGATATGTAAACAGGCTTCCCCTGGAATACCCGCCGCTTTTAATATAATTATCATAATATTCCATGTGCTCCATTACGGAAAAAAGCAATGCAAAGGTATGCTGTGCAACCGCTGCGGTTGAATATCCTTTTACGTTGGTAACCGTAATTCCTTTCCGGGCTGCATATTCCAAATCAATATTATTGGTTCCCGTTGCGGTCACTCCGATATATCTTAGCTTTTCTGCCGCATCAATTTCTGCTTTTCCCATTACGACTTTATTGCATATTACTGCTTCTGCTCCGGAAATCCGCTCTGCAGTTTCTTCCGCCGCCGTCGTATCATATTCAGTAAGCTCACCAAGCTTTCTGATTTCCGTAAGGTCACAGTCCGGTCCGAGTGTTTTTTTATCAAGTATTACTATTTTCATGGTATTCTCCGATTAAAACATAATCCGCCGGAACATCTTCACATTCCGGCGGACTCATTTTCTTTATTTTTCAAGTCTTGCAAGTATTTCTGCTCTTTCTTTTTCATATCCCGGTTTGCCTAAGAGTGCAAACATATTTTTCTTATAGCTTTCAACTCCCGGCTGATTAAACGGATTAACGCCAAGAATATATCCGCTTATACCGCAGGCAAATTCATAGAAATAGAACAGCTCACCGAGATAAAACTCATTCTGCTCCGGAATGCTGACCATAAGATTTGGCACACTGCCATCCGTATGTGCGACAATTACACCATTCATGGCACTCTTATTAACAAAGTCCACTGTTCTTCCGGCAAGATAATTAAGCCCGTCAAGGTCTGTCGATTCCTGACCGATTACAAGCTCGGTTTTAACCTTTTCAACATTCATTACGGTCTCAAACATCATTCTTGTACCATCCTGAATGAACTGTCCGAGCGAATGAAGGTCTGTTGTAAAATCACACGCTGCCGGGAATATTCCCTTGTTGTCCTTTCCCTCGCTTTCACCGAACAGCTGCTTCCACCATTCTCCGATATAATGAAGGGACGGCTCGTAATTGGCAACAATTTCCACGTTCTTGCCCTTTCTCAGAAGATTATTCCTTACAGCCGCATACAGCATCGCATCATTCTCTTCAAATTCTGATTCCAAAGCAAGCCTTCTTCCCTCAGCAGCACCTGCCATAAGGCTGTCAATGTCCGCTCCGCTTACCGCTATCGGCAAAAGCCCCACTGCCGTAAGTACTGAAAAACGTCCGCCGACATCATCAGGCACAACAAATGTTGCATATCCCTCTTCATCAGCCAGATTTTTAAGTGCTCCCTTGGCTTTATCCGTTGTTGCATATATCCTCTTAACGGCTTCATCATGTCCGTACTTTTTCTCTAACATTTCCTTAAAAATGCGGAATGCTATTGCAGGCTCCGTCGTCGTTCCTGACTTGGAAATAATATTTACCGAAAAATCCCTATTGCCGATAACATCTATGAGTCCGGCTATATATGTACTGCTTATGTTATTACCGACGTAATATATCTCCGGCGTTCCGCGGTCTTCCTTAGTAAGATTGTTATAAAAGCCGTGACGCAGAAATTCAATTGCAGCTCTTGCCCCGAGATATGAACCGCCGATTCCGATTACAACAAGAACATCCGAATCTTCCTGTATCTTTCTGGCTGCCGATTTGATTGCGGCAAACTCTTCCTTATCATAGTTAACCGGAAGATCTATCCAGCCGATGTAATCATTGCCTGCTCCTGTTCCCGATACAAGAAGCTCCTTTGCATCATATGCAAGTTTCTTCATATATTCCATTTCGTGAGGTGCTATAAATCCCGCTGCTTTCGAGTAATCAAATGTAATCTTCGACATTATCCCATTCTCCTTTGTTCACAATTTTTCCAAAACCTATATAATTATAGTAAACTTTTTATATTAAATCAACCTAAATATTCTCTCAGGATATCATCTATTATTCTTTTTTCTTCCTCCGTAAATCCTTTTTTTACGGATTGCTCCTCTCTGTTGCAGAATTTATTCTGTTCGGCTTCATCCGTTGCCGCCACGAACCTGTTTTCAAAATAGTCCACTATATTGCGGAGTATCTTTTTCCGTTTCGCCGGCACATCCGTCATTCTCTTAAGCCCGCTTATTACATACATTGCAAGAAAACCCATAAGAAGAAAATACATTGCATTATCCTTATGCATGAATGCTCCCGCAACAGCCGTAATAACACATATTCCGCTGCACACGGATATGATTTTTTCATAAACGGATATACTGAGTCCGTGAGAAGTATATCTGTCCATGTATTTTCCGGCAAAAGCCTCTGTATTGTGTATCTCACGGCCTATTCTCATGCAGTTTTTATATCTGAGCTTCATCTGCTTTAAAAATCCGTTATCCGTATCATCCATGTCCTCAGTCTCCCGTATGAGATTCCTCATGCATCCGGTCAGAACGGCATTAATTCCTATTCCGGCAAGAAATGTTCCGGCAATAATCATAAAGTATATCATATGCTCCCTCCAAATTTAGTTATGCACAGATTATACATTCCTGCCGGCATTATATACAGCTGTTTTCATCGACGAATTATTACATGATATTCTATAATTCTTCCATCATTTCCGTTACAAGTCTGACGGAATTATCTATCGCCTTTTTTTCAAATTCATTATAATCCATGGAAGCACTGTCATCCGCTTTATCGGAAATTGCCCTTATTATCAGAAACGGTATGCTGTTAAGATATGCTGCCTGTGCAATCGCAGCGCCTTCCATCTCCGTACAGTATCCGTGAAAGGTTTCTTCTATCTCATTTTTTGTTTTTCGGTCACTTACAAATCTGTCTCCGCTTACTACCCTTCCCTTGAATACACCTATGTCAGGACACGCCTTGTGGCAGGCTTTCTCTGCTTTTTCAAGGAGTCGGACATCAGCAGTGAACACAGACTCTTTCATTCCCGGTATAACACCTTTGGCGTATCCGAAATTCGTGGCATCCATGTCATGCTGAAGTGCGTCCGTCGACAATACAATATCTCCGATATTAATCTCATTTTTCAATGAACCAGCAATCCCTGTATTTATTATACAGTCAACGTGAAAACACACGGCAAGGATCTGACTGCATATTGCCGCATTTACCTTGCCTATTCCGCTTTTTACGACTATTGCGTCCCTGCCGCATAATTTTCCTTTATTAAATTTCATTCCTGCAATTTCCGTTATGGTAACCTCCGTCATGCTCTCTGCAATTCTGCTGACTTCCTGTTCCATTGCTCCGATTATTCCAATCATCAGATTTCCTCCAACATTTTTTGTTGATTGATTATACCACTTTTAAATTACTTATGCTATAATAAACGAAATATTATACCATTTCAGTTACAGGAGGCAGGTTATGAACACTTACTTAACACATGGAACATGCTCAATGCAGATTAAATTTGAAGTTGAAAATAATATAATCAGATATGTAGAATTTGTAGGCGGATGCTCAGGCAATACGCAGGGTATTTCCCGTCTTGTTGAAGGAATGGATGTCAATGAGGCGATTTCCCGTCTTGAAGGAATAAGATGCGGCGGAAGACCAACTTCATGTCCTGACCAGCTTGCCAGGGCATTGAAGGAATATATATCATCAAACTGAGAGGTCACATAATGAAAAAGATTGTTTTAACAGGCGGCGGAACTGCCGGCCATGTTACTCCCAATATTGCACTTATTCCTTTTTTGAAGGATGCCGGGTATGAAATAACATACATCGGTTCGTATAACGGTATAGAGAAGAAACTGATAGAAGAGCTTAATATTCCTTATTACGGAATTTCAACAGGAAAGCTCAGACGTTATTTTGACGTAAAGAATTTTACAGACCCTTTCCGCGTCATCAGGGGTATGGGGCAGGCTGTAAAGCTTATTAAAAAGATACAGCCTGACATTGTATTTTCAAAGGGAGGCTTCGTATCGGTTCCCGTTGTCCGTGCAGCGGGTAAATGCGGTATTCCTGCAATAATACATGAGTCCGATATTACTCCCGGACTTGCCAACCGTCTGTGTTCAAAATATGCCGTAAAAGTATGCTGCAACTTTCCGGAAACGGTAGCTTCCGTTCCTGAATCCAAGGGCATACTTACCGGAAGTCCGATTCGGCGTGAGCTTTTAACCGGAGACAAAGCTGCCGGACTTGGTATGTGCGGTTTCAATACCTCAAAGCCTGTTCTTATGGTAATTGGAGGAAGTCTTGGTTCCCTCCGTGTAAACGATGCCATCCGCGACATACTTCCGGATCTTTTAAGGAAATACCAGATAATCCATATATGCGGAAAAGACAAGACCGACCCGTCATTTTACAGTACTACCGGATATTATCAGTTTGAATATGTCAATTCCGGACTGAAGGATTTGTTCGCTGCGGCTGACATAGTGGTTTCCCGTGCCGGTGCGAATGTTATATGCGAGCTCCTTGCAATGAATAAGCCCAATCTTCTTATTCCTCTTCCTGCACACAGCAGCAGGGGTGACCAGCTTCTTAATGCACGCTCATTTAAAAATCAGGGATACAGTGAAGTTCTTGAAGAAGATAATATGACCAATGATACCTTATTAAATTCGATAAACAGTCTGTATGATAACCGGGAGCAGTATACGGATGCAATGAAATCAAGCCCGCTGAATGATGCCATAAGCATTATCATGAATCTTATAAATGAATACGCAGAATAAAAAAATCCCTTCTGTTCGGAATTGAACAGAGGGGATTTTTTTCTGTTATTTACCTGAAATTGTCCGCTATCTTAGCCGCCGTGTCTGCCTGACTGTCGTCAGCATGCTCCGCCTGTGCAGGTATAAGACCCACTTTATCATTTTCCGTTCTCGGAATTACATGAACGTGCAGATGAAATATTGTCTGTCCTGCTGCCGCTCCGTTATTCTGAAGAATATTAATACCATCATATCCGAATGTCCGCATAATGGCATTTCCCGTCTTAGCCGCAAGAATCATAGCTTTTCCCAATGTGTCTTCATCTGCACTGAGTGCATTGTCATAATGATTCTTCGGAATGACAAGACAATGCCCCTTGGCCGCCGGTGCTGCATCCGTTATTACCCTGAATGACTCATCCTCATAGACAGTATTGGTCGGTATGATACCGTTTGCAAGCTTACAAAAAATACAATCCTCTTTTACCATGTCGAATTAACCTCTTTTATAGAATATTTTGTTTTTCATATGAATTGATAATCATTGTTTTATATGATAACCTAATCCCGGAGGGATAAGATATGATTACCTGTAAAGATAAAATGTATATTGAAGAACTTAATAAAACCCATCCTGATATCTGTTCGTTCTTTAACGGCATCCTGCTTGAGACAAAACAGAATATCAAAAAAGGATGTCATGACATCGTTAACTTACTTTCGCTGGTATACGGACATATTCAGCTGTTTGAGCTGACGCATCCCGAGCTTGCCTCAGATTCCCGGTGGTCAATAATTAACGATTCCATCAGACAGCTTAATGATATGATGAAGGCAATCAGCGCATACCGGTATGCAGATACCGCCTCACTGTCATACGGCAGTATATCTCTTACGGTTAAACAGATTCTTAACGGATATTCTTCAGGCTCATCACTTAACATTATATATGAAATACCAGAAAAACTGCCCGATGTGTTTTATAATCCTGATAATCTCCGGTACATTCTGTCGGCTCTGCTTGATAATATATCTGATATTGATGCCTGTGCCGATGCAGTCATACAAATCAGCGACACTCCCGAATATGTACTTCTTAAAGTATCTGACAGCCTCGAAGGTCTCAGCACGGACGTTATGCATGACTTATTCCGTCCTTTCAACTCGTCCAAGCAGTTTCACAGCGGTATGAGCCTTGCAACAGCATACAGGATGTCGGTTGCACAGGGTGGTACCCTGTACTATGAAAAGTCCGCAGCCGGAGGCTCATGCTTCACTCTGTCTATGAAAAAATAAAATTTTCATCAAACATTCGTATTATTCTTAGGTTACCCTTGGCAGTCATTGCCCCCTGCATAAATGCGCGCTGGAAGGTCATACGGCCTTCCACGATGTCATCCAGCACACTGATGTTAAGCCTTCCTATAACATCTGCCTGTTCTATCTGTCCGAAATAACAGTCCATACTGTTGTCCCTGATTTCTATTATAAGGGATTTCTCCCTGCCGTCTATTTTGATAAGGTATGTTGCGGAAAAATTATCCTGCGGAACATAATGCTTCTTCAGCAATGCAAGATAATGCTCATCTCCACCCTTCTCTTCCTCTTCAAGCATGCTCTTAAACATTCCTGCAAGTTCTTCTATATCTTCTTTCTGCTTCCTGACGTAATTGTCATTTGAAGCATATTTTGAAAGCTGTTCCGTTTCCTGCGGTGTAAGGTTAATAATGTCACTCACCATATTCTGTTTAATTGCTTTATTGCTTGTAGGAAGTACACAAAACTTCTGTGAAACCGTCCGATATATTTCCTCCGCACGCTTTTCTATTATGTCCCTGTAATCTGTATTCAGATCAAAATCCTCACCGTCTGCCACATAGGCACATATACCATTGCAGGCTTTTCCGCCAAGAATTTCCCATGCATTCATAAGTTCAAGATGAGCTTCCTTTTCTCCGTAGGCCTTCGACATAACCACCGGAAACATATATGTTCCCGCAATTTTATTCTTATCACCATACAGCCAGCACGCATCAAGGAATGTTGGTATGTAACCGCCTATTCCGCACCATTCGACCGTGGATGCAAGTATTATGGCATCCGCTTCCTTTATGGTCTGCGGCAATGACATAATACTGCTCTTCATTTCATACAGATTATATCTCTCAACCGTAACCCTCAGCTCCTCAAGTACGGAGGTCAGTCGGTTAATTACTGCTATTGCCGGGTCATCTATCATGCCTCTTCCGCCATAATATATATTAATCTTCATGTACATATCCTCCTGTGTCAGACTGCATAACCACTGAATAAGATTATAATACATTATCAGTTAAACATCAACTTTAACCTGCCGAGGGTAAGTGTATCATTTTTTTCCAAAGGCATAACCTGATAGCATGCAAGCTCATTACCGTTAACCATCGTTCCGTTTGTTGAATTAAGGTCTTTAACAAAAAAACCGTTATCTTCTTTTATTATTTTTGCATGCATACGGCTTACACCCGGAAAATGTATCACGCAGTCGGATTTTTCTTCCGAACTGCCTATCACCGTATCCCCTTTGACGGTAAATCTTCGCAGTATGCCTTCCTCCTGCCACATTAACTCATGCTCTGCTTCATATCCGCTCAGTATGACTGTCCCGTTCTCCTCATTTTTTTTCGGAAGTATAATATTAACACTTTCCTCCGCATACGGAATATTCACCTCTTCCTTTACGGTTTTTACAAGGAAGTCTTTGTTTTCAACATACCATCTGTATATAAAATATTCTCCCGTTCCGCATATGACGCACATAAGACCGCAGAACATCCTGTTCAAAGCTGAAGGCCGAATAGAATTAAACAGCAGGAAGAGAAAAAATACCAGAAAAATCATCCCGGTTAATCCGGCAATTCCAATACATGAATATATTTTTGCGTAATCACGTACTTCCCTTTCTTCCTCTATAATTTCAGGAAGCACGGATATATTTTCCGTTACCGTGGTTTCTATTCTTCCTGTGTCTGAATTGTTACTTTTTATATGTTCAAAAAGCTCATCCATCGGGTACTCATCCATACACAGCCTTTTATATATTCCATACGCCAGTGTAACAGCTTCATTATCTCTATGGTCTGTTATGCTGAGAATATATTCAAACAGCTTCCTTAACCGTTCCCGGAAATCTTCCGTTACCGAGCCCGTATAGGCAAAACAAAATCTGTCTGATGCCATATCCCTGAAAATATATTCCGGTAGCAGGACAAGACCTGATTCGTCCAGCATATATTCTTTCAATGACTTAGATATTTCCTTTAATGATTCCGCCAGAATCTCCAGCTCCCCGCTCCCCATTCCGTTTCTTCCGTAATTTTCGGCGATGCTTCTCTTTGAATTAATGCAGTATAAATATCTGTACTCAGAATTAACCTGTCTGACCTGAACCGGGAGCAGCCCTTTTATACGGTTATTTCTTACCATTTTCATCTCAAAGCTTTCCTGTATTCCGCTTTTCCTTATCTCCATGTAGTTTCCGCCGGTTTCTCTGATAAAATTAATTTCCATCCACAATATCTCCTATAAATTCAGCCATTCTTCCGCCTGCCCTGATTACGTCTGCATTTTTCCCGGTATTTATGATTCCGTAATAATCAGACAATGTCATATTCTTATCAGTACCAAAGCAGTGCTCATAATAATAATCATTTATTTTTTTCATAACCTTTTCTTCCGTGCTTTTAAAATTATCCTCATCAGTCTTCAATACCGGCGAGCATATAATTCCTGTATAATCAATTTTACCGCTGTCCGTGTCGTAATAAAAATTTTCAGCCTGATACATTCTTATACCTGCCTGAATTTTACTGCTGTCATTAAGAACCCTGTCATGCAGTGTATAGACCAGTCTGATTGTTCCGACCGTAAAAAATGCAATAAAAGAGAAAATAACTGCTGCCTCCGGTGTAAAAAAGCCTTTCAGTCTCATATCACAACCTCCGCTATTGTCATAATTATGTAAGAGAAAAATACGAACGGAATAAACGGAATTTTTGTTTTAAGATTCTTTTTACGGATAATGGCGTATATCCCTCCGGCAAACGAAGCAAGAAGCAGCGAATACAACAGAAGCCTGAGATTCTCTGACAGCCCCACCGTTGTCCCGATACATATAAACATGACTCCATCACCGTATCCTACCCCTTCCCGTGTAATAATCGCAAAGCCGAGAAAAATAAGACCAACAATAATTCCTCCAAGCATCGACTTAAAAGACTGATACCGGAATATACAGTTAGCCGCCAGTGATGCAGCCATATACGCAACAAATCTCGGAACGGGAATACTCTTTTTTTTCAAATCGACTGCCGATTCAAATGCAAGAACGGCAGTAACTATACCATTAATTATCATTTTGTTTCCTTTCACATTTACTGCACAGGTTATACTTCTTTTCAGCTTCTTCTGCATCCATCATAAAAACGTTTCTGTGCAGGTTAGGACATACGGTTGTTGAATGATATCTTGTTCCGTATGCCGTATAATATGCTTTTCCGTATAAATCTTCGTTTTCACAACATCTTTCACACGGATAATAAATTGCACCCGATTCATTTCTCTTATCATGTATCTGCTCCGGCTCACATGACATTACTGCAACGGTAAGATAGCTGCAGTCAGAATACAGGTGATATACCGTTGCATTAGGCACAACATAAACATAATCTCCGGTCTGTACATCATCATTTTCATCATCAGCTCCGATCCATGCATGACACACTGCCCTTACTGAAAATTTTAGTGGTTTTAATCCGGGCAGATTGAACGGATTTTCCATTTCATACATAAGTTCAACATCTATAATGCCATCTTCACAATCCTTGAGCAGGTTCAGGTGTATCCCGCTGCTTCCGTTAACTATATAAGTATTATCAAGATAATCCGTACCTATCTCACTAATAACCGCCTGCTTTATATATCCGCTTTCAATAATCTGTTCAAAATTATTCTGAATATCCGCCCTGTTAATGTAATATGCGTAACCTGACATTTTCATTGTCTGATTAAACAGTGACGTCTGTATTACCGACTGTACGTGAGCTGCCTGAATAAGAAAAATAAAAGCTGTTAATGCTGCAATAAACAGTGGCATAACCAATGCTGCTTCCAGTGTAAGACTTCCACTCAGATGTGAGGGAACGGAAAATGCCCTATTTACGATAACGGAACTTTTCACTTTAATACATGAGGCATTTTTGTTAGTAAAATATAATTTTAAATAGGACATTTTCAGTTCCCTCACTTTCTGATTCAGTAACTTTCAGCAAAAGAATATGTATACATCCGTTTCATGTCTGAAACGGTATACATTATCTCTGCTTCAACCGAAAATACATAATTTCTTAATCTGAATTTTGTGTCTCCGGACGCGATTTTCCACAATTCCACCAAATCCATGGTATTTGCTGATTTTTTCCCTTCATCCTGAAAAATAAGTAATGCTCTCAGATACATCTCATAGTCCATCCCTTTTTCACATTTATCCTGTTCCGGTTCAAGGTCCAGCGTCAAAAATTTTTCATAGCTCAGCTGCCAGTTTTCCTCTGTTTTTACGGCCATGATTTTTCCTTCCGATAAAAGTGCCTTCACTTCAACAAGCCCTTCCGCATATGCCCACATATACATGACAAGATATTGTCCTGCCTTCACAAGTCCCTCCGCTCCGGTCCAGCCAAATACGGTCTGTGCCGTCATATAGGCCTTTTCCTTCTTCTCCGTATCAGTTAACAGATATGCCATATTTATTACACTTCTGACTGTTGCAATTTTTTTAATCGTTTCGTACAGATTATCCGCATCATATTTTTTTCCGTTAAGAATATATTCTACCTCATAATTCAATGCAGCACCTTCCTTTTTGTCCGTATACGAATTAAAATGGTCCATAACATATTCCCCGTATATTATTTTTTTTGCAAGTCTTGTTCCCGTATCACATTCAGACATCAGTGCTTCCGTTCCTTCGGTGCTGCATGTTGAGGATGCAAGATCAGAAACCGGAACATACCGTCCGGAAACGGCATCTCCATCCGGAATTGCCATTCCGATTATTCCTCTCTTAAAAATTTTTTTAAGGTTCTTAATTATGTTACTCCCGGTTCCGGTTTTCTTGTAAAAGTCATAATTAATGTCCATCCCGTCATATGTGTAATTTTCCATTAAATTTTTCAGTTTCAGTATATCCTCACTGCCCGTGTAATTTTCCAGAATATCCCTGCACTCTGTTAACAATGCCCTGTTGTATTCCATAGACGAGGTCAGTGTGGGAATATCACACATTTTTTCTCTGATTATTTCTTCGTAATCCTTCATGTCATCGATGTCATTTATCATGCCGGTAACAATTTGTTCGCCCAGCAGCTTCTCCGTTGTTTTTATGTATTCTTCAAGTTCACATACCTGTCCTTCCATACTGGTACAGCTGTTTTTTACCATTTTCAGGCGTTCTTTCAGATTCTCCGTTACTCCCAGTACTCCTCCGGCATCATCATAAAATTTATTTAGAATTTCCCGTGCCCCGCTGTTGTTCCCTTCCAGTTCCATATAATATGCTCTTTCAAGTTCGTTTCCGATTTTGACTGCATAATCAGCCGTAATTACCGATAATACCGGATTATCATCAATAAAATCGTCATTTCTGAATTTTTTCAGAAAATATTCTCTTCCTTCGCACTCGTCCAATATATATGTATCCCGGTATTCAACTCCGTCAATGTACATAATCAGTTCCTTGACCATATTATTTATTTTACCTGCATCCTCTGCCACATCCGTCATTTTATCCATAATGTTTTCAAGTGTTTCGCTCATTTCTTCGACATTGCCGATTTCAAGATAATCTGCAGCAAGATTAATGGCTTTTGCATACTTTTCATAGCTGATGCTCTCCTCCATCCACAGCAGCCCGCCTTTATCAACGGCACTTTCAATATTTTTTACGGAAATACCCTCTATTTTTATCCCGAAAATATCCGTCCGGCTGCTTTGCTTCTCCACTGTGGGAATCAGATACGAATTAATGCGTTTTACAAGTTCTTCTTCATCCTTACTTTCAAAAAGCAATATTCCGTATTCCGCAAAAAGATCGGCATCATATTCTGCAAATACCGAATCCAGCGCCAAGACAGCTGCCGTACTTATTATTGCTGCCCCGCCATGAATCTTTGCCGACATAATTCCGGTTGTTATCACGGATAATACCAGCAAAAAAATCATGGTAAGAAAAACCGTTACACTTCCTTTTATCCTCTTCATCAGAACTGAGCCGTACTCCCCGATATTTTTGAAAAGAGGGATTTAACAATAGCTGTAAGCTGTGTCTTAAAAATTAATACAAGTGAAATAAGAACCACGATTATGAGAATAACTTCAACTACTCCCATTCCTCCCTCATCTTTTATGAATCTTTTTATTTTTTTTAACATATGCAATTCCTCCTGCTACATAGACATAAATGCCGGAACCATTACGATTACCAGAACAACTCCCAGCATCATAATCATTGGTCCTAAGAGCCTTGTTCCGGCTTCCTCACCATTTTTTCTTGCAAGAGATTTTCTGTCCTCAAACGCATCCCTTGCTTCTTCCTTAAGAAGTTCAAATATATTGCGGTTACCCTTATTAATGTTGCGGCTCAGATAATTACCGAGTTTTATATACGGATGAAGATTACACCTTCTTCCAAATTCATTGTACGCCTGTGTTTCCGGTATTCCGGAATCAATCATGTTCATACACACGGCAAGCTCTTCGTATGCATACCTGTGCTTACCTTTATCGTAATCCTTTACTATTTTTTTTATGGCATTATAGCTGCTCATTCCTGCACCCATCAGAAGTGACAGCTTGGACACGATTTCTGAATAATCCATCATCATCTGCCTGTTTCTTTTTTCCTGCCTTTTTTTAGGTTCTCCTCTCTTTTTTCCGTATATGACGGCAAAAATAACGGCTGCTGCAAATATAATTATTCCTGCCGCATTGTCCGGGGATTTATAAAATGCCACTTTCTCTCCGCCTATATTTTCCGGTAAAATCACATAATCGCTGTCTTTATCCTGACTTTCAATATATTCACTTATGTAATTATTCAGAAGCTCCTTGTCACTAAGCTCTGCCGGATACACTACTACGGGGATTTCATACCGTTGCATCAATTTTTTATAAGTAAGCTCCGCATATATCACAACCTCCGTTTTATACTCAAGCCCCGTATTATATACATTTCCGTAACTGTCTATAATTCCGTAACTGTCTGTATAATATTCGGCTTTTATTCCATACTCTCCCGCTTCATTTATCAGGTTAAGCTTCTGTGTAACATTGGTAAGTGATTCGTTTTCACCGGGCATTTTACTGATTATTTCTTCATATGCCGAATCAAAAGCTTCCTGTACCCTGCTGTCCGGAAGCTCCCTTGCGGGTATTTTTACGGTTATACCGGTTTTATTTCCATCCTTCTCCATAATAATGTCATATTCGCCGGCCTCAGTATTGTAATCCGGACGTTTTATACGGTTCAGTTTCTCTTTTCCCATATTATTTACCGCATAAATCATCGTAATTATTACACCCGCAATTATCAGTACATACTTTATTCTGCTTTTTTTCATAAATTACACCTGTACATTAGAAATTTTCCCCACAAGAATTACGGCTGAAACATAAATAGCAAGACATACCGTCATAATTATTATTCCGGATATGTTTCCGTACAGCCTCTCCATGGTCCCGAAGGAGCTCAGCTTCATATACATGATTATTCCGGCAGGGACAAAATTCATAATGTTCTGTTCAAGTTTTTTTGAAGCCATTATTGTTCTTATTTCTCTCTTAACATCAATTCTGTCAGAAATAATTTCAACGGTATCCGTAATTATTGCGACAAGATTTCCTCCGCTTCTTTTTGCATATTTCAAAATCTCCGCAAAATATCTGATTTCCTCTACTTCAGTACCTTCTGCATATTTGCCGAAGGCGGTTTCAATCGGAACATTTAGTTTTACCATGTTGTTTATCTGAGAAAATCCCGAATACACCGGATTATGAATACCGTATATACTTTTCATTTCCGACATAGTCCCGCGAAATGCATTCTCCACGGAGTAGCCGGTCTGAAGCAGTGAACTGACAATCCTTATTCCATCCCTGAAGGCTTCCATTGTTTTTTCCTTTTCAGAAATTCTGTATGCTTTAATGCGTATTCTGTAATGAACATACAGATAAGGCAGAAATAAAAGCGATACTTTAATGTTATCGTAGAAAAGATATGCCGCCGCAACTATCAGTCCTGTACCCTCAGCAATGCATCTTGCCCTGAATACCTGCACGCCGCAGTTTTTCAATGTTGCACATTTCTCTGTTAAGTTTTTTAAGACTCCCCTGAATTTTTCCGTTATCACCTTCTCCAACCTCCACATATTCATATAATTTCCGCAGGCATATCTCGCCGGATTTTACACCTGCCACTTCACTGATGCTGAGAACCTTACGGCTTTTATCCCTTACTCTTCCCAAATGTACGATTATGTCAATGGCGGATGCTACCTGTCCCCTGACGGCATATACAGGTATATCCATTCCCATAAGTACCATGGTTTCTATCCTTGTAAGCATATCTTCTGCACTGTTTGCATGACCCGTTGACATCGATCCGTCATGTCCCGAATTCATTGCCTGCAGCATGTCTATTGCTTCCGGTCCCCTGACTTCTCCGACAATAATTCTGTCCGGTCTCATTCTCAGGGATGTTCTTATTAAATCCCGTATACTTACGGCATTATTTCCTTCCACATTGGCAGAGCGGGCTTCGAGTCTTATAAGATTGTCAACATTCTGCAGCTTCAGTTCTGCCGAATCTTCTATTGTGATTATTCTTTCATCTTCCGGAATGTAATTGGAAAGAGCATTGAGAAAAGTGGTTTTACCTGAACCGGTTCCACCGCTTATAAAAATGTTATATCCTGCTATAACGAGATTTTTAAGAAATTCTGCCGCTTCAACGGTAATGGAGCCAAGCTCTGTCATTTTTTCCATTGACAGCGGAATGTCATAAAACTTCCTGATGGTAACCGCCGGTCCGTCAATGGCAACAGGCGGCATTACTATATTAACCCTCGAGCCGTCCGGCAGCCTCGTATCCGCAACCGGAACGGCTTCATTGATTATTTTATTTGAATTTGCTGCAATTCTCTGCACTATATCCTCAAGCCGTTTTGCAGATTCAAACTTTTTATTCCATTTACAGATTCTTCCCTCCTTTTCGTAATATATCCTCTCCCACGAATTAACCATTATTTCCGTTATTCCACCATCCTCTATAAGTTCCTGAAGAATATCCAGCCGTCGGATGTCATTAAACAGAATCTTTCGTACTTCCGCTTTATCCGATGCACTTATTGCAGACATGATTCCGTACTCGCGTACTGCCTCATCAATTATGCCGGCAAGCTCTTCCTCATCCGTATCTTTCACCGGGTCTATACGGTTTAGTACGGACTGCTTGATTTCCCGTATCTGTTCCTTGTCCATCCTATATCTCCTTCATCATGCTTTCCATTCTCCGTCCCGTTATAAAATCCCTCAGCGGGACATTCCGGTCTCCGCAGTTCATGTTATGTAAAGAAAGCTTTACAATCTTTTCACGGATATGCGTCATTTTTCTCCTTTCCATAAACTCATCAAGCTCCTTCATTCTGCATATTCCAATATAATCCTCCGGCTCTGCTATCACAATTTTTTTACTCTCTGAAAAAATATTCCAAGGCTTCCTTATATAATTTCCGATATCAATTACTATTTCTCCATATAATCCGCTGTTACGCAGAAGCTCCAGCATTTCCGGCAATGCTTCCATATCCGATTCTCCAATGTCGTCAGGACATCCGACGGGAGCCAGACAGTCAAATCCGTTAATGTCCGTAATGCATCCCATAATATGTTCAAGCGCTTTTTCCTTTTCCAGATAATAATAATACAGTGCATCAGACAGACCTTTTTTCGTATTGCCATAGAGCTCCTTCATACCCGAAAATTCATTTGCATTAATATACAGCACGGCATGCTCCCTGCTTTTATGGTATGAATATGCAGTTGCCGCAAGTGTACTGCCGCCATCTCCGCAGATAGAGTAAAATGCGGTCAGCTCTGCACGGTTTCTCTCAAAACACTCTCCTTTTTCTCCCCTGTATCCGCATAACAGCTTCTTTCTTATGGCTTCTGATGACTGGTACCTGCATATAATCCCGTTATCCGTGTCATCATATTCTCCTAACGTAATATACTTAATTTCAGGAAATTCCACCCTTATTTTCCTGCATAAACCGTCCGCCGCAAAAATAAGCTCCACATCATAATCATTCATGCATTCCCGCATGGTACTTTCCGAGGTGAAAGCCATTAGCCTTATGGGAAACGCGCCGTTATTTAATGCCTCGGTAAGTCTTACCGCATAATTTTCATCCGTATCAATGATACAGCCTATTTTTTCGTATGTCATAATCCTCCTTTCGTCAGGTACAGCACCATATATGAAATCAGTATCGGTGCCGTAAATCTTATTGTCGTCTTCTTACAGCCATCGAATTCCTCTGCAATGAAACGAAAGATAATCTTGATAATTCCCAATAATGCTGCTGCATAAAAAATTAACACAATAAATTTAACTATGTCCTTTCCGCTGAGAAAACCGCAAATCATTCCTATCAGCTTCACGTCCCCTGCCATTATGCCTCTAAAAAAATATATTACGAGCATGACAAAACTTACTGCCGCCGACTGAAGCAATGCCGTCCATACACCGGGCCAGGATGCTTCTGCATACGTATACGGAAGCATGATAAAATATCCTGTTATTATTAAGTAATTGGGAATTATTCCATAAATCATGTCATAAACAAAAGAAATAATTATGATGGCTCCAAGACATAATCCAATGATGATTCATCACCTCCGGTATGAATTATCCGCGGAACCTTTTCTGAATTCAGACACAGTGAATACTGTGTAGCTGTTACGATATATTATTTATTTCTGAATGTCAACAGAAATCTAAAAATTTTTTTTCTGACTTCTAATTAACATTTTTTTTATTTTTTTTTGGAAAAAAATGAATATTTTGAACTCCTGATGTATATACTCTTATCATCACGAAAGGAATGATACCATGAAAAAGCAAAAAGATGTTATGTCCTATGAGCAAAAATACCTGATGTCAGAAATATCACGCACAAGAGATGCCCTTGCCGCTGCATATTCCAGCTTTAACAATGCCGTTGACCCGGATATGATAGACTGCTGCATATACCAGGTTAATTCCGTGCAGAAAAGATATAAATTTCTTCTCAGACAGGCAAAGGACGCCGACATAATAATAAGATGAGGCCACACTTATACAGTGTAGCCTCTGATTGTATTTTCCGAATACATATTTTCGTTAAGACTGCCTTTTGAATATGTAAGACCGGCATATATCTGTTGTGTATTCTTCATTACCGGACCGTTCTTATCATATATGCTTATTCCTTCAAACGTTTCCCTGAGTCTTTCCAGTATTTTTCTTATCCTTGGCAGATTTTCCGTACTTTTTCTTATGTCTGCCACTATAAGCTCCCTGTTTATAAACAGATATATTCTCATAAGTTCTCCGCTTATGCTGACATTCATGTCAAGCGAAGTAATAAGTTCACCGATTAAGGCCCTTGATTTTTTCAGACATTCACGAAACTCTGCCGGTGCGGCATCTGCAGTATGTTCCGCTTCTTTAATGTAAGCGGATGCAATTTCATATGTAAGTGCAACAAGCTCCGTGCCGTTAGCCTGGGTAACCTTCAATCCGTATTCTTTCAGCTGTTCCTTTGTCACTGTGTTTTCTCCTGATTACTGAAGTAACTGTAAAATTGTCTGCGGTCTTTCGTTTGCCTGGGCGAGTATTGATGTTGCTGCCTGTGACTTAACGTTTTCTGCCGTGAATGCCGTCATTTCTTCTGCCATGTCACAATCTTCTATCCTTGAAAGAGCCGTTGTGATATTTTCATGGTATTCATTCAGACTGTCCGTAGTACGCTCAAGTCGGTTCTGGTATGCACCAAGCTCTGATCTTGCTGATGATACGGCATATATCGCTGCATCTATTTTCTGAATTGCTTCTGCCGCTCCGCTTCCCGTGTTGACATTTATTAAATCCAAATCCAGTGTATGTACATTTATCTTGGGAATATCAATATTTATCTGCTGTCCTTCGTTGGCTCCGGCCTGTATGCTCATTATTCCTATGTCGGTAACTTTCATGGTACATTCCGTATAATTTGTATAACCTTCTACCTCTATTATCATTTCAAATGAATTTACATCACTTACGGTTATTTTTCTTCCGTCGCTGAATACTGCCGCAGTTGTTGAAAATCCGTCATCAAGGGTTACTTCACAATCCTGTCCGACTGCAAAAAGTTCCGTTGTATTGCTTCCGGTAAAGAGCTGTGCCGCTTTTTCGTCCGAGAAGGAAATTTCCAGCTCTTTATCTTTACCATATGCCTTATTGGTAACCGTCATAGTACCGCTTTCCAGCTTTACCGTTGCATTACCCCGTTCGCACGCATCCTGAATTCCCTTATATATACTGTCAAAAGATTCTCCTGCTTCATATTCATAGGTTGCCTCATTAATGGTAATGCTGCCTGCTTCCGTTGCCGACGCAAATGTATTCATGCTGACTGATGCCTGCATTGCGGGTGATGTTACACTGAATACATAATCTCCTGAAAGAACTGCCTCAGTAAGCGAAAACATTTCAACATTATCCACGTCTGCATAACACCTTCTGCTCAGATTTCCATCAAGGAGAAGCATTGTATTATACTCCGTATCTGTTGAAATACGGTCTATCTCACTCTGCAGCTGGTTTATTTCAAGCTGTATTGCTTCCCTGTCCTCTGCACAGTTTCCGTCATCTGCTGCCTGAACTGCCAATTCTCTCATCCTCTGAAGCATATTTTCAACTTCACTTAATGCACTTTCTGCAGTCTGTACAACCGATACACCGTCCTGCGTATTCTTGGCTGAACGTTCCAATGCTCTTATCTGGGCATGCATCTTCTTGGATATTGCCATACCTGCCGCATCATCCTCTGCACTGTTTATTTTAAGACCTGATGAAAGTCTTTCCATGGATTTGGATAATGCCGATTCACTTTTTCCCAGCTGGTTATTTGCTATAATAGCAGAAATATTACAATTTACTCTCATTTAAATCACCACTTTCGATTTACTGTTTTCCTGTCTGTTAAATATATCGTCACTTTTACGGAATTAATTAGCAAGTTCCTTTATAAATAATTCTGCCGTCTTAAAAATTTTTTCCGTGCTGACTCCTTCTTTTGTAGAAAAATGTATGTCAGGAAGCTCATCCGACCTGCTGCCGCTTATTCTTATCCTGTCAAATCCAATATCCATAAGCTTTTCTTTCACATTTTCCGCCTGAATCATAACTTCTTCCATTCCTGCTTCATTGTTTCCCAAAATGATTACATTCATTACATCTCCGGATATCCTTCCTTCAATGCCTATATGACCGTATCTTTCATTTTCCATTGATATGCGGAATTTTCCGCTTTCCTCACTGTCTTCAATTATTTTCAGATTTATGTATACCCTGTTTTCTTTATCTCCGCACGGTATAAAATAATTGTTTTTTTCAGCAAGACTGCCTGCTATGTTCAATCCTGCCGATATCATCTTCATACTGTTTATATCTATCAGACTGATACCATCCTGCAGTAATTCCGTCATTTTTTTACCTGCATCGGCTGCAAGACCTTCATATACCTTCTGAAGCGTTTTTCTGTTTCTGACAGCATCAAGAATTTCACTGTAATCATCCTCCGCAAAGATGTCATCAGGGCTGTTAAACAGCAGCTTTGCAGCCTTTACATTATTTATGGTAACCGGTATTTCATATTCCGTCATGGCTTTTATCACGGAAATATCCGTTTCCCTGAGTTCTTCAAGGTTATCCGTTATCCGTTCGTCAGCCGCATATTTTGTACTGTTCTTTACGTTTTCTACAAATGCTTCCGGAGTCTGTTCCTCATACTCATAAATATCCTCAATTACCTCAGGCATAATCTTATTCCTTATTCCGTAAAAGAGATTTTTATAGTATGTTACCTTGTCCTTCACTTCTCCTTCCCTTATACTGTCATCTGCCTTCATATCCATTCCCCTGTCATGGCGTGACATATACACTGTGAGAAGATTACCCATTGTCATGTCCAATCCCTGATTTACCAGCTGTGCCGCTGAATTGAGTCCTTCTTCCTCAAACCGGCTGACCAGTCTGTACACTGCAATGTATTTTTCTCTTTCTTCTTCTGAAATCTCTCCTTTTTTATCAAGCTTATATAAAAATTCACTGTATTTTTCAGCTTTAGGCTCCTCAGACTCCATTGATGCAATATATCGGTTCAGCTCATCTACATCTCTTTCCAAAATATTAACACCTTCTCTTATGAGCCGGAGTGTTTTTTCCGGTGTAAGATTTCTGAACAGCCTGTTAAAAGAACTGTCCACCGCTTTAACCGCATCCATGTTCTTCGCCGTAAATTCCATTTCATTGTATGCCAGTATCCTTACACTACGCCTGTTGGCTTCATTATTTTCATATCCCATTCCATCAAGAATATCTCCGGTACTTGCCTTTATCGCACTGTTTATGGTATCACCGAGATCCTTTCTGACTTCAGTGCATAACGCATCATATGCTTCTCCTGCCATTGCATATTTTCTTATTATATCCGGTGAATAAAAAATAATTTTTTCCGGAGATTTAACTTCTTCTCCGAGAATTTTTCCGATAACACTTCCCGGTGCGTGTTTCAGATCTTCCATTGCAAGAAGAATGTTGTTGACTTCTTTTACTTCATCCACGGAAACTTCCCGGTCGCCGGTTTTTATTTCATTATTCAGAAATGAAGCCTCATACTGCCTGAGTTTGTCCACGAGTCCGGAAATTTCCGTCGTATCAACCGATATTCCGTTATTTTCCAGCACCCTTCCTGCTTCTATCGTCATCATCAGCCTGATTTCCTGCACCTGCCTGTACAGACTTATATATTCCTTGTCTTCAGTATCCGGCTCGGTACAGCGGTTTTCTTTTTCTATTTTTTCCAGAGCCCTGAGATTCCTTTTGCTTTCATGCGAAAGAGTCATGATAAATTCAGGCCCGGCATTCATGACCGTCTTTATTGCGGCGATTGTTTTTTCCCACGGAAGACGTTCACCGTTTACCTTCGTCTTATATACATCCCTGCCTTCAAGCCTTGTAGCAGCGATTCTTTCCGTTATGACTTCTTCTTCCGTCGGTTCTATCTCTCCCAGACGTACATAGTAACTCAGGTTCGATGCGGTAAGATTTATATTGCTTTCAATAAGAAACCTGCAGTCTGACAGGGTTTCCGTATCTGCGCGTAATCCTGCTTCCTCAATTACATTTACAACCTGCGGCATTAATTCTTCCCATTGTTCATTCGTGATTTTTCCGTTACCGGCAGGAGTTCCTGAATGAATGGCAAAATATACATTCTCAATGGTCGGCTCAAGATCATTTTTTACAAGATATGCCCTTGCATTGTCACTCATTACTGCTGCCGCCTTATATGCCGACACTGCACTTCCCATTGTTGCTTTTATGTCTTCCATGTCAATTCCGGTTCCTGCAATTGAAAAATCATCACAGTACATTGCCAGCTTTATCTGTATCTGCTCCACAACGGTAACAATTTTATCTACCTCAGTATTATTAATGTCTATACCTTCTTCATCCATCTTCACAATACTTCCGGTATCCATTTTGTCAAATAATGCATCCAGCGTATTTTTGATAACTTCTGCATTCTCCCTGACTGATTCAAGTGTTCCATCCTGTACAAGAATACCTGCTATTCCGTTTTTTGAAAACTCCGTTGACGTCATGGTCATAACTCCCGGATTTCCTATAAGAGTTTCAGTCATGCTTTCCATGTCATTACAACGTACATTTATGTTATATAGTGCATCCACATTTATTGTATTTTCATTAATTCCGTCTATTCTCATATGAATCATCTCCAACCGGAAAAGAATGTACTCCGTGATACAATACTTTTCCATAAAATGAAATAAACCGTGTATTTATCATACACAGTTTATTTCGGATGATTATTTATTTTTCTTGATTGGTTTTTTTGCCTTTTTGCAATTAAATTTTATTACTGCAGTTCCATAAGCATTAAGCGGAAGTGCCAGCGAATACGGCATCCTGTCCGTAGGAACCGGTTCGGCGGTATATACCGTTCCTTCTTCACATTTCTCGTTAAGAAGCAGTGTATATGTGCCTTCATTAGGAACTCCGACCCTGAAATCGCTTCTTTCCATAGGCGTAAAGTTACACACAAAGAGTATGCTGTCCCTTCCGCTTGGTGACTTTCTTACGAAGCTGTATATGCTTCTCTTGTAATCATCCGGGTCCATCCATTCAAAGCCTTCCGGATTCTGGTCAAGCTCATAACAGGCTTTATATCTTTTATATATATTAAGAAGCTTCTTAACATAATTATGAAGGTTAATGTGCTCTGTTTCGTTAAGAAGATGCCAGTCAAGGGATTTTGACTCGCTCCATTCCGCAAATTGTCCGAAATCCTGTCCCATAAATAAGAGTTTTTTGCCCGGATGACCTATCATGTAAGTATATCCCACTTTAAGGTTGGCAAACTTATCCTCATATATTCCCGGCATCTTGTTAATCATGGAACATTTCAGATGAACAACCTCATCATGTGAAAGCACAAGCACAAAATTTTCACTGTATGCATATGTCATTGCAAATGTCAGCTTATTATGATTATGCGACCTGAAATACGGATCAAGTTTCATATATTCAAGGAAATCATGCATCCAGCCCATATTCCACTTAAATGTAAATCCAAGTCCGTCATTTTCCGGCTTTTCCGTTATCCCCGGCCATGCTGTTGATTCTTCCGCTATCGTTATCGCATGAGGATTTCTCTTCTTCATTATACTGTTCAGGTGTCTGAAGAAGTCCATCGTCTCAAGATTTCCGTTACCGCCGTATTTATTAGGAACCCACTGTCCGTCCTTTCTTCCGTAATCCAGATACAGCATTGATGCCACTGCGTCAACACGAAGACCGTCTATATGGAACTTTTCAACCCAGTACAATGCATTGGATATAAGAAAGCTTATTACCTGATTGCGTCCAAAATCAAATACCTTGGTTCCCCAATCCGGATGCTCTCCCTTCCTTGAATCAGCATACTCATAAGTAGGAGTTCCGTCAAACTCTGCAAGCCCGTGTGCATCTTTAGGAAAATGTGCCGGTACCCAGTCAAGTATCACACCTATTCCCTTACCGTGAAGATAATCAACAAAGTACATGAAGTCTTCAGGTGTTCCGTATCTTGAAGTCGGTGCAAAGTATCCCGTTACCTGGTATCCCCATGAACCGTCAAAAGGATGCTCCGCAATTCCCATAAGTTCTACATGCGTATAACCCATTTCCTTTACATATTCCGCAATCTGCTCAGCCAATTCCCTGTAATTGAGAAATCCTGCCGGAGTTCCGTCGTCCTTCTTCTTCCATGAACCAAGATGTACTTCATATATTGCCATCGGTTCCTTAATGTAATCTGCCTGTGACATCCTGTCAATCCATTTTGCATCGCTCCATTCGTGTCTGCTGATGTCAAACACCACAGATGCATTATCCGGTCTCATCTGACTGTATGTTGCATACGGATCCGCCTTATACAACTGTCTTCCGTCCTTTGTATAAATCAGATACTTGTATATGCTTCCCTCATGTGCGTTCTCCGTAAACAGCTCAAATATACCCGAATCCTCTATCCTTGTCATCTCGTAATTGTCGCCGCACCAGTTATTAAAATCACCGACTACGCATATCCCTGCCGCATTAGGTGCCCATACGGCAAAATATACGCCTTCACGTCCATCACGTTCAGTAATATGTGCACCTAATTTTTCATAGATTTCATAGTGAGTTCCCTTGCCGAAAAGGTAGCGGTCCGTCTCTGTTAAAAATACGTTCTCTCTATACATATCCTTCTCCCTGTAACTGAATTTTTTCGTATAAAATTAATAAAAAAATTATATCACATTTTTTTGCATATTTCCATATTGATGTGATATAATTTCGATATATTAAATTACAGAAAGGTACATCAGGCATGATTCCCGGATTATTAAAGTCTTACATAAATGAAATCACTTTTATAAGCATACTTATTGCATTCGCTGCAACCTGCATAATTACCAACTTATGCAAAAACATACTTCCGAGGGATCAGGGAAGGGCATATGCGGTGAACGGACAGAAATCCGAGGGCAAGCCGAGAGGGGCAGGTATCATATTTGTTCTTGTATTTGCCTGCTGCTCACTGTTATTTGTCCCATACTCCAATGAGATGCTTATTTATATGATTCTGATAATTGCATCCATGCTCAGCGGTTATCTTGATGACCGCTCCAACTCTCCATGGAGTGAATACAAAAAGGCAATAATTGACCTTGCAATAGCAATAATATGTGCTCTGACCTACGTCAACTATAATGGTACACACATCCGGCTGCTTTTTACGGATGCCGGCTTCACAATGCCTGTTGTTCCGTTTGTAATTCTTGCCGTAATCCTTATATGGGCAAGCATAAATGTCACAAACTGCTCAGACGGTGTGGATGGTCTGTGCGGAACACTGTCAATTATTTCCATGGTGACCTTATACGGAATATGTTCGATAAAGGGAACCGATGCCTCTGTTAAGCATATGATTCTGCTGTTTGCCGTATGCCTATTAGGTTATCTGTGGTATAATGCTTCTCCAAGCCGGCTTCTGATGGGTGATGCCGGGTCAAGGGCAATAGGTTTTTTCCTTGCGGTTACGGCATTAAAGACAGGAAGTCCTCTGCTGTTCATCCCTGCTGCCATTGTACTTATAGCAGATGGCGGCATCGGACTTGTCAAAGTCTTTTTATTACGTTTTTTTAAGATTAAAATTCTTGCAAATACAAGAACCCCTCTTCATGACCATATGCGCAGGAACAAGGGATGGTCTGATACACAGGTTGTATTCCGTTTCAGTATTATACAGCTTGTCGTATCACTTGCACTGCTTTTCTTATAACTTTCATTTAACGGTGACCGTGAAGGTGACATTGCCTTCATAGTCACCGTTTTTTTGTATATCTTCGGAGGATTTAAGCCTGTAATATACTGTGGCACTGTCCTCCGTCGTCAGCAGATATCTGTTTTTTAATCCGGAAAATTCTTCATTATATCCTCCACAGCTTTCGGCAACCACCTGATAAGATGTATCATCACCTTTCCTCAGAAGTTCTATTTCTCCTTCCGTATCTATAATTACCTGCTTTCTGCCGTTCATTCCGTGTTCACCGTTATTATATACATCTACACGTATCTCATAACTTTCGTTAAGTGTACAGTACTCCGGCACTTTTACATTAAACCCCATTACATAGACCGTGCATATCCCCTGCACACCATTCGCCGCGGAAACCGTTATTGTCGCAACTCCTGTTTTACCTGCTGTTATCCTTCCGTGTGAGTCAACCGCAGCTATTTCGGAGTTACTGCTGCTGTAACTTATACTCCTGTTGAGTGCATTCTCAGGAAGCACGGTTGCCGTCAGTGTATAACTCTCTGTACTATTCTGCTCAAGAATAATATACTCCCTGTCCGGAACAACCGATGTTACGCCATTTTCCATCCACAATGCAGTAAACGTGTTATCCCTGAACAGTTCTTCATCATACTCATTTTCCTGAATACCATTATATATTTTTCCTTCTTCGGATTTCCAGCCCGCAAAGCTGTAGCCTGTACGTTCCGGAACCGGAAACGTGAAGTCTTCTACTCCAAGTCTCTCTAAAACGATATTCCCGTTTTTTCCCATACAGCTTCCTCCATTCAGCTCCATTTTATATTGAAACGGTTCAAAAAGTATATATTGATGGTCTCCCTTCAAAATGTCTTCACTGGAAATCTCCGTATCAAGTCCTGCACCATTATTCAAATCTCCGTTTACCTGTCTGAAAACAAGCATTATCCATTCCGTATCATTCCTGAGGGTATATCTGGTTCCGTTGGTTCCCCAGACTCCGTCATCAATAAGTACAAAATCTCTGTTAAATTCTCCGCAGTACAGATATATTGACTTATCAAACAGAAATGATATACTCTGCCCGCCTTCCACCTTGAACAGTTTAACATATGCAAGACGTGAACCGTTAAACCAGTAAAAAGCATTTTCAATGGGGTTTCCCACATAAGACGGTTTATTGGATATATATGCGGAATATCTGTCTATGTCCCTCAAACTGTATGCTCTTCCTGGATTATCAATCTTTATTATATTTTCCGCTTTTACGCCCCATTCCTCCCCTTCATTTTCATTATAATAATCTTTTCCGCTCCATCCGGCTGCTGCCAGCACAACTGCCGGAACAAGAATCACAATAAGCGAAATAATCAGAACCTTTACTCTTTTACTCATTTAAATCATCTCTCAATTCCACTACAAAACATATGCCTGCACTATAATCACCCGACCTCGTCTCTCTTGTTACATTGAGCCCGCTGAGTGTCACTGCTCCGTCAAGATTACGCGTGGCACTTTCTCCATCCTTAAAATATCCTACTCTGTAATTATTCTCGCTTATATTCTTACCTCCCACACTTGCCGTGGTAACGAGATAATCCTCCGAGCCCTTTCGCTTCAGACTAATCCTGCCGTTTTCATCACATCCCTCTGTTAAAAATACCTCTATGTATTCTTCTGGTCTTAAATTTACTTCTTTTGCGGTAATCTCAAAAGATGTCTCCACCGTGTCCGCCTTTATGACCGTCGGAACACTTACTATAAACGACGTATTGTTCACGCTGTATGTCACGGGAACAGTTACCTTCCCGCCGTTTTCCGATATGTCTGCTGCCTGCACTTTTACGTTAAGTGCAAATATCATTGCCGTAATAATTAATGCCATTAAAATTTTTCTTCCCATACTATTCCTCCAAAATTTTTAAACTTGTTTTCTGGCTTACCGAGTTAAGAATCTCTCCGTCTTCAGAAATGCCGATTGTTACAATTTGAATTTCGTAAACACCTTTCCGGAAATAATCATAAATATCCGCTTCCGTTTCTTCTCCTGGTTTTAAATTTCCTGACTCATATATAATTTCATCATCATAATAAATACAGAATTTAACACTGCACGGATTACCTTCAGGATTATATACCGGAATAAACCTGTTTTCTCTGTCAAGATACAGCCTTGTATAACCGGGAACATCCATTACTTCGGTTTCGGTTATTTCCGGCTTTCTGACCGTTGCACCTGTATCTCTGTTCATCATTACCAATGCGGAAAGCATACACAGAAAAATAATTATAAAAAAAATCAGCCTGAATCTTATTACTGCTGCATATCCTCCGCCCGGCAGTATTCTTCCTGCCGCTATGAAAGAGAATTTAAGGGATGCCTCTTTTTCGGCTTCCTTATAGCCGTTACAGGGTTTTACCTTCCTATACCTGACCGTTCCCTTAACTATACCGTTACCATGAGTCCTGACAAGCTCTTTTAAGGCGTCTGACGAAATATCATTGGTTTTCTTTTTCATATGATACCTCGCTGTTAAATTGTAATTTGGAAAATTCGAACTGTATCGATACCTGAAGCTCCTGTGCGGAGCAGATGCGGGAAATCCGCAAACTTCGAATGTATGAATAAATTTAATGCCAAACGGTTATTTTGTCAAGCCGTTTGGCAAAAATTTTTTTTAGAAAATTTTTCATTTTAATGTCAGATTATAGATTTCTCTTTTGGGAACACCTCTGTCTTTTGCCACACACTTAATGGCCTCTTTTTTTTCCAGCCCCTGTTTTATATAGAAGTCAAGATGCTCTTCCACTGTCATCTTAAGCCATTCCGCTTTTTCTTCCTTATCAAGCTGCTCCCTTTCGATTCCTTTAACCACTATCACATATTCTCCCCTTGGAGAATCAGCTTCATAATATCTGACTGCCGACTCCAGCGTTCCCCTGTATACCTGTTCATGTTTTTTTGTAAGTTCTTTACACACTGATACCGGCCTGTCTCCGCCCAGCACTACGGCAAGCTCCGTCATGGTTTTTATAAGTCTGTGCGGAGCTTCATAAATAATCATGGTTCTTGTCTCTCTTGACAATTCCTCCAGCACTGCGGCTCTTTCTTTTTTATCAGCCGGAAGAAATGCTTCAAATGAAAATCGTCTTGCAGGCAGCCCTGATATAATAAGTGCACTAATACACGCTGCCGGTCCCGGAACGGATATCACTTCTATTCCCGATGCAATACACTGTTTTACAAGCTCCTCTCCCGGGTCTGATATACCGGGAGTCCCTGCATCGGTCACAAGTGCAACAGTTTTTCCTTCAAGGATTTTATTGACAAGATACACGGCCTTATCATATTTGTTAAATTCATGGTAGCTTGTCATTGGTGTATCAATTTCAAAATGATTAAGCAGTTTTATGCTGTTTCGTGTATCTTCTGCCGCAATAAGATCCGCTTCCTTCATCACTCTTACAGCCCTTACCGGCATATCCTCAAGATTTCCAATCGGAGTGGCACACAGATATAATTTTCCTTTTTCATACTGTTCCATATCGTCACCTACTGATATAAATTTCTGACTTCTTCCGTATACACACCCTGTTCCCTGTATATGATAAGCGGAGGTTCAATTTTTACCATCGGACGTCCGCCTCGTATTCCTTCAATAAGAACCATATTGGCATCCCTGTCCGAATATGGGTGTACAAACCTTATTCTCTTCGGTTCAATATGGTATTTTCTCATTGTTTCAATAATTTCCGCCAGTCTGTGCGGACGGTGTACCATATAAAATCTTCCTCCGGATTTTAAAGCTCTGCTTCCCTCACCTACCACGTCATCAAGCGTACATAATATTTCATGACGTGCTATTGCTTTATGACTTTCCGGATTTTTAAGACCGTGATTTTCATTCATGTACGGTGGATTTGTGGTAACTACATCAAATGCTGCAGCCCCGAAAATCTTAGATGCTTCCTTAATATCTCCTTTAACAACGGATACCGAATCTTCTATCCCGTTATAACGGATGCTTCTGAGTGCCATATCAACATTTATGTCCTGTATTTCAAGTCCGGTAAATGATTTTCCCTCTGTTCTTCCCTTGAGCAAAATCGGAATGACACCGTTTCCGGTTCCGAGATCCAATACATCTTCACCTTTATTTACCTTCGTAAATGCACATAACAGTACTGCATCCATTCCGAAACAGAATATTTTTGTATTCTGAATCAGTTTATATCCGTTTCTCTGCAGGTCATCCAGTCTTTCATCTTCATTCAGCTTAATTGTCATCTAACTTGGATTTTCCTTCCCTGCGTTCTAACTCTTCAAGCTCTCTTATTGCTTTGTCATTAAGTTCGTCATTATAATTATGGCGTTTCTTTCTTGGTTTAAATTTAAGTTCTGACACCTTATATTCCCTGATATCTTTTTCATCATTATCAAGATTAACCTTAACCCTGATAAGCTGTCTGAGAACGTTGATATTCATAACTTCACCGGTCAGTCCGTCACTTGTTGTCACTACATCTCCCATCTGCGGAAGTTTACTGTTAAGATATTCGTATGTGTCTTCTTCATTTTTGAGACAGCACATAAGTCTTCCGCATACTCCCGAAATCTTATTGGGATTAAGTGAAAGATTCTGCTCCTTTGCCATCTTAATTGATACCGGAATAAATTCTGACAGATAAGAGTTACAGCACAACACCCGTCCGCATATTCCTATCCCGCCAAGTATTTTTGTCTCATCACGTACACCAATCTGCCTTAATTCTATCCTTGTCCTGAATACTGATGCAAGATCTTTTACCAGCTCCCTGAAATCTATTCTTCCGTCAGCGGTAAAATAAAACAGCAGTTTATTGTTGTCAAACGTATATTCCGCATCTATAAGCTTCATATCAAGCTCATGTTTTTTGATTTTTTCAAGACACAGTCTGAATGCATCTTTTTCCCTGATACGGTTTTCTTTTTCTTTTTTATCATCCTCCGGACCGGCAACCCTGATTACCGGCTTTAACGGAGAAATTATTTTATCTTCGTCAACCTCACGTACACCAAGAACAACCCTTCCGTATTCCACTCCTCTTGCTGTTTCAACTATTACATTGTCATCTCTCTTTATGTCCATGTCCGCCGGGTCAAAATAATATACCTTTCCTGCCTGCCTGAACCTGACACCTATAACTTTAATCATGTTAATTCTCCTTAATGTTCAGCAGCAGCAGTTCCATGGCAAGTTCAAAATTAACATTTGCCTTCAGCCTTGCTTTGGCAGCTTCACAGCTGTCAAGCACGGTTTCTATTCCTTCGTATGAACTGCGGCTTGCACTCTTTCTTATTGTATTTATTTCATCGCTGAATATAAGCCTGTTCGGGTCTTTTGTAACCTTAAACAAAAGAACATCCCGGTACCACATCTGTATTATGTCTATAAAATCACATATATTAACCTTATATTCAGTTATTTTCTTTATTTCATCCACAAGATCATATATCTCATATGAGTATACATTCGATAAAAATCTGAGTGCTTCTTCCTTAATATCATTAAACTCATCAAAAGTAATAAGACGTACCGCTTTTCCCAGATGCCCCTGTGAAAATGCTGCACACACTTTTGCTTCATAATCAGGTATCTTATATTCTTTAATAAGATATTCCATTATTGTACTTTCCCTTAGCGGTCTCAGATTGAGCATAATACATCTTGACAATATCGTCGGAAGAAATATTTCCCCGTTGTTGGTCAGGAGCATTATGACACTGTATTCCGGAGGTTCTTCTATTGTCTTGAGCATGGCATTCTGCGCCTGAACGGTCAGCTTCTCAGCTTCATCTATAATATATACCTTGTATTTCCCATTATAGGGTTTAATCTGTATATCTTCAATAAGCTGTTCTCTGACATCATCTATTCCTATTGTTCCGTTTTTTTCGTGCTTAACATATATCAGATCCGGATTATTGCCGGATGCTGTCTGTCTGCAGAAATGACATTTACCGCACCCTTTTTCTTCCTGCTTCTCACACAGCAATGCCTCTGCAAATGCCTTCGCCAGCATATTCTTTCCTGAGCCGTCAGCACCGTTAAATATATAAGCATGATTAACCTTATTCATACCTGCTGACATGGTAAGCCGGCTTATGATATTTTCATGTCCTATTATTCTGTCATACAGTGACATATGCAGCCCTCCTTATATCGCAATATCAAGAAGCAGTCCCTTAATCTCCCCAACCTTATTGAGGATTTCCATGTTATCCTTCTCATCCTTAACAAGCTCCTGTGCAAGCTCGTCAAGATTCTTATCCACTAACTTGACAATTCCGTATACACGGTGCCTTCCTCTTCTGTCCAGGAAATTTTCTCTTGAAAATTCATGAGAACGATTCACTACCTCATTCATAAATTCTTTGACTAACGACCGGTATTTTTTCATATCGGATACGTCCATATGTCTGGCAATCTTCTGCCCCTGTTCATCAATCTGCTTCATAAGCCCCGTCAGTCTGCCCTGCAGCTCTTTTTCTTCAATGTTGCTTACAAGCATAAACTTGAACTGTCCGTCAGAGGCCTTCCGCGTGGTCTGGCTGTCAACAGGTAATGTATTTTTTATTTCGTTAACTTTAATGTCCATACGTATGCCTCCCTGAAATTTTATACATTATAACATATTTTTAATAATTGTATCAACACAGATATCTATGTCATAATTTTCATATCTTTCGGTAATACCTGCTTCTGCAAGCTTTTCGTCGGAAAAATCGTACTCGTCTGCAAGGAACCGTCTGCACATTTCCTTATATCCGGGGTTTTTCTGACTGTCCTCTCTCTGTAATGCACGGTGTATCCTCGTCTTCTCATCTACTTCTATATATATCGGTACAACCTGACTTCTTCCGTAATATGAAATGTATTTTTTGTATGCATCCAGTGTACCTATAACCAGATATTTTTCATTGGATTCCCTGTCAATCTGTCCGTCATCCACGGTAATATATTTCCATATTCCGTGGACTGTATTATATGAACGCATTTCTATTATGAGATTCTGCCTCTCATATTCAGAAAGTTCACTTTCGTTAATGAAAAAATATTCCCGCCCGTTTTCTTCGCCCTCTCTCATTGGTCTCGTCGTATACAGCCTAATGGTTCTGACATTTGTTTTTTCTACAATTTTCCTGTATACGGTATCCTTACCGGTAGAGCTCTTTCCTAAAATTACATATATTTTTGCCATGGTTTTATCCTTCCGTTATACACACTTTCATTCCTAATCCAGACTCCGTTCCCCTGATTTTAATGCCATTTCTGTCATATTCCCGTATTAACTCCAGAATTTCCCTGCTGATTACCTCTCCGGGTGTCAGAATCGGTATTCCCGGCGGGTATACATATACAAACTCATGGCTGACCCGTCCGCCGGCAAGCTCACATCGGACGGTTTCTGAAGGATATTTTTCCGCATCACTTATAGTGCAGTATACTTCTGCCTCCGCAATATCATACAGCCTGTTTTTTTCTATAAATTCAAGCGAGCCGTCCGTTTCCATTACCGCATCGGAAAGCCTTTTTAATCCTTCCTCCGTATCGCACGGCGATGTCATGAAAACAACATATTCCGCCGATACCATTTCCGGTTCAATATGGTATTTTTTTCTGAATGTTTCAGCCAGTCTGCTTCCGTTAATATCAGCATCTGCAACTGAAATTATTATTTTTCCTTTATCATCTACACGAAGAATGTGTATTTTTTCAGGTTTACATTCATTATAAAAAGAATCCAGCCTCTCAGAATACTTTTTCAATGCGTCATTATCTTTTTCAAGATAATCAAAACAATATTCTGCGGATGACATGAGCAGATATGACGGACTGCTTGTGGTGTATATATCAAAATATTTTTTTATTTTTTCACGGTTAATCCTGTCACCTTTTAGGCATATCAGTGCGGTCTGGGTAAGTGCCGGCAGGGTTTTGTGCAGACTCATTACAACAATGTCCGCTCCAAGTTTTACGGGATTTTCCGGGAAATTTTTATCGAACCCAAAATGTGCACCGTGTGCTGCATCAACAATCAGCGGAATTCCATAATCATGTACCTTTTCAGAAATCGCTTTTATGTCAGATACGATACCTTCATATGTCGGTGATGTTATAAGAACCGCCTTTGCATCCGGGTGCCGGTTAAGACATTTTTCCACATCAGTCACGGATATGCCATAACTTATCCCCGTTTTTTTATCATTTTGTGGATAAATATACCCGCATTCCATTTCTTTGAGGAAAACGCCGTTATATACAGACTTGTGCATATTCCGTCCCATCAGTATTTTACTGCCTCTGTCTGCAGCGGCAGAAACAGCAGTCAGTATGCCTGCCGTACTTCCGTTAACCGATATATAGGCTGCATCTGCCCCATACAGTTGTGCGGCACGCTGCTGAAGCCTTTGCAGGATTCCTTCTGCATTATGCAGGTCATCAAATCCTTCTATTTCCGTAATATCGTACTTATACGGATTGCCCGGAAATTCAAAATTTCTTTTATGCCCCGGCATATGGAAGGGATAAAAATCTGAATCAGCATATCTGATTAAGCTGTCTGTAAGCTCACCCATCTCATTCTCCTATGTATTTATCTATCAGGCTGCTGATTTTATCCATGTCACGGTTAACCATTTCTTTTAAGCCTGTTTTTCTGCTTTCAAAATCTATTTTTTCGTAATCCCTTTTTACGGATTCGGCGTACCTTATTCTTACAGACTCGGACGACATATCTTCTCCGTAAAATTCCAGACACCTTACCGCATCAGCATACCCCATATTCATTCTTTCAACAGCTTTTTTACCATTGAAATCAATGGTTCCGTCTATAAAATCGCCGATGCTTCTCTCAGGTCGTATCAGTATAAACTCAGCACCTGGAAACCTGTCATAATCAATTACTGTATTTTCCGACAGCCCGACCACGATGAATTTTCTTATTCCCTCTATATACAGTGGTGCTATCGGAAGGTTATCCGTAAGTCCCCCATCCCTGCATATATTTCCGTTAATTCTTACCGGTGAATACAAAATCGGTAAAGCTGATGATGCAAGCAGAATGTCTCTGATTTCACTTTCCTTTTTGTAATTCAGACGATAATATTTAATTGTGCCTTCTTCCCTGCCGTTTTCTCCGTAATCCGTTACGGATGCATAAATTGATTTTTCACTATTTCTTATTTTTTCAAAATCTATATAATTATCAAATATCTCGACAAGTCCGTCTCTTGAGGCAAGTCCCTGATTTTTTTCCCATATGTCCTGTGATACGGACAAAAAAGTCTTATGCGATATTCCGCTCCATAAATCCTCAGCCATCTTAATATCGCCATATGCAAACAATATCGCATTCAATGCCCCCACACTGCTTCCTGATACCATTGTTATATAATCATCCGCTCCATACTCCTCAAGTGCTTTAAACACACCAATCTGATATGCACCCTTCCCGCCGCCTCCGGCAAGTACAAGTCCCCATTCATGCTCTGACATATCTGACATTCAATCACCTCTGCCTATATGTTACCATTTTATTCTTATTATATGCAATATTGTTTTCATTGTGGAGCTATTTCCGTTAAAAGAAAAAACTCTATAAACAACCGTTTACAGAGTATCATGAAAGTAAAAGTGCCCAGAACCGGAATCGAACCAGTGACACGAGGATTTTCAGTCCTCTGCTCTACCGACTGAGCTATCTGGGCATTTAACAATATAAATTGTCAGTAGCGGGGACAGGATTTGAACCTGCGACCTCCGGGTTATGAGCCCGACGAGCTTCCGAGCTGCTCTACCCCGCGATAATATATATTCACAATGTGAAAGTGGATGGAGGTGGATTCGAACCACCGTAGCATTACACAACAGATTTACAGTCTGCCCCCTTTAGCCACTCGGGAATCCATCCATAAGCCGACAATCGGAATCGAACCGATAACCTGCTGATTACAAATCAGCTGCTCTGCCAATTGAGCCATGTCGGCAAATTAAACATTAGAAGTGGGACCTACAGGGCTCGAACCTGTGACCCTCTGCTTGTAAGGCAGATGCTCTCC
>CAYONC010000002.1:0-187679 GCA_964405265.1 uncultured Butyrivibrio sp.
GACCATATTTATTATAGCATCGGCATTGAAAAAAATAAATATTATTTATAAAAAACGGTGCAATCCGTATTATACAAAAAAGAGAGCAGCCGTACCTAACACGACCGCTCTCAGATAATAATACAATATAAATACAGACTGACAAAAGGAAATTAGCCCTGCATCTGTGCTGCAACCTCAGCTGCAAAATCCTCGCTCTTCTTCTCAAGTCCTTCTCCGGTCTCAAAACGGACAAAACTGTTAACCGTAATGTCTGCACCGACCTTCTTCGATACTTCCTTGATATAAGCTGAAACTGACTGCTTACCGTCTTCTGCCTTTACATATACCTGATCAAGGAGACATATTTCTTTAAGCTCCTTGTTGATACGTCCCATTACCATACCTTCAATAATCTTATCGTTGGCATCAGGCTTCTCAAGCTTAGCCTGTGCAGTAAGAACTTCCTTTTCAGAATTAATATAATTCTGGTCAACCTCGTCACGTGACGTATACTTAGGATTAAGTGCTGCTATCTGCATTGCAACATTCTTAAGTGCTTCCTTAACATCATCATTAACTACAGATGCCGTTGCTGATACAAGCACACCGATTTTTCCTCCTCCGTGCGTATATGATACAACGCATCCATCCGTTACGTTCATTTTTTCAAATCTTCTGATTTTAAGATTTTCACCGATAACCGCAATCTTACTTGCAAGTGCATCTGCAACAGTCTTCTCAGGTTCAAGCTTCCATGCTTCTGCCATAAACGCATCCATGTCAGAAGCATCTGAAGTCAGTGCCTGATTGGCAACCTCTTCAACATATGCTGCAAAATCTGCATTCTTGGCAACAAAATCCGTTTCACTGTTTACCTCAACAATCGCTGCCGTATTGTCATTGGAAACCACACACTTAACAAGACCTTCTGCAGCTATTCTTCCGGCTTTCTTGGCTGCCTTTGCAAGACCGTTCTCTCTTAAATATTCTACAGCCTTATCCATATTGCCATCAGTTTCACCGAGTGCCTTCTTGCAATCCATCATGCCTGCACCGGTAAGTTCTCTTAATTCTTTTACCATTGCTGCTGTTATAGCCATATTCGTATTCCTCCTGATATAGATATTAAGCTTCTTCTGCTGTCTCTGCTTCTTCCTCAGTCTCTTCAGATTCAACAATGTCAGCATATTCTTCTGCTGTTTCACCCTGATTAGCTGCTATTACGGCATCTGCCATCTTGGAAACGATTAATTTAACGGCTCTGATAGCATCATCATTACCAGGAATTACATAATCAAGTTCTTCCGGATCACAGTTGGTATCAGCTATTCCGATGAGAGGAATTCCCAGAACATGAGCTTCCTTAACACAGATAGCTTCCTTCTTAGGGTCTACAACGAAAATCGCATCAGGTATTCTCTTCATATTCTTGATACCGCCAAGATTCTTCTCAAGTTTTTCCTGTTCTTTCTTAAGCTGTATAACTTCCTTCTTAGGAAGAACTTCAAATGTTCCGTCAGCTTCCATTGCTTCGATTTCTTTTAATCTGTTAATTCTGCTCTGAATTGTCTTGAAGTTGGTAAGCATTCCGCCTAACCATCTTTCATTAACATAGAACATTCCGCAGCGTTCTGCTTCAGATTTAACGGCATCCTGTGCCTGTTTCTTGGTTCCTACAAAAAGGATTGTTCCCCCCTGTGCGGCAACGTCATATACTGCATTATAAGCTTCATCAACCTTGCCTACAGATTTCTGTAAATCGATGATATAAATGCCGTTTCTCTCCGTATAGATGTACTCAGCCATCTTAGGGTTCCATCTTCTTGTCTGATGTCCGAAATGAACACCTGCCTCAAGTAACTGTTTCATTGAAATAACGCTCATTTTAATACCTCCATGGTTATATTCTTCCGCAGATTTCTTCTTCCGTTCTACCTTAAAGCGTCAACAGGCACCACACGGAAATCAGTCTGCGTGTATTTTTGTGTTTTACACACTCTGATAAAATATCATAATACAAGAAAAAAGGCAAGTATTTTCTTGCCTTTTTTCTGCTTTTTTTCTTATGATACAAGACGCTCTGCCATTTCCCGGTATGTCATTGAAGATTTCATGGTAAACGTTCCTGTCTGCAGATGCATCGCATAACCGTTAACTTCAAGATATTCATTAAAATCCTTCCAGTCGGAAATAATACCCGCATGCTCCATCGCCTGTGAAACAGCCTCTGAAAACATTCCCTTCGTTATGGTAATATCTGCCGTCACTTCCTCCGAGACAGTCCATGTTGTCGTCACTTCTGTGGGTGCCTCTGTTGTGGGTGCCTCTGTTGTGGGTGCCTCTGTTGTAGGTGCCTCTGTTGTGGGTGTCTCTGTTGTGGGTGCCTCCGTTGTATCCCTGTCAGGAAAAAGCGTGTCAGAAGTACTCTCCTGCATAATCATTCCCAATTCTCCCGCTCTCTTTATTATCTCATCATCTGAAAGCTTCCCTTTATTTCTTCCTGCTATTATCAGAATAAGTGCCGTGACAGTTATACCTATTCCAAGTCCGCGTAAATACATTTTCATTGTCTGCCACCCCGGAACAAATCCAATACAAGCTTTACTTCACCAAGACCTATTCCAAGCTCCTTAGCAATGTCCACTGCGGATTTCCCCTGCGAACTCAGTGCAAGTATTCTTTCGTTATTATTTCCGCCGGCGCCGGCAGCCGCTTTCTGTTCTTCCCTGACAGATTCTTTTTTTACGGTCTCTCTGGTTCTTTTTACAGCCGTCTTTGCTGTTGCCGTACGTTTTCTCGTTTTTTTCGTTATAACCGTTTCTTCATCTGCCTGTATATCATCAGAAACTGCTTCCACAACTGCATCAAGCTGATTCAGAACATTTTTTTTCTGTTCATCCTTCAGCAGCTGTTCACTCTGCATAAAGCCTTCCGGTTCTTCCATATTATCAGACTCCGGAGTCTTTGGTAATTTTTCTATTTCTTTTTTTGCAATATTAATATCTCTGACAGCTATGTTAATTTCCTTCTTTTTCTCATTAAGCATGTCATAAAGAAACATCACTTCATTATGATTTCGGTTTATTTCCGCAAGAATCGTATCTGAATATTCATTCATTTCAAGCATTTTCTGATTAGAGAGCCTGTCAAAAATAATTTCGGTTTTTTCACGTGCCTCATCAATTTTTTCATCAAGCATTTCCCTTATCTGTGCTTCAATTGCTTCTTTCTGTTTTTCGGTTAATTCCGTCCGTCCGCTGTCCGTATCTTTTTTTTCATCTCTCACTGACGGAAAAATAAATCCCGCTGCCATTATCATACTGCCTGCAACAAGCAGTGTAATTTCCAAGCCTGTCATCGTATTCTCCTATATTCTGACGTCAAATCCCGTTTTTTTCTTTATTTCAACGGTTCCGTCCTTTTGTTTTTTCTTATCGGAATTATTGCCTTCCTGATATGTGCCTTTTCCTTCCTCTTTTGCATCAAATTTGGAATTCATAAAGGTTTCTTCTTTTTTATTAACCTGGTTAAATTTATTTTCAATATTTTTATCCTGAATCACATTGGCATTATGCTGTTCCACATACGGTCTGCTGTCTTCTGTTTTCTGTATTTCCGTTCTTCCTATTACTCCGTTAAATTCCACCGGTCTCATATGCAGACTCCTTTCATACGGCTATAAACTCAGCATCGTTATGTCGGCACCTACTTTTGCATACTGACAATACTGTGCTTTTTCCCTTATAAACATGCTCTGGTCACCAAATTCCATTTTAACACCGGGATATATCGTATCCGTTACCTTTATTCTCGCATCGGAAGTTTCATATACTTTTCCGCTTAACTCAGCATACCGGTTATTAAGTTCATTTATCTGCCCCGACATAATTACAAGATTTTTCATTGACTCATGCAGTGTTTCAAGCTGTGATTCCATAAGTACAACTCCGGACTCCTGTTTTTTTCTGAGATATTCGATTCTCTGATTAAGAAGTTCCTTAAGCTTTAATGCATCTGCTATCTGTTTTTTTAATGCATTCAGTTCGGCAACCTGTTCCGGATTGTTCCCTACTGCCAGTACCGTAACCGTTTCCATGTCCGAACCTATCGTCTTAGCTTCTATTTTCAGTCCTGCCCTGATATTTCCTCCGACTATAAAACCTTTACGTCCGTGTACTTCAATGCTCCTTCCGGCAGATACCCTGCTGTGCAGTATTACATTGCTTTCTATGTCTCCTGCCGCAGACACCTCAGCATTTTCTATAAATGCCGTAACTATGTTTCCGCCCGATTTAAGTATTCCCCGGTTCATTCCGTGTATTCCCCTCTGCAGAATAATATCCCCTCCTGCCGTTATCTGTGCTCCTTCCACAACACCGTCCACACGCACGCTGCCGGTTGCCGTTATTTTGAACCCCGCCATCACGTTTCCTATAACGGTCACATTACCGTTAAAATCAATGTCTCCGGTTGTCGTGTCAACGTTTGTTCTGACAATATATTCATCTGAAACGGTCACCTTATCCCCTTCAAGCATTACCTGTCCTGACACATCCGAAATCAGCTCCCTGCCATCCCGTGATACCGACAGGTTCCTTCCATACTTGAAAATCTTTCTGCCAACCTTACGCGGATTAATGGCTCCACCAAGTATGTTGGTTCCCGGTATTCCGGGTATTTCAGGTGTTATCACCGCAACAACATCTCCTGCCTTCACATGATTGATTATGTCAAGCTTGTGAAAGTCAACGGTTCCGTCTTCATTAACGGTTGGTCTTGCCACTATTTCAGGATTAAAATTGTAAGTCAGCACGGCATCGCTGCCCTCCACCGGGGGAGTTCCTTCAGCTATTGTAATGACCTGAAAATACATTTCTTCACGTATTGCATTTATTATTACATCTTCTTTTATTCCATATGTCACATTCATTCCTTTCAGGTCGGCAAGTACTTCTTCCGGCGTAATTTTATCCATCCCTTCCATTGGAGGATACATCACTGCCTGAAGTGCTATATTATTTTGATTAATATATTTACACCAGCCTGAAAAAGGCATTACTTTAAGAGCGGAAACTTTTACCTTTCCGCCCTTTTCACACATTTCCATTCCTTTTTTCAGTTCAACAGTATTTTCAAATGTTATCTTTCTGCTTCCAAGATACGATGTATAAATATCCATTGGAACCATTATGCCTCTGCCCTCAGGCGGTATTTTCTCAATATATATACCGTCGTCTTTCTGAGACACTCTGTAATATCCGTTTTTGTCCATAATATCATGCCCCTATTCCATAAAAACGTCCATATATCCGCCTAATTGTTTTTTTAATTTGGCAAGTGCCTTGGTATGAAGCTGTGATACCCTTGATTCTGACACCTCAAGTACCTCGCTTATTTCTTTTAGTGTCATTTCTTCATAATAATAAAGCATAACTACCCTATTTTCCTTCTCCGTAAGCCGGCTCAATGCTTCCGAAATCATCCGGGTAAGTTCTTCCTTCTCGACTGCTTTTTCAGGCTGTTCAAAATGTGAATTTCCCACAGCCTCCATTTTCACTTCACTGCCAAGCTCAACAAATTCTTCAAGTGAAATAAGATTTGTAACTTTTGCCTGCCCCTGCCAGTTATATAATTCATCAACGGATACTTCAAGTTCCTCTGCTATTTCTTCATCCGTTGCACTTCTGCCAAGCTCTGATTCTATTTTAGAGCACGCGGCATCTATCTTTTTCTGCTTCTGCCTTATGGAACGCGGTATCCAGTCCATTTTTCTGATTTGATCAAGTATTGCGCCACGTATTCTGAGACTTGCATATGTTTCAAATTTTACATTTTTATCAAAATTAAACTTGTCTATGGCATCAATAAGCCCAAAAATCCCATAACTCACAAGGTCTTCATATTCTATATTGCTTCCGAGATACATACTCAGCCGCCCCGCCACAAGTTTAACCAGTGGTGCATATTCTATTATAATCTGTTCCTTAAGCTCAGGTGTTTTCTTCCTGTGATAGGAATCCCACAGTCTGCTCTTTTCATTATCGTCCATCCGACCACCCTGTTATTTATTCAGTATCACTTTCAAGATTCGTCTTTTCTGTATCTTCCGGCTCATTCTCATTCTCAGCCTCAGGCTCCTCCCGGGTCGCAAGTATGAGTAATATTTTTCTGAATATCATCCCTACGATATAAAACCCTATGAGAAAACCAAGCACAGCCAAAAGCGAGCTGAGCGAGCTTTTTTTGTTTACCAGCATTACTATACTGACCACCAAAGCTGCCGATAATGATATTACTGCCGGAAGTGTCCTCAATCCTTCTTTTTCCTTCATCCGATGCCCCTCCGTTATATAAACTTAGGCTCTTTGCCAACCGACTTAACCTTCAGACTCCCGTCTTCCGAATAAAATTCTATTGTTCTTCCGTAATTTAATCCGGTATCCTCCGCAATTATCTTAATCCCAAGCTCTGCAAGATGCTTTCTTGCAGCCTCAATATTGTTATCACCCACATTGAGATTTGAAAGACTTGTTCCTGCCCTGATTGCAAACATTTTGGCTCCACCGGCTATCTTTGCAGTCATATACTGTCTTTTGGCACCCATTTCTTCCATTCTTCGAACCGTTTCAGCTATCCCGGTGTCACCGAATTTTGCTATATTCTGATTGTTAATTATCCTGGTACTGTCAGGAAGCATAAAATGCACCATTCCGGCTATTTTGTTAACGGAATCATATATGCATGCTCCTATACAGGACCCGAGTCCCAGTGTCGTAAGGGCTTCAGGAGCCCTGCATACATTAAGGTCAGCCATACCCACTTTAATCATATTTTTATAGTCCTAACGAAGATAAAATTTTGTCATAAGAATCCAATTCAGGCATCATGAGAAAATATCCGTTCACGAGATCATTTTCTCCAAACTGGGTCTGAATAAGCAACACCTTATCTCCTATCTTGCCATACTCCGTTGCCGGCGTGCTTAGAAGAGCTCCCGCCATATCTATCGCACAATATGGTATTGATGCAGATATCGTCAGTCCCGTTATGGATGCCATTGCCGACAGATACGAACCGGCTATGATGTTACCTATTTCATTAAGTGCCGACATTTCAATTTCAGAAAAAGGTTCATTATTATCTAACGGTTTCCCTACAAGTATATTTACAAGCCTGTGTGCCGACTCTTCATGAAGAAGAAACATCATCATTCCCTGCACATCACCTTCAAGCCCTATCAGAATTCCAGCAAGTATGGTTTCCTCCGAACCGAATACCTCTGCCATTTTATCAAAAGGCACAAGTGTTACAATCGGAACATTCATGTCTATTTTTTCATTAAGCATACAGGCAAGTGCCGTCGTTGCATTGCCTGCACCTATATTACCCAGTTCCTTTAAAACGTCATATTGAGTGTCATCAAGGGAATCCAACCTTATCTTTGACATCCGTCTCCTCCTACAACTGTTCCTTATCGGCTACAATGGCCTGAAGATTAAGGATTGATAACAGTTCTCCGTTGTATTTGCCCACGGCGCTTATAAAAAGCTGACCGTTATCACTAAGACCTACGTTATTCTTCTCTATTGAATCCTCATCCAGGGTAACCACCTCTTTAACCATATCAACCTGTATTCCGACCATTGCCTGAAGCTCCGGCTTTATGATAATAATTCTTGTCTGTCCGGTCTCTTCAGTTTCTTCAAGTCCGAATCTTGTCCTTAAGCTCATAACCGGTACGATTTCTCCGCGAAGATTAATTACACCCTTGTAAAAGTGCTGGCATTTCGGTACACGTGTTATTTTCTGCATTCTGACAATATTGTCAATATACATTATGTCAATTCCGAATAATTCATTATCCAGTTTAATTACTATGTACTGCTTTGCGGCTTCTGCCGTCTGTTTTTTCTGTATTGCTAATTCTTCCATATTGCCGTCTCCCTTCCTTAAACAATGGCATTCGCATCTATTATCAATGCAACCTCACCATCACCGAGGATGGTTGCTCCGCTTATCATTTTGTTAATCTGTATATATTTTCCAAGAGACTTAATAACAATTTCCATCTGGCCGATAAGCTCATCCACAACAAGTCCTGCCTGTCTGTCACCCTTCTTAATGACAACAACCGTAAGACTGTCCTCCGTACTTCCGGATTCCGGCACGTCAAGGAGTTCTCCGAGCCTTATTATCGGAATTACCGTACCTCTGAGATTAATGACCTCTCTGCCCTGAACATATCTGATTTCATCAAGTGCAATATCTTCTATTGTCTGTATTGAACCCAAAGCAATGGCGTACTGTTCTCCTCCAAGGCGTACCATAAGTGCCTGTATGATTGCAAGCGTAAGCGGAAGTCTTATTGTAAATGTACTTCCTTCACCGAGTACCGTCTTACATTCAACATCACCGCCAAGAGCTTCTATCTTAGATTTTACAACATCAAGTCCTACACCTCTTCCCGATACATCAGAAATTTTTTCTGCAGTAGAGAAGCTTGGCATAAACAGGAGATCCACTATTTCCTTATCAGTCATGACTGCAGCCTGCTCAGGTGTAATGGTTCCCTTTTCTATTGCTTTATTTCTGACTTTCTCTATGTTAATGCCGTTACCGTCATCACCGACCTCAATGACAACATTATTGCCGTCCTGATAAGCATTGAGAAAAATCGTACCTACTTCATCCTTGCCTCTCGCAATTCTCTCTTCTGATGATTCAAGACCATGATCAGCTGAATTACGGAGAAGATGCATAAGAGGGTCACCTATTTCATCAATAACCGTTCTGTCTAATTCAGTCTCTTCACCCGTCATATAAAGCTCCATCTTTTTGTTAAGCTTCTTACTCAAATCGCGAATCATTCTCGGGAATCTGTTTACAACGGTTTCAATAGGCACCATTCGGACATTCATTACCGATTCATGAAGGTTAGTGGTAACCCTTTCAAGATATTCTATCTGTTCTCTCAGACTCCTGCTGTTATCCTTACCGTCACCGGCTCCTGCCGCTGACACAAGACCGTTTTTCGCAATTATCAGCTCACTTACAAGATTCATGAGTGAATCCAGTTTATCAATGTCAACACGAACAGAGCGGTTTACGACCGGCTTGCTCTTCTGCTGTGACTGTCCCTGCGGTGCAGGCTTACCCGGCTGAACCGCTGCAGGCTTTGATTCTGAAACGACTTCTGCCGGCTTATTTTCTTCATGCACCGGTGCTTCCTCCGGAAGAACTATGATTTCACCGGTTGCATCCTTAATTTCTGACACATTCTTAATTACACCCGTTACTTTATCCATCGATTCTGCGGATATTACAAAAATGTCAAATTCAAATTCAAATTTTTCATCTTCTATATCCTGTGCCGAAGGATTGGACTTAATTATCTCGCCAACCTCTTCTACGGACTTAAATACAAGAAAAGCTCTTGCCGCTTTAAGAATACAGCCCGGGTCAACCACAACATGTATTCCGTATACATTAAGGTTCTTGGCTGCTGCTTCTCTTATGGCATGCTGTTCAAAATCTGCAAAAACAGTCTTGGAAATACCATTACCCGCAGGGGTTTCCTGTACCGCTGCAGCCGGAACAGACGTCTCTGCCGGTGCTTTGCCTCCGTTAAGGAAATCATTCAGCATTTTAATGATTGCTGCATTGTCATCCGTTCCTTCATCCTGTGTATTGACTATATTGTCAAGATATGTTTCCAAAGCATCAAGACACTGGAACAGCACGTCCACAAGCTCGGATGTTACTTTCATTTTGTCATTTCTGACTTCGGAAAATACATTCTCCATGTCATGGGTAAGAGTCTGCATTCTCTTATATCCCATCGTGCCCGCCATACCCTTTAATGAGTGTGCCGATCTGAAAATTTCATTAATCGTGTCCTTATTCTCAGGTTCATTCTCAAGAATAAGAATATTGTCATTAAGACTCTGCAAATGTTCTTTTGTTTCTTCAACAAAAATCTCTAAATACTGGCTAACGTCCATCACATTACCCCCACGTTCTTTGATATTCTTTCTGCTATTTTTTCAAGCGGCTGAACCTCATCCGTCTGGCCTGCTTCATATATGCTTCTTGGCATTCCGTAGACAACACAGGTTGCTTCATCCTGACTTATTACATGTGTTCTTTTGCCTGAATTTCTAAGGGCTGTTATTCCCTTGGTTCCGTCTGAGCCCATACCCGTAAGCACTACACAGACATATTCATTATAATTGGTATTTATCAGTGACTCATACATAATATTGGCATAAGGCTTCAATCCTCCGACGCCCGGTCTGTCATCATACCGTATGACGTGTCTGCCTTTTTCGTATGCAACCGTGATATGCATTCCTCCCGGAGCAATATACACATGACCGTTACGAAGCTCTTCACCGTCAGCGGCCTCAGTCACGCTTACACTGCTTATGGCATCAAGTCTCTTGGCAAGAGATGCGGTAAAGCCCTTGGGCATATGCTGCACAAGCACAACCGGTGCCGCAAGTCCTGCGGGGAGTCTGTTAATGACATACTGAAGTGATTTCGGTCCTCCGGTGGAGCATGCAAGTGCAACTATACATTCTCCGCGTGACCGTTCTCTCTTCTGAACGGTAAAATCTGTTTCATTCGCCGCTGCCGTTCTGTTCTCCGTAACCGGTCTGTGATATTCCTTAATGCCCGGCAGATTATCCTTCTTGATGTCACTTCCGGTAACCACCTCAATTAGTGACAACAGCCTGGAACTGAAAGACTCACTCTTAACCTCATAAAAATTCTCAGGCTTGGTAAGGAAATCAACGGCACCAAGTTCAAGTGCCCTTATTGTCTCCGCCGCACCTTCCCTGACAACAGTGCTTACAACAACCACGGTTTCATTCATGTGATTTTTTCTGAGATTCTCAAGTACTTCAAGTCCATTCATCCTCGGCATGTTAATGTCAAGGATTACAAGGTCATAATAACCGGGAGATGCAATAAGCCTGTCCAGACCCTCAAGTCCGTCAAAGGCAAGATCTAACACCTCACAATCACTGATTTGTTTTATTATATCAGATATAACTCTTCTCATAAGTGCAGAGTCATCAATTATCAAAAATTTTTTTCCCAATTCTTTCTGCTCCTGTCAGAATATTAATTCTTAGATTTTATCTTGCGTCTTTCCTCTTCAAATATTGATTTAATTATTGCCTCACGGCTCTCTTTTGAAATATTTTCAAACATTACCCTGTTTTCATACTTTCCTGATTCATTGGCAATTTTGAAGGCTTTAACCGTAGTAACCGGAATTTTAAATTCCCTGTCGGACCGGTCTGACGGCATTCTGAACCTGACAAGAAGCTTTTGTTTTTCACTTATTGCGATGTCTCCCGTGAATCGCAGTCCACCGCCGCTAATATCCAGTATCATTCCGTCTGCATATATATCCGGTGCAAGAAGCTCATCCGGTATTTCTCCGGTACCCGTTATTCGGATGTTTTCTTCTTCCGTAATCGGCGTATATTTTACGGGTATCATTTTTTCAAGACGATAAAACTGTCTTCTCTGATATTTACGCAGACCTGTTTCCAAAATTATGTCCATGGAATATATATTGCCCGATTTGTAACGTTCGGTAATGACAGCCTCAGCCTGATATATGCCTTTTACGGTATAAAAAAATGCATCAAACCTCCCGCCTTTCGGAAGCGGAATAAGCTTTCCCTTAACTGTCGGCATTGATATCCTTATGGTATCATCCTCTCCCATATCAAGAATCATGCTTGCATATATGGAAGCATCATCTTTTCTTTTAAGTTCCTTCAGTTCTATTCTGTCACCTGCCGTTAATCCTTTAACCATACAGCCTCCATTATTTTTTTAATCTTAATCCGAATACCCTGCAAAAAAAACCGGCAACTGCACCTTTAGGGATATTACCGTCTTCAATATTATTGAGCCTTCTGTGAATCCTTTCAAATGAAAGCGATGATGAAGATGACGGATATGCGATTGATACGGGCTTCTGCTTCATTATTGCCTTATTAATGGCATTATCCTGCGGAACTGCACCTAAATATTCTATTTTAAGATCAAGAAATCTGTCTACTACTGCGGAAAGCTTTTCATATATAAGTCTGCTTTCAGACTCTGATGAAACCTTATTGGTTATTATTCTTATACGTGAAGCTTCCCTGTCATATTCCCTGAGCATTGCAAGTGCCTTAAGAAGTGCATAAGAATCCGTTATTGACGTCGGTTCCGGTGTTGTAACAAGAAGCACCTCCGGGCTTGATGCCACAAATTCAAGCACACTCGGCGATATTCCCGCCCCGGTATCAACAATTATCACATCCGCAAGTTCTTCCAGTTCAGCCATTTTATATACAAGTCTCTTAATCTGTTCATGATCAAGGTTAACAAGCCGTGCTATTCCCGAACCTCCCGATACAAATCTTACGCCTTCCGGTCCTTCGGTTATAATATCCTTAAGCTCCTTACCCTTAAACATCAGGTCAGCAAGAGTATACTTCGGTATCACACCGAACATGACTTCTATATTGGCAAGTCCGAAATCCGCATCAAAAATAATAACCTTCTTACCTTCTTTTCTGAATTTAAGTGCAAGATTTATCGCAACACTGGATTTGCCCACTCCGCCTTTTCCGCTGGTAACGGTAATAATCCGGGTATTTGTATTGTTTGTCTGCTTCTGCTGTCTTATCATTTCACGCAGTTTTTCTGCCTGATCCATATAAATGCCCTCCAAAGTGCAAAATCCTTTTTATTCTCCGCCAAGCAGCATCTTGGCTAACTTTTGGACATCTGCCAGTTCTATGTCATCCGGTACATTCTGACCGCTCGTAACATAAGAAAGCGGTGCCCCGGTATAACATCTCATGTTCATAATATTTCCAATCGCTCCGGTTTCATCAAGCTTGGTAAACAGCAGCCTGTAATCATCCAGTTCCTTATATGCATTGGTGATATTGATAAGATCCCTGTATTTTGTCGTAACGCTCAAAACCAGAAAAACATCCGTATCAAGATCCATGCCTGACTGTCTGACATTATTGATAAGCTCAAGAAGTTCGTCTCTCTGTTCCTGATTTTTATGGGAACGGCCTGCCGTATCCACCATAATCATGTCATATTCCTCAAGCTCCTTTATATTATCAACAATTTCTGAAGGAGAATATATGACATTAACAGGAACATCAAGTATTGACGCATATGTGTTCAGCTGTTCAACAGCAGCTATTCTGTATACATCAGCCGTAATAAATGCAATCTTTCTGTTATGCTTAAGCTTATATTCTGACGCAAGCTTGGCAATGGTAGTCGTCTTGCCGACCCCGGTAGGTCCCACAAAAAACACAATTTTTTTTCTGTTTCCGACCTTTATCGTCTCCGGTTCACCGAGCTTCAATATGATTTTCTGATATACTGATGCAAGAATACTGTCAAGATTAGCTTCCTTCTTAATGGATGTCTCAATATCGTTGATTATGCCGTTTACATACTTCTCATCAACTTCATTTTCAAGCAGCTTGCCGTATATAAGCTTCAGCGATTTAAAATTGGCATTGGTATTTTTCTTTTCTTCCTCGGTATTTTTTTCACCGTCAGTCTGCTCTTTTATATCATCTTTAACTATCCGGTTCTGAAGCATATTGTGAAGATTATCCAGCTTTTCTTCTATGGCATTTGCAACGGCCCTGTCAGGAATTTTAATCTTCTCATCCGCAGCTGCCTCAAAAGTGTGATTTCTGCTTACCACCTTCTGTTCAAACTCTTTTTCCTCAAGTGCAGCGGTAATTTCCACATAATCCTTCTTAAAAATTCTGGAAATGCCTCTCTGCTTCATTGTCTTGACGTTAAGTACAACCGCATTGCTTCCCAAATCTTCTTTTGCTGCCATTACGGCTTCCTTCTCAGTAGGAGCTTTATATTTTTTCACTATCATATTATGCTGTCACCATCCCAACCGATTGTAATTCCACATTGGATTCCACTTCATTATACGATACAACCGTTAAATCTTTAAAGTAGTCATTTATAATTTTTTTAAAATACATTCTCACTATGGGTGAAGTAATTATTACGGGTACGCTTCCCATATCTTCCATTTTCTTAATCTCTGCTTCCGTAGCAGACACAATCTGTCTTATCCTGTCAGGTGCAAGATTAATATATCCGCCCTGTTCCGTCTGTTTAACGGATGACATTATCTCCTGTTCCACCGCCGGGTCAAGCGTGATTACCTTCGTGGTATCACCTGCCGGGAAAAATTTATTGGATATGGCACGCTTAAGACTCTGTCTCGCATATTCGGTGAGTATGTCCGTATCCCTCGTTGTTCCCGCATGGTCGGCAAGAGATTCAAAAATTGTAAGCAGATCCCTGATTGATATGCCTTCCGCCAGAAGGTTCTGCAATACTTTCTGTATTTCTCCCACTCCCATAAGCTTTGGAACAAGCTCTTCCACAAGAGTCGGATTATTCTCTTTAAGATTATTAATAAGATTCTGGGTATCCTGTCTCGTAAGAAGCTCGGCAATATGTGCCTTGATGACTTCCGTAAGATGCGTCGCAATGATTGACGGCGGATCAACCACGGTATATCCCAGAGATTCTGCTCTTTCACGCTGATTTTCCGTAATCCACAGTGCAGGAAGATGAAATGAAGGTTCAAATGTCGGAATACCAGTTATTTCTTCTTCAACAAAGCCCGGATTCATGGCTATGTAATGGTCAAACAGGATTTCTCCCTCGCTTACCTGGATACCCTTAATCTTAATTATATACTGGTTGGGATTAAGCTGGATATTATCCCTTAATCTGATAATAGGAACAACAGTTCCCAGCTCAAGTGCAACCTGACGCCTGATCATTACAACACGGTCTAAAAGATCACCGCCCTGATTTACATCTGCGAGAGGAATAATACCATAACCGAATTCAAGTTCAATCGGGTCAACCTGCAGCAGTGAAACAACATTTTCCGGCTTGCGGATTTCCCTTGCCTCTTCTTCATTGGCATTAACCTCTTCTTCTATGCCTGCAACCGCCTGACCCTTTCCGACTACGGAAGCAAGAGCAATAAGTCCGATTCCCATCGGCACAAAAATATACCACGGCAGAGGTGTTACAACACCCAGCACAATAAGAATTATGCCTGCAATTCTCAACACCTTCGGAGCTGAAAAAAGTTCCCCGATAAGCATTTCCGGAAGTTCTGTTTCCTTTGATGCCTTGGTTACGACTATACCGGATGAAAGAGATATGAGCAGTGAAGGAATCTGACTTACAAGACCGTCACCTATTGTAAGAAGCGCATATTCCGAAAGAGCGGTCTGTATGTCCAGTCCGCGCCTTGTCATACCCATTATGATACCGCCGACAAGGTTGATGACGGTAATTATGAGACCTGCAGTTGCATCTCCCTTAACATACTTGGTTGCACCATCCATTGAACCGAAGAAGGATGATTCCTGCTGGAGCTTTTCACGTCTCTCCTTCGCTTCCTTATCGGTAATGGCACCCGTATTCAGGTCGGCATCTATAGCCATCTGCTTACCGGGCATTGCATCAAGTGTAAATCTTGCAGTTACCTCTGAAACTCTTTCAGAACCCTTGTTAATAACTATAAACTGTACAATAAGAAGTATTATGAAAACTATGGCACCTATTACCATGTCATTTCCTGCCATAAAAGAACCAAAAGCTTTGACAACTTCTCCCGGATTACCGTCTTTAAGGATAAGCTTCGTAGATGATACATTAAGCGCTATCCTGAATATGGTGGTAAAAAGAAGCATCGTCGGAAATGCCTGCATGTCAAGCACGTCCTTGGAGTACAATGCGGTAAAAAGTATGATAAATGCCAGTGCCATGTTAACGGCAAGCATTATGTCAAGCAGTCCGGAAGGAACCGTTATAAAAAGACTTACTATTGCCGCAAGTAAATATATACCAACAAGAATATCTGTCTTCTTCATAACGCCGTCTCCTTTCCTTTATCTAAATTCTGTTCTTAATTTTCCACACAAATGCAAGAACCTCGGCAACTGCCTGATACAGTTCCGGAGGAATTTCCATTCCAAGCTCCACATTATAATATAACATTCTTGCAAGCGGTTTGTTTTCTACTATTTCAATATCACTTTCCCTTGCAATTTCTTTTATTTTCAATGCAAGATAATCCTCACCCTTAGCGATGACAACAGGTGCTTTTCCGGAATTCTGCTCATATTTAAGTGCGACCGCAAAATGCGTAGGGTTCGTAATTACCACATCTGCCTCCGGAACAGCCTGCATCATGCGTCTCCGGCTTGCTTCCTGCATCTTCCTTCTCTGCTTGTTCTTGACCTCGGGACTTCCCTCAGTCTCTTTCCATTCTTCCTTAACCTCCTGCTTGGTCATTTTCATGTCATCCTTGAACTTAAAAAATTCAAACAGGTAATCAGCTATTCCCACTATCAGGTAAATAACGCTTATGGTAATTCCTATACTTATAATCAGGTCACCCATATTATATATTGCAGTCTGAAGAGAAACATCATAAAGGCTGAAAATCATTCCGAATGACTTTTTAATTTTATTATAAGTTACAAGAACACATATGGCAATAATTGCAACTGATTTGGCAAGCTGTATAAGTGACCTTACGGAAAAAATACGCTTAAAACCGTTTATAGGATTAAATTTATCAAGCTTCGGCTTCATCATCTCCGTACTCGGCTTCCACTTTACCTGAACAAGGTCTCCCACAAAGGCTATCACAACCGCCACAAGCATAATCGGCAGAAGAATAAGCAGAATATTAAGCATTGCATCTGAAACCACGCTGCTTATGAATGACGGAAGTCCTTCAAGCTGCGGAGATGTAGGACCGAGTTCACCGATATATTTAAAGCCTCTGTTAAACTCCCTTATAAATTTTTCTCCCATGGTTCCAACATATACCTTAAGAATTATAAAAAATGCCAGAAGCGTTATGGAACCCGTCAGATCCCGGCTCTTTGCAACCTGCCCCTTCTTTCTTGCATCATTTAATTTTTTCGCGGTGGCAGGCTCTGTTTTCTGTCCTCCCGGCCCGTCTTTAGCAAAAAACTGCAGGTTATATCTAATCATTTAAGTCCTCCTGCTATCAGTTTTATTGCAGATTTCATATTCTGATATATAAAATTTGACACCTCAGGAAGAAGCGAAATTGTCAGATACATAATGTAAAACCCTACTATTATTTTAATCTGTATTCCCACGGCAAACATATTTAACTGTGATGCCACCTTGGTAAGAATTCCGAGTACACAGTCCACTAACATTATTGCAACAAAGACCGGAAGTGCAATACGGAAACCGATTATAAAATAATCTGCAATAAGCGTCAGCATTGAGTTATACAATGATGTATTCACACCCATTCCGTTAAGCGGAACAACTGTATATGTATCAATAATGGCGGAAATAAGGAATCTGTGAAGTCCTGAAGCCATAAGCAGCAGTAACGTAAAATAATAATAAAACGTTCCGGATATACCGGTCTGCTCCTTAAGCGTAGGGTCATACATGCTCGCCATTGAAAGGCCCATGCTTGTATCCATTATATGTCCGGCAAAAGTAATTGTATATATGCATATATTGCATGAAAAACCGAGAAGTAGTCCCACAATGCTTTCTTTGACAACAATGATTGCGTATTTCATAACACTCTCATATTCAACGGTTCTTTCCGGTATAAGCGTAAAAATAATAACGGAAACAAAAAAAGTTAACCCCAGTTTGGTTCTCTGAGGTGTATTCGCCATATTAAAAAAAGGTGCCGTATATACAAAACTGGCTATACGTACCACAATAAGTAAAAAAACTTCCCAGTAATTCAAAGCCACTTCATAATTCAACATACCGACACCTGCCTGCTTATGAACGTCCAATGTACATATTAAAATTAGACCATAACTCATTCATATATGATGTAATGTTGCTGACAATCCATGAACCGAACAGCATCACGCCAAAAAAAACCGCAACAATCTTGGGAACAAACGTAAGCGTCTGCTCCTGAATTGACGTAACGGTCTGAAAAATACTGACAACAAGACCTACCACAAGTGAAATTATAAGCAGGGGAGCCGCACATTCTATTATAAGAAATATTGCACGTCTTGCTATGTCAATTACCTGCTGCTCAGTCATAAAAAACCTCCTTCTGCCGTCCCGTCAATAAAATGTCTTAACAAGATTGCCTATAATCAGGTTCCAGCCGTCTGCCATAACAAAAAGCAATATCTTGAACGGTGCTGAAATAACCGTGGGCGGAAGCATCATCATACCCATGGACATAAGTGCCGATGCCACAACCATATCTATTATGATAAACGGAATGTAAATCAAAAAACCGATTATAAATGCAATTCTCAATTCGCTTACAATAAAGCTCGGTATAAGAACGTATGTGGGAATATCATCATAATCCTCAAGCGTATCCGTATCAATTCCGGAAATATCAATAAACATCCTTATATCCTTGGTATTGGTCTGTTCAAACATAAATTCCCTTATTGGCTTCATACCCGCTTCAAGAGCTTCTTCACTGCTTATTTCACTTGCAGAAAGCGGCTTAATGGCATCATTATATACATTCTTAAATGTTGGTGCCATTATAAAAAATGTCAGAAACAAAGACAGACCCACCAGTACCTGGTTCGGAGGAGCCGACTGCGTACCGAGTGCTGCCCTTGTAAAATGCATTACGATTATTATTCTTGTAAAAGACGTAAGCATAATAAGAATGGAAGGTGCCAGTGCAATTACAGTTAATACAAGAAGTATCTGTAAAACGCTTGCAAGGTCACTTCCATTTCCGGCTGCTATACCTATTGTAATTGTATTATTGGAATCAGAGGATGCGGTTGTCTCTCCACTAAGAATATCCGACGCATACGCAGCATCTGCAGATGAATGGAATATTCCTGCTGCAACAATGATAACCGCAGCCAGCATGATTATCCTGAAGAAGAATTTATTTTTCTTCATCTTTTGATTCTTCCTTATTCATAATTCTGAACCTTCCGAATACATTTCCAAAGCTTTCCTTCTTATCTTCCGGTTCTGATTCATCAGCTTCAATCGGCTCAACCTCGCCAATTGCAGTTACCGTATCCTTACAGACTGCAATCAGAAAATACTTATTACCGACATTAACAACTTCAAGAATCTTATTGCCTGACATTCTGAAGCTCTCAACAATCTTAATGTTGCCGTAACTCATCTGCTTCTTCTGATAGGAACCAATCCATCTTGTCGTAAAATATGTAATGGCAAGCACCAGCACAAAAATCAGCGTCACGGTAATAAATTGAACAATTCTGTTATCCGAAATTGAAATAATTACCATAATTAACCGACAACTTTTCTGACAGCCTCAATAACCCTGTCAGCCTGAAAAGGCTTAACAATAAAATCTTTCGCTCCGGACTGTATTGATTCAATAACCATTGCCTGCTGTCCCATTGCTGAGCACATAATAACCGACGCCTGCGGATGAGCCTCCTTAATCTTCTTAAGTGCCTGTATTCCGTCCATCTCCGGCATTGTAATATCCATAAGAACCAAATCCGGCTGAAGCTCGGCATACTTTTCAACAGCCTTAGCTCCATTCTCAGCTTCTCCTGCCACTGTATATCCGTTCTTGGTAAGAATATCCTTAATCATCATTCTCATAAATGCAGCATCATCGCATATTAAAATGTTCTTAGCCATAATATCTTTCTCCTATCGCCACTAATTTTCACATCTTTTATAATTATACAATAGTTTTTTATTTTTTCCTACTGTTTTATTTAATAATTTCAGTAATTTTGATACCAAAACTTTCCTCGATGACAACAACTTCACCTTTTGCGACATATTTGCCGTTTACAAGAACGTCAATCGGTTCTCCGGCAATCTTGTTCAGCTCGACAATGGTACCCGGTGCAAATTCAAGTATGTCCTTTATTGATTTGGTAGTTCTTCCGAGTTCAACGGTAACCTCAAGCGGAACATCCATGATAAGATTAATGTTCTCGTTCCCCGGCATCGAACTGCCTCCCGTAAAAGGCTGGAAGCTTGCCGGACGTACATTAACATTCTCCTGAGGTACAGGCGTTCCGTATCCCATCATATTAGGCATTCCGTATCCCGACATCTGCTGAGGCTGCATATATCCTCCTGCAGGCATTCCGTATCCCGACATCTGTCCCATATCCGGAGCCTGTGCCGCGGGCTGAATATTCTGTACCGGTATCTGCTCCGAAGCCTGTGCCGCCGGTGTATCATATGAAGCAGTCGTAATGCTGTCATCCGTTGTATTGGTTATTGAACCGAGCGTCTCACTCATAAATACATCATAAAGATTTCTTGCAAAATCTGCCGGATACAGCTGCATAATCTCACTGTCAACAAGATCGCCGATAGTCATTCTGAAAGACACCTTAACAAATTCTTCCTGAAGGAAATCAGGCACCTCTTCCTTCTTATCCGAATCTTCTATCTGAAGATCTATAAGATTGGCTATCGGAGGGCTGATGTCAATCTTTCTTCCAAGCATGGACGACATTGAAGTGGCAGCTGAACCCATCATCTGGTTCATTGCCTCTCCTATCGCACTAAGATGCAGTTCTCCGATAGGTTCTTCATTATAAGTACCGCTTCCGCCCATCATGAGATCCGTAATAATCTTAACATCCCTTTCCTTCAGAACAAGTACGTTCTTTCCGTCAAGGCCTGCCGTATATGATATCTGTAAAAATACGCATGGCTTGTCATAGGCCTGTGAAAGGCCGTTCCAATCCATATAAGTAACCTGTGGTGTTGTGATGTTAACTACCTGATTCAGTAATGTACTAAGGGTTGTTGCTGCCGTACCCATGCTTATATTGGAGATTTCTCCGATAGCATCCTTCTGCTCATCCGTAAGCAGCTCTTCCCTGCCGTAAGTGGCATCGCTTCCGAAGTTATCAATATTGGCACCGGCTAATAAAGCATTAATTTCTTCCTGTGATAACATTCCGTCCATTTAGCCTTCATCTCCTCTCAGTATATTTGTAAGTCTTACTGCATAATTATCATTGGTTGAACCCGGCAGAGCCGTAAACTTTCTGATATTGCCAACATAGACATCAAGCTCGTCATCAACCCTGCAGTTGAGTCTGATGATGTCGCCTACATTGAGATTAATAAAATCATTAACCGATATGGAGCTGCTGCCAAGAACAGCCTTAATCGGAATCTGTGCTTTTGATATAAGGGATGCAATAGCTTCTTCATAAGTATTAACATCCTTGTTCTGCATATTTGAGAACCAGTACTTGGTATTAAGCTTATCCATTACAGGTTCAAGAACCGCAAACGGAAGAATGACATTCATAAGTCCTTCCGCATCGCCAACCTTCATGCTTATTGTTACAATGGCAATCATTTCCGTCGGCGAAATAAGCTGGGCAAACTGTGGATTGGTCTCTATCCGTTCCAGTCTCGGAACTATACTCAATACATTCTGCCACGGCTCCCTCAAAAGATTAATGCATATATTAAAAATTCTCTCGGTTATGGTAAGTTCAATTTCCGAAAAATCCCTTCCCTTTTCCAAAGGCTGCCCGCTGCCTCCCAAAAGGCGGTCTATAATTGCAAATCCTAAATTGGTACCAAGCTCCATTATTATATTGCCTTCAAGCGGTTCAAAACCGACAACCCCAAGCAGTACCGGATTGGATAATGCATTGGAAAACTCAGAATAAATAACCGCTTCCGAATTCATCACTTCAACCTGTACCGGAAGCCTTAAATAAGCAGGCAGATTAGTTGAAAGCAGTCGTGCATAATGTTCAAAAATTATTTCCAGCGTTCGAAGATGTTCCTTGGAGAACTTGGCAGGTCTTGCAAAATCATAATTCTTAACGGTTTTCTCGTCCTTATTCTTAATCTCGTCTACATCCAGTTCACCGCTGCTCAGCTGTTTCAGCAGATTATCAATTTCACTCTGCGAAAGTACTTCGCCCATCTTCTCTCACCTTCTTTCCGTATGTGTAATCCAGTAATCTTATGTGATTATAAATTGTGAAAATGATACATCATATATAAAATCCGAATCAAAATACTCCTGAAGCATCTTCAGCACTTTACGTTCCATTTCCTTCTTGGCGGTATTAGCCTGTGCTGATGTATATTCCATAACTATGTCTCCGATGCTTCCGCTTATGTAAGTCATTGCGGAATTAAGCGCATTGCTTTTCTGTGCATAGTCACTGTGTCTGGTATTAATGGCAAGTATTACGCTGAGCTTGATGTGACTTGCCTTATCTCCCGTCGACTTAAGGTTGAAAACCTGCTCCGTTTTGCTTTCTGAAAATACAACGGGAATATATTCAAGATCCTCAATCGGCACATCCTTATTATCCCCGTCTTCTCCGTTAACGTCAAGGTCAATTATCTTACATATTTTGTCAACAAGATTGTTGGTTCTGTTAACAGACGGAACAAAAGTAAATATAAGAACTGCCGTAAGCACAAGGTTAATAAGAACCAGTGCAAGTATCAGTAAATTAATAACGCCTTTCTTCATGTTGTACACCCATACTCATATAAGAGTCCCTTTCGATTCATTTGCTGCTGAAGCTGTTATATATTTTAATTTCTACTCTTCTGTTCTGCGCTCTTCCCTCTGCAGTGTCGTTGGTGGCAATCGGTGCATATTCACCCCTGCCGGAATGTTTCAGTTTTGCAGGATTAATTCCCGCATCCACAAGATATTCAAAAACGGACAATGCCCTGTAATCAGACAATACGTTATTGCTTGTGAATATTCCGCTGTTAATCGGAATATTGTCCGTATGTCCTTCTATTTCAATAAGATGGTCTTCATATTCCTTAAGCACCACTGCAACGTCATCAAGAAGCAACATTGCTTCGTCAGTCAGTGTTGCCGATGCTGATGCAAACAAAAGTGCGCCCTTCATGTTAAGGCATACATAATGCTGTGTAACCTGCACTTCAACAACGTCAGACCTTCCTGCCTTATCAAGGAAATCGCTGATGCTCTCTCCCATATTTTCTGATTCCTGCAGCCCTGCCTTGTCAAGGATATCCTGAGCATCATCAAGGTCAGTCCTGTCTTCCCCGTCCTCATTCTTACCCATGCTCGAATAATATTCACTAAGATCATTAAGCTGGCTGGCACCACTGGCTATCAGCATACCGTCTTCAATTCCCGATGAGCCTCCGTCAAGTATACTGTAGCTTGATGAAAATGAGGCAACTATCTGCTGAAATTTCTCGGCATCAACATCTGACATGGCAAAAAGCATAACAAAAAAGCACAAAAGAAGATTCATCAAATCGGCGAATGTATTCATCCAGCCGTCTGTTCTCATTGGCGGGTCTTCCTGTCTGTTCCTACTCATTACCGCCTTCACCTCCGCCTATGTCTTCAACATAACGAGTTCTTTCATTAGGTGCAAGGAATGATTTAAGCTTCTCTTCAATTACACGTGGATTCTCTCCGGCCTGAATTGACAGGAGACCCTCAACCAATACTTCCTTGAGTGTTATCTCTTCGACATTAATTGCACGCAGCTTATTGGCAATAGGAGTCGCTATCCAGTTGGCAAGCATGGAGCCGTAGAATGTGGTAACAAGCGCAGTTGCCATATTAGGTCCCAGCGAATCTGCATCCGACATATTCTTAAGCATATTGATAAGACCGATAAGGGTACCTATCATACCCCACGCCGGGCCCATTGCTGACAGCGTATCCCAGAAGCCTGCAACCTTCTTATGTCTCTGTTCAACACAATTAATCTCCGTTTCAAGGATCGCTCTTACAAGATCAGGCTCGGTACCGTCAACTATGAGAAGTATTCCCTTCTTCATAAATTCATCATCCAGTCCTTCTGCCGCTTCCTCTAACGCCAACAAGCCTTCCTTACGTGCCACGTTGGAAAGCTCGATTATCTTCTTAATTGCCTCTGTCTGATCATACTTATTCTGCTTCAGAGAAAGCGTAAACCCCTTAAAACCGCTTATAAAATCCTTAAGCTTATGAGACGTAAGCGTAGAACAGAATGCTCCGCCAAATGTAATGAAAATTGATGCAGGATCTATAAAATTCTGAAGTGCTGAGAACCCCGCATCTCCTGTCGTTATTCCAAAAACCACAAGTCCAAAACATAATATCAATCCAATTAATGTTGCTAAATCCATAATTTCCAATCACCCGCACTATGTATAATATATATATCAGACATTCTGTGATATCTGTTCTATTCTAAACAAATCTGCATAAACATCCCTTTTATAAGATAATACTAAATTTTTTACTTCTTGTCTACTTTCTTTTACTATAAATTTTCTTCCCGTAGTAAGTGTAATAACCGTATCCGGTGTTGTTTCAACGATCTCAATAAGCTCCGGATTAAGGGAAAATTTCACTCCGTTAAGTCTTGTAAGTTCAATCATAATGTCACCCCGCTAAAAATGCCCGCCTGCTGTTATGCAGGCAGGCTCAATAAATTATCTCTTAAGATTTATCAGTTCTTCAAGCATGGTATCCGATACCGTAATTATTCTCGAGTTTGCCTGATAACCACGCTGTGTGGTAATCATGTCGGTAAATTCCGAAGCAAGGTCTACATTGGACATTTCAAGAACTCCGGTACTGAAATATCCGCCGTCCTCCGTAATGTCATCTCCTATTCCGTCAAACTCACCGGAGTTAAGTGTCGCGGAAAAAAGATTATCACCTGCTTTTTCAAGTCCTGAGAGGTTGGTGAAATTTGCAACCGCTATCTGGGCAATTACCCTTGTGTCACCATTGTCATATGATGCAACAATAATACCGTCCTTCTGTATGCTTATACCGGACATTGAACCTACCAGTCTGCCTGCTCCTAAGCCTTCAAGGTCACCTCTTACGGCATTAAACTTGGTATCACTTCCGAGGCATGTCATGCTTGAGAAATCCATTGTTACCGGATTACCGTCCGAACCGAGCGAATCAATTCCAAGCTCCTTCACGTTAAGTGAAATCTTACCATCTGCCGGTGCCGCAAGATCACCGGTAACAGAATTAAATTCAAGCGTGGCATCCTTAATGAGTTCTTCAAGAATATCATCCTCATCTGCTCCAAGATCTACCTTGTTGCCATTGCATGTAACTGCCGTCGCAGAGAGCGTATATTTATAATCATCATCCGCATCCTGAGTAAGCTTTACCGTTACCTGATATTCATAACCGAGAGAATCATAAAATGTTACATTAAGACTTCTGCCTGTTCCTGCCGCAAAACTCTCATCCTCTTTATTGACATTTCCCGAAATTGATACGTCGGTAGTTGCAACCGGGTCAGCGTACTTGTTCTCCGGAGCATACAGATTAATTGATGTTACGTTAGTCTTAATTATGTTGCCTTCTGAATCAGCTCTCCAGCCCTGTACGGAATATCCCTGAGGCGTAACAAGCGTACCGGCGTTATCAACCGTAAAATTACCTGCCTTTGTAAAATAATTCTGTCCCGCATTATTTACAATGAACATTGAATCACCGTTAATCATTATGTCAAAAGGATTATTGGTTGACTGCGAACCGCCGGCATCCGTAACCTTGGTATTGATTGCCGCAACGGTTGAACCGAGACCTATCTGCTTGGCATTGGTACCGCCTCTTCCGGTCTCCGCATTGGCTCCTGAAGCATTCTGTGTTGTCTGATAAAATACGTCACTGAAGGTTACCGTCTGCGACTTATAACCGACAGTATTTACGTTAGCGATGTTATTACCGATAACATCCATTTTAGTCTGGTGTGTTTTAAGACCTGCCACACCGGAATAGAGTGATCTCATCATAATGAAATTACCTGCCTTTCTGTTAATACAGAGGGCGTATTCCGTGTCTCCTCCGTCATTCAGAGACACTAAAAGTTTCCATAAGGTCCAACTTTTACACTAATACCGCACCGTCTATATTTGTATAAATATTTTCTCCTTCACTGTCCTTCTGCATTGCCGTTATAACCGTTCTGCTTCCTGTATTTACTATAAATGCAAGACCGTCCATAAGGACAAGTGATTCCTTAATTCCCTTCTCACTGCTTAACCGGGTTCCCTTTTCAAGTCTGTCAAGCTGTTCCTCAGACAGATTTATGTTCCTGTCCATAAGCCTCCTGCTGGCATGCTTTGAAAATTTCAGTTCCGTATTGAACTTTTCATTCAGAACATCCTGAAACGATACAGTGCTCTCAGCCGGCTTATTCTGTACCGGTCTGTTCAGATACTGTCCGGTAACCTGCTCAATGGAAGAGAAAATGTGATTTTTGACATCCATATCATCATACCTTCCTGAAAAAACAACGACTACTCCGTCTGCGTTCCGGCATTCTTTTTGTCTGCCTCCTGCATAAGCTGTTCGTAATAAGCTTCATCCACAACCGAATACAACTTGTCAACATTATACAGATTGTCATCAATCGACAGATATACGCCGTCGCTAAGCTTCTCGATGCACTGCACTACTCCGGTTACATATGTCGTGCTTCCGCTGCTGCTGTCCGTTTCAGCAAGAATAACCCTCTTGCCCACAAGATCTGCCGCTCCCTGCTCCTTAATGCTGTCACCAAGTGACTGAAGCTCCTCAACCTGTGTAAATGAAGACATCTGCGTTACCCATTCCGTATTAGATGAAGGTTCAAGCGGATCCTGATACTGCATCTCGGCAACGAGTATCTGGAGAAATGCATCCTTGTCAAGTGAATCATTTCCTGTTTTTCTCTCATTGGTATCGGTAGTATAATTCGCTACCACCTTACCGTTAACTACCTGTGCTGCAACTGCCATACTCTTCTCCTTTACGCCATAAGATTAATATTGCTGTCCACAATGTCAATGCTGTCTGCAAATGATTTTTCATCTGCCGGGAGTTCATCAATACTCCTGAATCTTCTTCCCGGACGTGTACCATCTCCGTCTGTATTCCTGCCGCCGTTATCCGCATTGGCATCAAAGCCGTGAGGCGATACCGTAACTTCAACATCCTGAATTTTCAGTCCCTGACTGTTAAGCTGTTCCTTAAGCTGTATCAGCTGGCTTTCTATAACGCCCTTCGCTGCTTCATTCTGGGTTGTAATCGTCGCCGTCAGCCCGTTTTCACCGGACACAACCTCAAGCTTCATTTTTCCCAGATGCTCCGGTGTAAGCTGAATCTCAATGGACTGTGAATCTCCGTCGAGCGTAACCTTTATGGCATCAAGTACCTGTCTTATCACATCTGCCCCGTCAACCTCATTTGTCTCCGCAATCCGTGAAAAGCTCTCCGTGGTTTTCTCCAGTGCATCAGACAGATTTCTTATTACTTCTCCTGCCAAATCAGTGTCGGTATCTTCATCATCTTCCGGGTCATATCTGCCGTTTTCATCATTGACCTTTTCCGATACGGTATTCTTTTCATGTACGTCAGCAGAATAACCTTCTTCCTCTGTTGCAGCATTATTTTCTGACACTCTTCTGTCTTCCACGGTTACCTCAACCGTATCCGCATTTTCCGAATCCGCTGCGGCTGTCCTTAATACCTCTTCCGGAATGCTTCTCATGCCGTCATCCTCAATCTGTACAAGACTGTCCTCAATCTGTTCAAAGTCCAGATTATAATCTGCGGCAAAATCCGTAATCACGTTACTGATGCCTTCCGTAATGTCAGACACAAGCCCGCCAAATCCTTCGTCAGTAATGATTTCAACCGCCGATACACCCTTCACCTCTGCCACAATATCCGTTATGTTATGCGGCTGCAGCAAATCCTGTACGGTAATTCCAAGCTCTGCCATTACTTCTTCAAGTTCCTCATCCGTAATATCAAGTGTATCCTTAATGACATTCCTGATGTCGTCTGCAAGCTTCTCAACGTCTTCTGCCCTGACTGCGTCTTCACCGGCATCGGGCGAAGCAAGCTCTTCCCTTGTTCTGTTTTTCCTGACATATGTACCGGACGTACTGCCTGATGAAAAAGTATCCTGAGACATTATTTCATTCAGGAACTTCTGAAATTCCGGAGTCTGCGTCTGTTCACGGGAAGCCGTACTGCCCTGTGTAATAACACTTACGGTAATAACCGGTGCAGAGGGTACGTTTCCTGTCGTCATCCTGATTCCTCCTTTCCGTTATGATATTTATAGAATATCGGTATTAAACCGCTTATTCACTGACCGGATAAATAAGGAGCGTAAGCTTTGCCGCAAGAGTTGCATCCATGGCGGCAAGTATGTCGCCTGCGGCATCCTTCTTCATGCTTGTGAGAATCTTCGCCACCTTTTCAAGATCTCCCGTCATCTCTTCAAAGATTCTGGCGGCAGCAGCAGGCTTCATGGATGAATAATAATCAGCCAGTTCAAGAATAACTCCGTCAAGCTCAAGCTGTTCAAGCACCTGCCTGTATATCTCTGCAGCATTCTCCTCATTCATCTCTTCATACCAGTCCCTATATTCTTCTATATCGGGTGCATTGTCAGTATAAACAACCTCTTTATCAAATTTTTTTCTTAAAGTTTCAAAATAAACCTGATTATCCTCATATGTCTTCAGCCTTGATACCTCTGCAGTCAGGTTGGATATTTTCTCGGCATTGGCGTCACTGTTTTCTTTATAAATCTTGATTTCGCTTTCAAGTTCATTAATTCTGTCAATAGCCTCCTGCAGCGTTGAATATGTCTCACCGCTGTTGGAGCTTAATTTTTCATCATCAACGTCAGGCAGAATTTTGTTAAGTACCGGAACATCCTTGAGAACCGGATACAGCACCGAGCTTCCGAATCCGCCGACGTCAAGCTTTATCAGCAAAGCAAAAATGGCAATCCAGATTACAACTATAAATGCAACGATAAGAGCCGTGGTAATACCGCCTTTCTTCCTGTCCGTTCCTTCTCCGTCCATGTCATTTATATCCATTACGCCATCTTTTCTGTTATCTGCCATATTTCATTTCCTCCACCGGTTATTCCTTTTCAGCCGAATATCTGTAACTTACCAGCTGGTCAATCTCTTTATTTTCATCGTGTGACAGCTCAAGCATGAATTCATCAAACGCTTTTTCCCTGAGCTTTTCATGTATTTTTCTGTCCTTCACCGCTTCATTAAGACGTATCCTCGCCATTTCAAGATTTTTCTCGGCAACCTTAACCTCAACAAGCTGTGTCTTTATCCTGTCACGGTTATAATCAATGGCTCTTTTTGCATCTAACATTTCACGCGGGTTTATGATGCCCGCCGCAAGCCGTCTGTAAACATCTTCAAGCTCCCTCTTTTCCGAAAAGAGGATTTCAAGCTTTTCCTGTTCATCATTAAGCCTTCTTCTTGCTGATGAATATACGGATTTTGCCTGATTTTCCATTTTATTCTTGATGTCAAGAATATTCTGCATTCTGTATCTGAACTTAGCCATATGTCATCCACCTACTCGGCAAAAAGCTCTTCAAGCATTGCCACCTCTTCTTCAAATGACCTTTTTTCATCAGTTGACTGGAGAAGGTATTCATTCACCGCATCTATCCTGCTTATGGCATAATCTATTGATTTATTGGAACCGCTTTTGTATGCTCCGATGTTAATCAAATCCTCCGCTTCGGTATATGTGGCAAGAACATTTTTAAGCTTTCCGGCCATCTCCTTATGCTTTTTATCAGCTATCTGACTCATGCATCTTGAAATACTCTGGAGTATGTCTATCGCAGGATAATGATTTTTATGTGCAAGCTTTCTTGAAAGCATTATATGGCCGTCAAGAATACTTCTCGCCGTATCCGTTATGGGCTCGTTGAAATCATCACCGTCAACAAGTACGGTATACAGTCCCGTAATGGAGCCTTTATCCGAATTACCCGCTCTTTCAAGAAGCTTAGGCATCTCACTGTACATGCTCGGCGGATATCCCCTTGTTACGGGTGGTTCTCCGGATGCAAGTCCTATTTCCCTCTGTGCCATGGAAAAACGCGTAAGGGAATCCATCATAAGAAGCACATCCTTGCCCTTATCCCTGAAATATTCCGCTATTGCCGTTGCCGTTTTTGCCGCTTTATTTCTGATAAGAGCCGGCTTATCAGAAGTTGCAACCACCACAACACTGCGCTTCATTCCCTCTTCACCAAGGTCACGCTCTATAAATTCCCTTACTTCCCTGCCTCGCTCGCCAATCAGTGCAATAACATTAATGTCTGCCCTGGTATTTCTCGCAAACATCCCCATAAGGGTACTTTTTCCTACTCCTGAGCCGGCAAAAATTCCTATTCTCTGCCCTTTTCCTATTGTGAGCATACCGTCAACTGCTTTTACCCCGAGAGGAAGAACCTCATTGATTATTATTCTGTCCATCGGATCCGGCGGAGCCTGTTCCACGGGATATTTAACATAATTATCAAATACCGTTCCGTCTATTGGTACTCCGAGTCCGTCAACAGTCTTGCCCAAAAGCTCATCGCACACCTTAACGTTCAGGGTTTCATTGGTATTTTCAACGATACAGCCCGGACCTATTCCGTCCATGTTCTCAAACGGCATCAATATTATCCTGTTATCTTTAAAGCCTACAACCTCGGCATTGACATATGCCGACCTGTCCTTGAGGATTATGTGGCACACGTCATTTAATTTTGCATCAGGTCCTACGGACTCAACCGTAAGCCCTACTATCTTGGAAACCCTGCCCATTTTCCTGTAATAGGTTTTATTGAGCAGACTGTAATATTTATCTCTGTCCATCATTCTGTTCTCACACGACTTATCAGTCTTATGTCACTGATAAGATTTTCCAGCTGAATATCAAGGCTGCAGTCAAAAACACCTGCATCCGTTTCAATAATGCACTGGTTCTTCTTCAGGGAAGCATCCCTTGTAACCTCAATTACCGTATCAGGCACTGCAGCCTCAAGCAGCTTGTCCCTGTTATTGCTTACAAACGAATAATCCTCTGCTGACACTCTGATAAAAATATTTCTGCTGACTTCTGAATTGTCCAGTACATTCTTTATAAGCCCCAGAATCATATCCTTCTTATCTTCCGAGACGGCATGGGTTATCCGTGAAAAAATATCAAGAAGCACCTCAGTCAGCTCAGGTTCAAGCTGTTCACGCTTCCGTCCGTATTCTTCCTCAAGTTCCTTATGCTTCGCCAGATATTCCTTTTCAAGGGTGTTTTCCCGCTCCTTAAGCATATCGGAAACATAATCCTCAGCCTTCTTAATTCCCTCGGCATATCCTTCTTCCCGTGCCGAATTTCTTATGCTCTCTGCCTCTGCCTTTGCTGCTTCAAGTGCTTCCTCTGCCCGATGCATCAGTTCATCTGCCGCAGCCCGGACATCCGTGTCATTCTCTGTTTCCGTAATTTCTTCCACCGTTGCCGCGTCAAGGCCGCATATGAAACCGTCTTCATCCGGAATAATACCCGTTCCGGATTCATTACGGATTACGGATTCCGCCCTCTTTGCAAGAATATCCTGTATAATTCTGTTGGAATCAATGACAAGCTTATTGTCCTTAATTACTATTCTGTCTGATTTTAATAAATTAGACAACTATTTCGTCACCTCCGCCGCGGGAAATTACAATTTCACCGGAATCTTCAAGCTTCCTTACGATATTAACAATCTTCTGCTGTGCCTCTTCAACATCCTTAAGTCTGACAGGTCCCATAAATTCCATGTCCTCTTTAATCATTGCAGCAAGACGCTTTGAAAGGTTATTGAAAATAACATTCTGAACATCTTCATTGGCATTCTTGAGTGCCGTGGCAAGGTCATTATTATCAACATCCCTGAGAACTCTCTGGATGGTTCTGTCATCAAGTGAAAGAATATCCTCAAATACGAACATCTTACGCCTGATTTCATCCGCAAGCTCAGGGTCTTCAATTTCGAGTGTTTCAAGAATATGTCTCTCAGTTCCCCTGTCAACCGTATTAAGTATGGCAACAATGGCATCCACGCCGCCGATAATCGTATAATCCTGATTAACAATGGAAGCAAGCTTACGCTCAAGAACACCCTCAACCTCTTTTATGACATCCGGAGAGGTTCTGTCCATGGTTGCAATACGCCTTGCAACATCTGCCTGCTTGTCAGGCGGCAGCGATGAAATAACCTGGGCCGACTGGCCTGCCGACAGATAGGACAGTATAAGTGCTATCGTCTGAGGATGCTCATCCTGTATAAAATTAAGAAGCTGTGACGGATCCGTCTTCCTGATAAATTCAAACGGTCTGACCTGAAGGTTGGCGGTAAGCTTATTAATGACTTCCTTGGCCTTTTCAACACCGAGAGCCTTTTCAAGAAGCTCCTTGGCATATGAAATTCCGCCCTCCGCAATATACTGCTGTGCAAGACACACTTCATAAAACTCTGCCAGCACATCTTCCTTCATCTGTGGTGAAACACTGCTTGTATTGGCTATTTCAAGTGTGAGCTGTTCTATTTCATCTTCCTTCAGATGTTTAAAAATCTGTGCCGATTTCTCAGGTCCGAGCGTAATAAGCAGCACGGCACTCTTCTGAAGTCCGTCCATTCCAAGTTTTGATTTAGATGCCATTATATGTCCTCCTAATCCCATTCCTCGTTAAGCCAGTTACGGAGAAGAAGTGCAACCGCCTCAGGATTCTCATCCACAAACTTCTCGATTGCCTTTCTCGTCTCGGATTTTTCCTGAAGGTCTATTTCTTCTATATTGTCATTCTGCTGCTGTTTTGTGGTTGCAAGCATGTCTTCAACACTGAGCTCAGGCTCTGTCTCCTCAACGGCAACAGGTCTCGCACTCCTTATGAGAATAAATAAGAGAACACCTGCAATAAGCACTGCAAGTACAATCTGAAGTATAAACCACGAATCTGCTGATTTGGTTACTTCCCTGTCAAAAAACGTATACTGGTCGTAGGCAAGAATTGAAATATCCTTACTGTCTATTCCGGAACCGGTTGCAACTGCCTTTTTAATATCATCCTGAACCTCCGTCGGAACCGGATCAGAATTCTGTGCCTTAAACTCTTCCCATGTCATATCATCAAGAAGGCCTCTTTCCTCAGCCTCTTCCTCTGTAAGCACCGTATTATTTACGCATACGATTGACATTCCCGAATTCTTGAAATCAATCGTTCCGCTTGCCTCTTTTCTGGTTGTAACGATTTCATCCTGCAGCCAGTCATACTCACTGAGTGTATAAGATGATGAGGTTCCGTCAGAATTGCCAATCATATAATCAACGTCATCATCATTGGATTCAGTTCCCGCAACGCCGCTCGCATCAGCAAAGGCTCCCTCTGAATTAATCACATACGAATGTGACGGAAGTCCCTGTTCAGTTCCCTCAGGTGCAGAATACTTATGCTCAACAATCTCCACGTCATCAAAATTCACTTCAAGATTAATCATAATCTGAACGTCATTGTACCATCCCGTGGCATACAAAAGCTTCTGTGCCTTGGAAATAATTGCGTTCTCATACTGTGCCTTAACCTTCTGGGCAGCATTGGCAGAATATGAAGCATTACTCGTGCTTCCCGAATAAATAACCCTTCCGTTGGTATCCACCACAAACACGCTGTTGGTGTTATCGCTTCCCACATTGGTTGCAAGAAGCATCCCTATGGCTTCCTTATGTTCATCATCAAGCTCTTTTCTCAAATCAAGAACTGCCGTTATCTTGGCATCCTGGTTTTCGGAAAAAATACTGTTGCCGGTGGTGGAATATGTAATATTGACCCTTGCACTTCTTATGGCGTCCATGGATTCAAGGTCCTTCTTAAACTTGGACTCAAGATATGCCTTGTACTTCTCCTTCATAACGGTCTCCGTGGTCGTGAAGCTTGATGAAGTGGCATCAGCAAGGGAATATCCGTCAGACGATATGCTGTTGGAGCCGAGCACCAGCTTGGCTTCAAGATAGTCATCCTCCGAAACATATATGTTATAATTCTCATCTATTGTTACGCTGAAGCCCTCTTCGTTAAGAAGATTCCGCACCTCCACAGCCTCGGATTCATTCTCGCAAGAGCGAAGCTTAACCTTATCCTTGTGTCCCACAATCTTGGCAAGTACAATTATTGCAACAACAATCGCAACAAAAATGACTATAAAGAGTATTCTCTGCTTTTTATTGAACTTCAGCCAGAAATCTTTAATTTTATTCCAGACTGCCTTTAATCTGTCCTGCATAGTAAATCTCCAAACCTATCTTATACCTGTATCGACATAATTTCCTTATAAGCACTTAAAAGCTGGTTCTTAACCGCCACCGTATACTGAAGGGAAAGATTAGCCTTCTGTTCTATAACCGCAAGCTCATGTGTGCTTGTCAGCTTGCCCGTTGCAAAATCAACCTCTGCCTGCTGTGCTTCCTGAAGATAATCATTGGTTCCGGAAATCATGTCCACTGCAGCATTGTATATTCCGTCAAAGGAAGATGTATCAGCACTCTTCCCGATGCCGGACACGCCGCTTCCCGTAATATGCTTAATACTCTCCGATGATATATTAAGTAATGATGCAATATCACTCATTGTTATTCTGTCCTTTCATTATGACTGCATGATGCTAAGTCCGAGACTTGCAATATTCTTGCTTGCTTCAAATGCCGTGGCATTGGCTTCATAAGAACGCGTCGCATCAATAAGATCCGTCATTTCCGTGACAACATTTACGTTAGGATATGTAACATAACCGTTTTCATCCGCATCCGGGTGTGAAGGATCGTATACCATATTCATGTCAGTATCCGTATCCTCCGTTATCGACGTAACCTTGACTCCGGTTCCCACTCCCTGTATTGTTCTGTTAAAAACATCACCGAAGCTTGTGGTTGTCTTCTCGGTAAGTACAACATTCTTCCTTACGTAAGGCGTACCGTCTGCCGTCCTTGTGGTATTGGCATTGGCTATGTTGGATGATATGACATCCGTTCTCAGTCTCTGTGCGGTCATTCCTGATGCCGCTATGTTCATTCCGTCAAAAATTGCCATGTTCAAAACCTCCCGTTATCATAATCAGGTTGTCGTAAGTGCCGACTTAATCCTGTTAAAATTCTGCTTCATACTGTCTGTAAGTGCATTATAGTACAGCTGGTTGGAAGCAAGCTCCACCTGCTCCGTATCGATATCCACGTTATTGCCGTCAAGCCTGTATGAGAGATTGGTATTATCCGTATATATCGTCGGCTTAACATTGTCATAATCAATTTCCCGAACCGTCTGTGTAAGATTACGGGATGATGAACCTGCCTTCGCCACCGCATTGGAGAGAACAGATTCAAAGCTCAGCTCCTGACGCTTATAACCCGGAGTATCGACATTGGCTATATTGTTATTAAGCACCTCATTACGTCTCCACGAAAAATCCGCTGCCGACGTAAGCAGGTCAACATATGCAAATGCTCCTGAATTGATCATATAAATTCCTCCTTCTGACCGCATGGTAACCCACAATTCATCACTATTACTATTATATAGAAAAGTGACAAAAAGTAAAGTTTATTATATTAAAAAAATATGAAAATTAAATGAAAAAACCGCCATATCAGATGATATAGCGATTCCGTTCACTAACACTTATTCAACAAAATCCAGCTCTGTGTAAACCAGCTCATTAAGCACCCTGATATAGGTACCCTTCATCCCTGATGACCTGGTCTCAATGATTCCCGCACTTTCAAACTTCCTGAGTGCATTGACAACCACGGATCTTGTTATTCCTGCCCTGTCTGCAATCCTGCTTGCAACCAGTATGCCTTCATTATCCTTAAGTTCTTCAAAAATATGCTTCACTGCCTTCAGTTCCGAGCCTGACAGTGTACTTACTGCCGATTTGACAACCTGTGCCCTTCTTATGCCGTCCGCATTCTCTTCATTAACGGCACGCATCATTTCAAGTCCCACAACGGTTGTACCATATTCACATAAAATAATGTCATCGATATCATAAGAGCTCTCCACCTTATACATGAACAGGGTTCCAAATCTCTCACCCGCAATGTCTATGGGTGCAATTATCGCCTGATACTTTCCTGAATATCCTTCACCGAATCCCAATGTCTCAAGATTAACATTCTCCTTCGTGGAAAGCACGTCAAGCAGACGCCCGTTAAACATGACATCAACAAATCCGCCCACCTTATCCTGAATAAGCTCGGTAATCTCTTCCACATTGTCCCTTGTACTGCTTCCGAGGACCTTACCCTTCCTGCTTATGACAATGACATTGGAATTGAGTATTTCACTCATTACCCTGCAGATATCATTAAATATAACCTTCTGTGAACCGTTATTATGCAGCAGTGTGTTAATCTTACGGGTCTTATCAAGTAACCGGACGCTGCTCATGACACATCTCCTTCCGGATTATACCCACGCCCTTCAATATATAAATTGTAACACAATAAAAAAAATTTTACAATTATTTATTACCTGTTTTCCACGTATCCGCATTCCTCGCCGGAGCATATATACCTGTTGCCCTTCTCAACGAGATAAGCTCCGCATTCAGGGCATTTTTTATCAACAGGCTTATTCCATGACATGAAACTGCACTCGTGATTTTCACATCCATAATATTTTCTGCCTTTTTTGGTTCTTAAAATAACCACATCGCCTCCGCATTCAGGGCATACGGCACCTGCCTTCTCAAGATACGGTTTGGTATTATGACATTCAGGGAAGCCCGGACAGGCAAGAAATTTTCCGTACGGACCGTATTTTATAACCATGTTGCGTCCGCAGTTTTCGCATATAATGTCGGTTTTTTCATCCTCTATCGTGATGTTCTCAAGCTCCTTTTCGGCATTTTTCACTGCTTCATCAAGGTCAGGATAGAAATTCTCAACTACGGTCTTCCACTTAACGGAGCCCTCCTCAACCATGTCAAGAAGTGATTCCATATTGGCGGTAAAGCTCAAATCCACAATTGACGGGAATGATTTCTTCATAATGCCGTTGACGGCTTCTCCAAGTTCCGTCACAAACAGGTTCTTCTGTTCCTTGGTAACATATCTTCTTGCCGTAATTGTACTGATGGTAGGTGCATATGTGGAAGGTCTGCCGATTCCCTGCTCCTCCATTGCCTTAACAAGTGAAGCCTCCGTATAATGTGCCGGCGGCTGCGTAAAATGCTTTTTATTATCATAACGTTCAAGTGTAACTGCAGTGTCCGCATTAACTGATTTAAGCATTAAGCCCTCTGAGCGCTCATCCTCATCAGACATATATACAAGGGTATATCCCTCCTTCTTCATGGATGATGCGGATACGCTGAAATGATATTTTCCCGCAGTAAGCTTCACATTGACCGTTTCATATACGGCGCCGGACATTCTGCTTGCGGTAAAACGCTTCCATATAAGCTGATACAGCTTAAACTGTTCTCCCGTAAGCGACCCCTTGATTTCCGATGGTATAAGCCCAATGTCGGTAGGTCTTATTGCCTCATGGGCATCCTGTATCTTTTTTCCGGTTTTTCTGTCATTACCGTCATGTGAACAGTATTCCCCGCCATAGTTTTCCATGATGAATTTTTCAGCCATAAGGCGTGCCTCATCCGATATCCTTGTGGAATCCGTTCTGAGATATGATATAAGACCCACCGTTCCCTGTCCTTTTATGTCAACGCCTTCATACAGCTGCTGTGCAACACGCATGGTCTTCTGAGTGGAAAAATTAAGTGTCTTGGCAGCCTCCTGCTGAAGCGTGCTCGTGGTAAATGGAAGCGGTGCTTTTCTTGTTCTCTCGCCCCTCTTTACCTCGCTGATGACAAAGACTTCATTCTCAAGCTCCTTCATTATTGCATTAACCTGCTCTTCAGAGGATATGACAGGTCTGCCTTCGTCCGTTCCCGTCAGCTTTGCCGTAACAGGCTTCTTCTCACCCTCTATGTTAAGAATGGCATCAATTGTCCAGTATTCTTCCTGAATGAAATTATTAATTTCTTCTTCCCTGTCGCATATCATCCTTAATGCAACCGACTGCACCCTTCCTGCTGACAGACCCCTCTTGACCTTGGCCCACAGAAGCGGACTTATTCTGTAACCCACCATTCTGTCAAGCATCCTTCTTGACTGCTGGGCGTATACAAGATTCATGTCTATCTTACGCGGATGCTTTATTGAAACCTTAACCGCATTTTTTGTAATTTCATTAAAGCTTATTCTGTTGACATCCTTTTCTTCTATATTAAGTGCCTGTGCAAGATGCCATGAAATTGCCTCTCCCTCACGGTCCGGGTCGGTTGCCAGATATACTTTGTCCGATTTTCTGACTAACTTGCGGAGACCTGACAGAATATCACCTTTTCCCCTGATTGTTATGTATTTCGGTTCGTAATCCGTATCCACTGCTATACCGAGCGTACTCTTTGGTAAATCCCTGACGTGTCCGTTGGAAGCAGCCACTTCATAATTCGCTCCCAGAAATTTTTTTATGGTTCTGACCTTAGCAGGTGATTCCACAATCACAAGATATTTTGCCATTAATGCCCTCCTTGAATCCTACCGGACTCTCACATAAAAATTCTTACTTTTTTCCCTGATATATCCTTTCATTTCAAGGCTTATAAGCCCGCCTGCCGCTGTTGCGGCATCAAGCCCCGATTCCCTTATCAGCGACTCCATGCTTCGGGGAACAAAATCTAATAGTAGACTATACAACATTTTTTCTTCTCTTGCAAGTCTAATATTATTTTTATCATCCTCTGCCTGATTTACCGGTGCAAGCCCCAAATCCCTGAGAAGAGTGTCATAATCCGTTACCGGAAACGCTCCTTGTGCAATAAGTCTGTTGCTGCCTTTTCCCGTAACATCACATATTCTTGAAGGAACGGCATATACTGACCGGTTCTGTTCAAGTGCATATGCCGCCGTTATCAGTGAACCGCTTTTTTCACCTGCTTCAACGACAATTACGGCATCACTCAATCCGCTGATTATACGGTTTCTTGCCGGGAACATTCCGGGACACGGAACCGTACCGGGAGGATACTCTGAAATAATACAGCCGTTATTTATAATTTCCATATATAAATTATAGTTTCCTGCCGGATAACACTTATCCGTCCCTCCGGCGAGAACCGCGCAGGTATTCCCTCCGGCGTACAGCGTTCCCCTGTGTGCCGCACTGTCAATTCCCAATGCAAGACCGCTGATTACGGAAGCACCGGCTTTTGCAAGCAGTGAGCCCAATTCCGTTGCAACGCTTTCACCGTATCCAGAACATCTTCTTGACCCTACCACTGCAATTACGGGACGTTCATTGTTAGGAAGTCTGCCGCTGTAATACAGTATGAAAGGTTTGTCATATATTTCGCTCAGCCTTGAAGGATATTCTTTTTCTCCCGGAAATACAAATCTCACGCCTTCCGCTGTTTTCTTTCCGTAATCCTCAAAAATTCTCTGTCTGTATTCCCGTGATGAAATCCATTCCGCCTGTCTCCCGGATATTCCCTGTATCTGCATAAGTTCTTTCTTATCTGCACATGATACGTTTTCAGGATTATCATATACTGCCATGAGCTTTCTTATACAGGCATTGCCTACTCCCTGCAGATTATTAATCCAATACCAGTATTTTCTGTCCATATCCGCCTCACACCATTCTGTATGCCAATGCCTCATATATATGACATTCCTCTATTTTCTCACTTTTTTCAATGTCCGCTATGGTTCTTCCGACCTTCATTATCCTGTAACACGCCCTTGCCGATAAGTCATATTTCTCATATGCATATTTCAAAAGTCTGTCCGCATCCACGGTCATTACACAGTATTTTGTAATAAGAGCGTCATCAATCCGTGAATTGAGGGAAAAAGAACATCCTCTGTATCTCTCCTTCTGGGCCTCCATGGCTTTTGCAACGGCACGCTTCATGTATTCACCCGTATATTCATCCATGTCATTGCCGCTTAAATCGTCATATGAGGATTTTGTAACCTGAATACACATATCAATCCTGTCCTTCACCGCTTTATTAATTTTCCCGTAATATCTGCGCACCTCACTTTCCCTGCAGCGGCACTTTTCCATGTCGGGATAATATCCGCAGCCGCACGGATTCATTGCCGCAACAAGCATAAAATCCGCCGGATATTCATATGAATATCCTCTGCGTATTATACTTATGCGATGTTTTTCAAGAGGGATCCGCAGAGAATCAAGCACGGAGGGTTCAAAGAGATTGAACTCATCAAGATAGAGTATGCCTTTGTCTGCAAGACTTATTTCACCGGGCACCGGCACGCAGCCGCCTCCCGTCATGCCTGAACGTGAAATTGAATGATGCGGCAGCCTGAACGGTCTTGATATGGTATGATTAAAACCGTCCATGTACTTTCCCGCAATACTGTAAACTGCCATAAGCTTTATAAGCTCATCCCTGTCCGGTTCAGGCAGAATACCCGGAATACATGACGCCAGTGCCGTTTTACCGCTTCCCGGCGGACCTATCAGAAGAAGATTGTGCATTGAGGCAGCTGCAATAAGTGCCGCCCTTTTCGTTCCCCTCTGACCTTTTATTTCCGAAAAATCCCTGTGTTCTGTATGTGCCGGAACCTGAGTCCGTATTATATGCGGTGCAGGGCATGCTCCGTTAATCACATCCGCACACTGTGCCAGTGAGCTTACAGCCGATATTCTGACACCTGATACCACGGATGCCTCAGCAGCATTCTTTTCAGGCACAATGCACCGTGAAATCCCGTTTTCCTTAGCACACATAACCATGGGAAGAATACCCCTGACGGGATTGATTCTTCCGTCAAGACCAAGCTCACCCGCACAGAACACCGGTTCACTAAGCCTTATGTGTCCTGTTGAGGCAAGTATTGACAACGCCATTGCAAGGTCATAATGTGAGCCTTCCTTCCTTATGCTCACCGGTGTCAGATTAACTGTTATTCTTGATGGATTAATTTTGAATCCGGAATTTCTGATGGCAATTCTTATACGGTCCTTCGCTTCTCTCGCCGTAGTTCCAAGATTGCCCGTAAGTTCAAATACAGGAATACCCGGTGCAACATCCGCTTCCGATTCAGTCAGTGCCGCCGTCATACCCTGCATGGATACTGAATATATTCTGTCAGTCATAGATACCTCCGATATACCGGAAGCAGTACAATGTATAATTAAGACTTTATAAGCATATCACATAATTTAAAATTATAAAAGCTTTTTTTCAAACGGACAAAAATACCCGTTACGGAATATTTCCGTAACGGGTATTTTAATTTACTGCTTAATCAAGGTCATACAAATCCTGCTGCATTACCGTAGCAGTACTTGAACCCATTGCTCCGTATGAATCTGCTGCTTCAAAATAAAGCTTTACCGTTCCGTTGGTAAGATAATAATTGTAGCAGTCCCTCATATTATTCATATCATCCGTTGTATAAATCATTCCCGCATTTTTGTTATCCGTATACGGATTACAGATATAGAATGAGTTTTTCTCGCCATTTAATAACAGGTTGGATGTACCGTACTTATAATGAAGAAGTCTCTGCTTATTGCCATCTGCATCAACCCAATATACATTGCCCTCCTCAAATCGTCCTATTCTTTCCTTAATGGCAGCCTCATATGCTTCATCACTTGCATAATCCGAACGTGAAATCATGCTTTCAATCATGCTTCTTGTTGCAAGGTCAGTATCATATGCAACAAATTCGACCTTCAATGCCGTATTAATATCATCAACATATATGATATATTCATTGGAATCCGATACCTTGGATGCATTAAGTATGTTAAGCGTAGGAACATAGTTACCCGCAACGGCAGCCTTAATAAGCGTATTAAGGAAGAGCTTATGCTCACTTGCCTTATTCATCGTAGAGTGTCCGGCACCCGAATATGTAATGTTACCTTTAGAATATATATAATAGTTGGTATCGGCATCATATCTGTTATCACCGTTATATGTTCCGCTACTTCCCGTAAGGGTATACCATACCACTACTTCCTCATCATCAAGGTCAAGGTCATAATACTGTGCATGGGTTGAAGCAACCTCAATCTGACCGCTGCTGTCTGCCGTCTTAAACGGATACAGCGTTACCTGTCCCTCGTTAATCTCCATGGCTTTCGTGGTTGTCATGGTACTTGTGGAATTCTTAATGCTTTCATATCCCAATGCATTTTTATTAGGCAGCAGTACCTTGCTGTCCCTCTGGCTTGCAGTAACGGAAAAAGCATCACCGCTCTTGCGCGCGTTACGGTAGAGATGCCATGTTGACCAGCCCTGTATCTCATATATATATGTACCGTCTGCTTTCATAGGAACCTTGGTATCGAATGTATTCGCACCCGGTCTTGCGGTTATTGTGGTAACGCCATATTTATCCATACCTGCAAGTCCTCTTAACATTCTTGTAAGGTCTACCGCACCCTTGCTTCCTGTCGCTCCGGTATAAGGCGTTCCGTTTTTGACATATATGTTGTAGTTAACATTATTGGTGAATATAATTGTATCATGTGACAGCAGGAAGGATTTACCCTTGGCTTCATGGTCTATGATACATGTAAGTGCACCATTATCATCAGATATGTCCTGGCCTCCGAATGAATCGTAGAACCCTATTGCAACCATATCATACCCGTTTTCACGAAGATAATTATTCTCACTTTCATAATCTCCTGCAACATACTTCTTGCCGTTCTCAAATCGACTCTCATAATCATCTGTTGTCATTATATCGATTACCATTTTGTAGCCGGTTCTCTTGGTAACCGCATCCATGTAGCCTTTGAAGGTTGCTCCTGTCATGTCAAGCTGATTCTTGCCGATGCCAGGACAAATCTGAAGTACCTTGACAACCTTATATGTATCCTTATCGGCTCTTACAGGAATATATCCGTCTTTTACCATACGGTCAACTGCCGTATATCCGTTTCCGTCTCCCAGGTCTGCATATTCCTTAATCTGTACACGCCATGCGAACATTCCGATGTACTCTTCAGGCACCTCTATCTTAATTTCGGTATTAATAAGATACTGTCCGTCTGAAGCAATAATTTCATTGTAGTAAAACAGCTCATTTTCATCATTTGTCGTAGGCTCATCATTATACATGCCGTCTGTATTCTTGTCATTAATAAGATATATTGCATATTTATGACCCGGTGTTGCCGTAAATGTAACATTATATACAAAATCCTCCGGTTTTTCTACAACACTCGAATATGCCATAAGGCCCTTATGATTGCTTTCATTCCATGCAGCTTCAGCTCCCGAAGACGTAACCTCACTGTACGGTTTTCCGTAATATGCTTCAATATCCGCCTTATATTCAGCTTCATTATTGATATATGTAAGCTCCGGCACATCATACCTTCCGGAGCCGCGGATATAATCCACATCACAGCTTACTATTTCAAGCTCATAGCTGTTAAGCTGAGATAAAAGGCTGTCATACATATTGAACTGTGACATGGTCTCATCAAGACCTGCCGTATTGCTTACAAAATAATACATATTGGAGGTAGGATATACCATTCCTCCCTTTTTCTTATAATAATCATCAACGCAGTGATAAATATTGTCGCTCATGATTACGGGATTACCGTTCTTAACAAACTCTATAAGTTCCTCTTTCTTGCGGCTGATAAGATTATTATCCGAAAATCTCGCGTTGCCAAGCTGATGGGTATAATCCTTAATTCCGTATTTTAATGCATCCGCAACGGCATAATATTCATCCGTTCCGCTGTAAAGCGCATTATATATGAGCGGTGACCACATGCTCTTTATGCCTATTGAAAAGAGCTTCTTCTCATCCTTTCCGATATTTGTGGTCTTAGGATATGTAAGTTTAGTCCAGTTTTGATCATTCGTTCTGAATTTCGTAACTTTCTCATATTCTTCAGGCAGTATTCCCACAAGTGACCTGTCAACCTTCACAAGATCACCGTATGCAAGATATACATATCCGTCAAGCTCCGTATCATTGTAAATCGTGGTATTGGTCTTAAGACCCGTACTGTCCTTATATAATGATGTTCCGTCAGTAACGGTTACAACCGCCTCATCATAGTTTTCACCTATATATATTATGTCATATGTGGACAGCAGATCTTCTCGCATTCCGTTAAACTGATCTATCGTCATGTTGGAAAACTCTATAATCTTATTGACATAATTATACTGTGTTTCAGATCCGTCGGTTCTTGTGTAGCATCTTATCTTCAACGCCCTTGCAAAAGCCATGATGTTATTAATGTTTTCTGTCTTTTTGCTGCCGGTCATACCTGCAACCATGTACGAGAAATCATTCTGTGGCTGAAGCTCCAGTACCTTAACCGTATCCGTGTTATTTTCTTCAGAACCGAATAGATATCGAAGCGGAGCATCCAGATAATACCTGCTGTCACTTTCCGGTATTACGCCCCTGTTGACAACCGTTTTTGATGTATCCTTCTCCTGCGTGGCGTTAACACTTCCGTAACCCCTGCCTGTATTGTACATTCCGTAATTATTGTAGTCCACGCATGAGGTTCTGTATACAAAATTGCTTAAATAATCACACGAATAATTACTGAGTGATTCCACTTTAAAGAACGGAACATTGTTATCGTCCCATGTCTTGTATTCTACTCCATTGCTGATGTATGCTGCCGTCTGGACACCGTAGGAATTTACATAATCAGTCCCGGTAGCCATGCCATCAAGAACCGTTTCATAATACATTGATGCACCGCTGTATACGGCATCCGGTTCATTGGATGTCTTCATAAGAATTGCCATAAGCTTGTATATGTTGGAATCCTTCTTAAGCACCGACTGCTTATAATCTATGATTACGGGAATCGGATTTACAATGCTGTTGGTGGTTCCCGTATACTCATTGCCCTCATATATCTTCCTTACAAGAGCGTCAACCATATTCCATGACATGTCGCACTGAACCATTGCTCCGGCTGAATTACGGATATATCCGTTGTATCCTACATTATTTCTGTCACTGCCCTTATATTCGGTACTTCCCGAAGCATCCGAATATACACCGAGACCTACGGATGTTGACGTGCCCGATTTAAACTGTGCAATATTGCTCTTACCGTCTATATAGCTGTTAAACAGAGCCGTATCTGCGGATTCCGCACCTGATGATATATACACAAGGCTTACGCCTTCCAAATCTTCTTCCGTAAGCTCAGCCGCCGTAACGGAGCGTACCTCAGTATGGCTGTTAATATATTCAAACAATTCCGGATCGGTGATTCCGTCAAGAAATTCTTCCAGGAAAAAATTCGGATATTCAACATTATATTCATTCGTAAGGGCGTTATATGTGATATAGAAAGGATGCTCCCTGGTACCGCTCATTGCAGCCTTAACGGTCGTTACGTGTGAAAGCGTGGAAACCGTATAATCAGCCTTCAAAAGATTATAAAAAGTCTTCTTATTGGTCTCAAGAACATTCGTTACCTTGTCGGTTCCGCACAGAATATCCATGATTCCGGCATATTTATACGGTACTATTTCAAGTATTACAAGCTTTCCTTCCTTAGCCATTATATTCTGAAGAATGTTAGTCTTGTCCTCATACCGGATAATGGTTTCTCCGTTATCCGCAACAACTGCCGCCGACACGTCTGCAGATTTATCCTTCGTGAAAAAAACTGCCGATATTCCTGCCGCAAGTGCCACGCACAATATTCCCAACAAAACTCTTTTTGCCACTGTTTTCATAAAACCGTTTCCTCCTTAATTCACGACGTTTCCTGTACCGACAATATATTATTCTCGCCCTTTATATATTCCAGATCGCCAAGCTTCATTCCTTCTATTACATTTCTGAGTTTGATAATCCTTGTTGATGAACGGCTCTCCTTATTATCGGTAAGCTTAATCTCAAGATTAAGAATCAGAGGCTGACTGTATCCGCCTGTTGAGAGCTTACAGCTGTCATCAATGCTCAATCTCATGAATGACACATGCTTCGAATATGCATAGCCCTCCTTATCGGTATCGGATATTCCGTCGCCATTAACCACGTCATAGATATAGAGCGGATTATCACTGCTCCATATTATATCCCTTTCCGTACCTTTTCCCGGCTGTACAAACTTTCCCGTATCCGGATCCGTCCTGCCCGTAAGTATCCTGAATGTCACGCCGGAAGCGACATTCTTCAACTGAAGATAATCAGCCTCCTGAAGTGAATCCACTATAATATCGGACAGCTCCTGCATCTCATTCTGTAGATTAATGGATGTGCTCTGCCTGTTGAAAAATCTGGTTCCCTGAGTAATAAAAGCAACTATTATCAGTATTACAACCGAGCTGACAGCCAGTGCAACCAACACCTCTGCAAGAGAAAAGCCCTTATTCAGTTTAATTTTGTCAAAAATTTTTCTCATATATATGCCTCATCAGTCAACAATATGCTTGCCCGTCACAAAATACACATTCACCGTGCTTGACTTCTTATCCCTGTAATATGCCACAATCTGCAGCTTGCCTGTCTGAATGTTCATCTTATTATCACGGTTTCCGTCATAATATACACTCTTTACCACACCCGTAAGCGGTTCAAATACAATGCTGAGCTTTGAACAGCCGCCTTCACTGCCAAGCTCCTTTTCCGTACCCTCCGCATCAATGATTTTTATGTCAACATTCTTAGGGAGTGTCTGCTCATCAAGAACGGTTTCCGTATATGCTCCCGTGTTCTTGTCCTTAACTGCCTTAACAAGCTTAACCTCTATCTCTTCTCCATCAGTTTCAATAGTGGCATTCCATTCATCTGCCACTATTGTCTTGGCACGCTCCCTTGCAAGTGAAATTATGTCACTTATCGAGCCTGTTGCCTTCTTAACGTTGGATCTGCTTACGACCGTATATGTCGTCAATGATGCCACGGCAAGCACAGCCATTATGCCTATGACAACCAGAAGCTCCACTAACGAAAAGCCTGCGTTCCTATTCAGTTGTTTCATATTGCCTTTATGCACTCTCATTCTTTCTCCAATCGCTTAACTGCAGCATATCCTCAACGCCTATGTTGCCGATTTCAGGTGTCTCGGAGCTGTCTTCCGTTTCATTAAAGAATATATGAATATCATTGCTTTCATCATCATCATTACGGTATGTGTCAATGGCATTCTTTGCCCTGCCGTTGCTGCCCGGTGTCACCGCCGCATTACCGCTTACGGTAATGGATTTATCCGTTATGATAAGACCTTCAAAATTGGCACTGACGGTTATGTCAACGCCGTACGCAACAATCACTCCTCCGTTATAATTGACAGGCACCGTATATGTATTTCCGATATTTTCATCCTTGTATGTCAGTGCAGCAGCCACCGTTCCCGAGGAAACATCAAAATTAATGACGCTTTTCGTGATAGTGCTTATTCTGCTGACATTAACCGTTCTGTCGTATACGGAAATAAGGTCATCCGAACTGTCACTGACACTGAATTCAGCTTCACCGATCTTTAAATCTATCGGGAAATGTGAAAAATCGTTGGTATCGCTTCCGGTTGTAAGGAATGATTTTATAACCTTATACTTATTGGATGCGGTAGCCGATCTTGCCGTAAGGTCAGCAACCGAAGAGCTTCCCACCACAAATATGGATGAGCCTGAAGTTTCCCTGGTTACCTTGACAAGTGTTCCTGATGTATATACCGAGGCACTTCCGTTCATCTTAATACCGTCGCCCTCAGAGAAAAATCTCATAAGCCCTGCTTCCACATAAGAATATAAAGCTTTCTTTTCATTTCTGTCCGCCGTTGTCGGTCCGCTGACACCGCTGTCAGCAAAAAGTGCATCCAGATATCCGTCGGTAATAATCGCCCTTACATAATTATTCTGGGCACTTGTAGACTTGAAGTTAAGATAATAATAAGTCTTGGCTGCAACCTTCTTAGCCACATAAGGCTGTGTCTCATCAAGAAGTCCGAGCCTGTATGCAAAGAAATTTGAAAGATCAACGGTAACCTTATCAGGGGTTGAAGTAGGATTAGTTGCAGATGCTCCGGATTCTGCAGACTTAACATAGCCTCCCGGCACAAGATATATCTGCTGATTGCCCTTAAGTGCGAGTGAATCACCCGTCTGATACCATTCAGAGGTCGGATCATCCTCATTGACAAGATTAATATATCCTTTTCCTGCAAGTGTAAGCTCACGTATTCCCGACATGTCAAGCGTACATTTCATTCCGTTGATTACTATGGCACTGCTTGCCGATACAAGATCATTGCTTGCTCCGAAGCCAGTATAATATCCCATAAGAATTACCTTGGACTTCTCTCCGTCAAGAGTCAGGTCATCCGCAACATATGTATGCGAGTCTGATGATGTATATATAATGTCTGCATTATCAGCATCTTTTCCGATATTAAGATTGTCACACCACACATCTGCCGAATTAACGGTAAATGTAGCTCTTCTTCCCAAATCAATCATGCCGCCGGCAACAATACGTGAAGGTATTTTTCCTACAATCACAGCATTTTCAAGTGAAACGGATGAGCTTGCGGCGATGTTAAAATCTTCTCCCGCAAACACACCGCCTGCCATGCTCAGTCCGACACCGCCGTTAACCGATATGTCACCCATGGCTATCAGACAGTAATTAAGATACTCATTCCAGTCCTCATTAATATACATGAAATCTATATATATGTCCGGATATTCCACATTTAAGTCAATCTGAACAGTCGAAAAATACTGGCTTTTTCCTGAAGACCTGTATTCAATTAGAACATCATCAAAAAACACTCCTTCATCAGTGGAGCTTACGCTGCCGATATTGACGATTCTGGCATTGCTCTGGTTATTAATATATGATGTAAGAAAAGCTGCGGCATTGTCTGCTGCTTCTCCCTCTGTTCCGAGAATTTTCTCCTGCATGCCCACAATGTACTGTGACCTCATGGCAGCATTGAGTGCATCATTCTTAATCTTATATGTGGTTCCCTTAGAAATATCATACATATACATTGAGCCGGCCGTAGATACATAAGCATCAGAGAGTGATTCATAGCATGCCCTTCCCACTCCGGCATAAATCTCTTCCACAACGGATTCAGCACTGTAAAAAGACTTCTTGGAATTTTCATTCATTATTCTCATTCTGTATGCGGCACCCGTTGCCGAAATGATTACTCCTGCAAGCACTCCTATAAAGGCAATGGCAACAATCGCCATTATTAGGGTTGCACCGTCATTGTTCTTATGTAATTTTCTGAATAATTTCTTCAATGTCAGTCCCCCTTTACAGTGGATATGGTTGCATAACAGTCACCGGTTTTGATACTGAGCGTATCATCTTCAATGGTAATTCCGTCATTTATGTCCTTCCATACATATACACTCATATTGTAAAGAGTCGTATATGTATCTCCGCCGGAGGTAATGCTGCCACTTTCCCAGTCCGGTATGTTGGTATACAGATGGAATGTGTCTCCCGGCTTGTTTAAGGCCGTATTTAATACAGCGTTATCTCCATGATATACCGCTATATTGGAGCTTGCCAGATTAATCGGTGCGCCTGCCTTATTGGTAATCTGCTGTGTAATAATGTATGCATTAAAATCCTTAACATCATCATCCGCATCCCAGTAATAATGAATTTCAATCTTATCGCCCGCCGTAATGCTTGTATACAATTCTTCAGTATATGCAGCAAATGTCGGCTGGTATACAATATACAGATTAGGGACCTTAGTCATGCTTGCCGGAACGATATCATATGCGAGCATTGACAGACCGGCATCATATGTATCCGTGACACCTTCGTACTTATACGTAATTTTCATTGAATAATGATATCTTACCCTGCCGTCCGTAAACGGAATCTGATATATGTAAAATGTCAGCTTTCTGAATATCTTTGATTTGTTAAAATTACTTACCCGTGATTCAAAATATGCCGAGGCCGAAGCATCATATTTCGTAATCTGTGTCATGCAGGTAATGCTTGAGCTTTCATTGGTATTATTAATTTCCGGCTTTTTATAGTCGTTAATTTCGCCAATTGAACCCTCATCGCCTCCGGTATATTCCGTCGGGTCAAGTACAACGGAAACATAGAACTTCTCCGAATCTGAACCCTTGTTGTAGTCTATATTGCCGTCAGCCGTCAGAGTAATATTATTAAAAACAATTCTTCCGTCATCCAGCACGGTATATTTGCCGTCATATTTTGTCTTGAGAATGTCCACGGACATTACACCGAAATATTCCGATATGTTCTGTGCAACGTCCGTTGCATTCTGTATGCTCTTGGTCTTACCGTTTACCCTTGCCGAATTAACAAAGGAACGTATAAGAGGTATGCTGAGCACAGATATCACGGCAAGTGTTACCAATACTTCCAGAAGTGAAAATCCTTTATTAAGTTTTCTTATTCTTCCCGGATGCTTCATGTCATATGCTCCTATTCGTAAACAATTACCGAACCTGACTTCTCTGCGATGGAGAATCTCGGACTGCTCTTATCATCAACTATCTTGACTAAAAGCTCAAGATCCGTCTTGTTGATAATCCTTGCCTTAACGCCGTTAACATCTTCTCCGGTTGCATCCCTTTCGGTTCCCATTACAAGAAGCTTGATGCTTCCGGTCGGTGAAAATACCGCACCTTCATCATAATTAACAGCCGGATAAGACACATTGCCGACAGAATATGATACAACATATTCTCCCTTGGAATTCTTATCAAATGTAATCGTGAGTTCTTCAACCTTGCCTGAGCTGACACTGACGGTCTGTACGCCCGTTCTGTCGCCCTTAGGTCCGACAACGATGGAATCATTCGATGATGTAACAGGATTAAGTGCTATAAAATAATCATAATCAGTAATGATATTTGTACCGTTATCATCGCCGCTGTCCTCGCCCGGTTTAAATGTTGATGAATCGAATATGTTCTCCGTTCCTATGAATGGAGTTGATACAGGCACGTCAAGGAAGAATCTGTCACTTCCCGTTATTGCATAACGGTTCATTACAAGAGTTCCCGATACATATCCGTCTTCACTGTAGCTTGACGTAACGGACGTAATCTTATTCTTGCTGTCATATGTATTAATGTAGTGCAGGAAGTTCTTAAAATCCTGATATGTAGCCTTATATGAAAGTGTAAGGCTCATTTCTATACCCTTGTAATCACTGGTATATGCCTTGCCTTCCTTCAGAGGATTGGTCGTATTGCCCTGTCCGAATGAATATACGGTATTAATTCCGCCAAGCGTTACCTGTGATATCCATGTATCGGTCTTATCTTCCATCTTGCTTACAAACTGAATTGCATTCTGTTGTGTAAGTCCGGTGTCAAAGCTGTTAAGATTATCAAGATACACTGAATTATAAGTCTCGGTATCTTCTGTGAAACGCTTCTCCATTGCGGTCATTTCCTTGAGGGTGCGGTAATATTTCGTATCCTCTTCTATTACTTCATCAAGTTCGCTGTTCTTTGCGGATATGTTCTTAAATCCGAAGAAATATGCACATGCTATAAGAATGATTCCTATAACAAAGCTTAATAACTTTTTATCTCTGTCTGTTAATTTCATATTCCCGCCTCCTATTTAGATGCTGAATTTGCCTGTATGCCGTTATAGGAACAGGTAATTGTATATGATACCGTTGCAACGCCGTTTTCATCCACCGTTTCGCTTACTGCATTACAGGTCACGCCCGTTATGCTGTCCCATGACTTAAGCTTGATTATAAAAGCTGTCACCGTGTCCTTGGAGCTGCCTTTACATGACATGGTAATCTTGCCTTCAGCTGATGAGAAATTGGTCAGGCTGATGTCGGACGGCATATTTTCTTCAAGGAATTCTATAAATTCATTGATATAATCATTATTGCCGCTTGCGTACCGGAGGAAGGTATCCGTATCCGTGTACTTATCCTTGGCAGTATAATATTTATCCGCCACGTCGGCAATGTCTTCTATTTTCTTAATGTCTTCTTTAAGATTCTTGCTTTCCGATTTCTTGCTTATATATTGTACAAAAGGAATTGCAACAATCACAAGTGCTATGATTACGGAACCTGCAATTATCATTAACGTGCTTCTGCTGTCAGAGCCTTTCTTAGCCTTAACAAGTGCAGATCTTGGTACGAAGCTGACCGGTTCAAGAATTGAACCGATGTTGGAGAGGTATAACGAAAGCTCCGTTACGCCCATGTTGAGAGCCGGGTCTGCAATTACACGGTTAAGCTCTTCAAGCTTGTTAACCTTCATTCCCAGTTCATATGTAAAGAGTGTCTCTATTGCCCTTATCGGCTTGCCTTCCGTTATAAGCACTGCTTTTTCTATCGCAGAACCCGGATTCTTGGAAGCATAATAATCCATTACACGGCTTACATTGCTTACAAGATATTTAAGTGAATCCGTTACATAATCATTATTCGTAAAGCTCTCCTTAAGCACTCGCTCATTGGCAAGCTTATCCATTGCTTCCGCATAAGTTATGCCGGTCTTCTCAACAAGGGCATTGGCTACGGTTGAACGTCCGTAAGGAACCGCCCTCATCATCTGGAGTACCCTGTCTTCAAGGATACTGATAACGGTATTGTCATCACCCATCTGGATTATAAGTGTCGGTGCCTCGTCAACCTGCATCCTGATGAGCTGTAAGGTTGAATTTCCGGCATAATCCACAGCCTTGACATTAAGTTCAAGGGTTTCTGCAATGTCGTAATATCTCTCGATAATTCCGACAGGAGATGCCATTACCATCATTCTGATTTTCTTGCCGTTCTCATCAAGAACCGTCTCCAATTTGGAATATGTAAATACATATTCATCTATGTTAACAGGAAAATATTCTGACGCATTCGTGTTAATATATCCCATTATAAGGTTATCCTTCATAAATGGGACTAATACTTCCTTACTTACTATTTTATTGGACTGTACGGAAAAAATTACGTCCTTCGTAAGTATTCCTTCACTGAAAATCACGCTCCTTATGGCTTCTGCCACCCTCGGAACGTCTCTTACCTGTCCGTCTTCAACACATCCTTCCGGTGTCGGAACGGATTTACTGAAATATACCTGGACAATTTTGTGTGAGCTGTATACAACCTCACTTATTTTAATATTGTCATTACCTACTGTAATTGTTAAAACTTTTGAAGCCATTGTCATTCCTCCCTGGTAGATATCCGGTTATGATACATCTTATTCTACCCTAATAAAATACCTGTGTACCAGCTTAGCAGCCGGTCTCCACACAGCATTGATATTACAATTCCTACAGACAAATATGGACCAAATGCCAGCATTCTGCCCTTGTCACATACCTTCATCAGTATGATATGTATGACAGAACCTATGATGCATCCCAGAATTAGTGCCAGTATTATGTGTTGCCAGCCTAACAGCAGTCCTGCGGCAGCCATCAGCTTGATGTCGCCGCCGCCTATTCCCCTTCCGCCCGTAATAATATATAGAAACAGAAGAAACAGGCTGACGCATGCCATGCCTATGAGATAATATATGATATTATCATAATGTATTGCTGCATTAACAATGCCAAGAACAAAAATAGTAATATTGATGCCGAACGGAATTTCATACGTTCTCCAGTCTATGACACTCAGTGCCGTAAGCATGGAAAAAGCCAACGCATAAAGCATTGATGTTATGTTAATTCCGCAGCATATGAATATCAGTACATACCCGGCTCCGTTAATCAGTTCAATCAACGGATACTGTATTGATATTTTGGTTCTGCAGTATCTGCATTTTCCTTTTAAAAACAGCCAGCTGAACAGCGGTACCAGATCATACCATGCAAGCTTATGCCCGCATTGCATACAATGGCTGTGTTCCGTGGCTATATTCTCGTTGAGCGGTATCCGGTATATAAGAACATTGACAAAACTGCCTATTACAATTCCGAATACAAAAGCCGTTATATATATAAGAATTCTTATTGTCAAAGGTGTCAGCATTCTCTTATCCTTCCGCCGTCATATACCATTCAACCGGGATATGCCCTTTTATGGAGCATACCCGGTCATTGATAAGTATTACCCGCTTATGTATTTTCTGCCGATATACGGTATTGATTAAGAATTTGCTGCTGAGCTGTCATCAGCTGCTGAGCTACTTGCTGCACCAGGAGCTGTTTCATTTTTTGCATGTCTGTAAACTTTAACCTTCTCATCAGCGATTACAAAAGTTACCTCATCATCAGCCTTGTATGTCTTGGATGTAAATGTAAAATCTTCAACATTAGCTGCTACTTCCGTAAGATAATTTGTAAGTTCAGTTTGTGTTGTAATATTTTGATCCAGTGTAGTACTTGTAGGACTTGTGATTGTTATACCTTTTTTACCTTTGTATACGATTGTTGCTGTAACGCTTGAGAATTCAGGGTCTGCAAGTGAGTTCTGCATCTGGCTTCTGATTTCTTCGATTGCTGATTCATCCTTCTGCTTCTTAGACTTCTCTACGTTCTTAACAAGTGTAGGAACAAGAATTCCCATAAGTACTGCCATGATGGCTACTACTACGATAAGTTCTACAAGAGAGAAACCTTTGTTGTCTTTCTTTTTCTTCTGGAATAATTTCATGATATCATTCTCCTTTTCCTCTTAGCCGGATTGTCCGGTCATTATTTTGTTATATATACTAAGATTCTGCCGGGTACACAGAACCCTTCGTACCGTTGTTACATGCTGCCCATTGCATCATACATCGTAATCATCGGGCCGTAAATTGCGGCAAGTATGAGACATACTATACCTGCAAGAACAATGATTATGACAGGTTCAAGCAGGGACATGACCTGCTGTGTTGCCGCCTCAACCTCTTCATCGAAGTAGTTGGCGCAGTTGTTAAGCATCTCTTCAAGGTTACCGCTTTCTTCACCGATGCCTACCATGTGAATGATAAGCGGCGGGAACAGTCCCGACTTCTTAAGCGGTGTCGTAAGCGGAACGCCACGCTGTATCTGGAGTGCGGTCTCATTAAGTGCATCCTTGAACAGCTGGTTATCCATTGTCTTAGCCGTTATCTCCATGGCTTCAATCATCGGCATACCTGATGAAAGCATGGTGCTGAAAGTTCTTGCGAATCTTGCCGAAGCCGTCTTAATCGTAAGATTACCGAATGCCGGCATCTTGACTCCCAGATTTGCGAAGAAATATATTCCTGTCTTCGTCTTCTTAAATGCTTTGATTCCGAATACGATTGCAAGTATTACCGCAAGTATTATGTACCAGTACCCTCTTATCAGATCACTGAGCCCTAAGAGCGCCTTCGTGATTCCCGGAAGCTCACTGTCCATGTCCTCAAACATCTTGGAGAAGCTCGGTATAACGACAACCACCATGACAACAAGAACCGCAACGGCAACAATACCGAGTATGATCGGATACATCATTGCTTTCTTAAGGAGACTCTTAACCCTCGTATCCTTCTCAAAGTGCTCCGACATTCTGATAAGCGAGGTTTCGATGTTACCTGACTGTTCACCTGCTTCCATCATGCTGATAAGCAGTTCAGGGAAGCAGCTCTCCCTTTTCATTGAGTTAGCAAGGGTATCGCCCTTCTGTACGCCGTCCCTTACGTTATATATTGCCTGCTTAAGTGTCTTATTCTCAGTCTGGTCTCCTAACATTCCCAGTGCCATTATAATGCTGACGCCGGCACGCAGGAGGCTGTTGAACTGCTTGCAGAATACACTCAAATCCTTGGACTTGACCTTCTTGCCGCCCCCGAAGGATATCTCCTTGTTAAGGTTGCCTCCTTCTTCAAGGGACAGAACCGTGTTGCCTTCCGCACGAAGCTGTGTAAATACGGTATTCTTATCTTCGGCTTCCATGTAGCCTTTCTTCTCTTTACCGTCTTTCGTAATGATTTTATAACTGTAATTTCCCATAGATTACCCCGTTCAATATTTCTTTTGTTGTATGTATATTTTACTATACAATTTATTCTTTGACAATAATCGTTGCCTATCAGATTTTTAAGATTTGTTAAATATTTCTTTTTTCTGAACACCCGTTAATTGTATCTCATTTTCTTGTCAAGTGCCACAGGATCCTGTGCAAAATTTATTGCCTGTTCCGATGTAATCTGACCGAGCATACAGAGATCATACAATGCATCATCCATTGTAATCATACCGCCCTTCTTGCTGGTCTGCATCATGGAATCAATCTGGAAGGTCTTGCTCTCACGGATCAGGTTCTTAATTGCAACCGACATGAGCATTACTTCAAACGCCGCCACTCTTCCGTGTCTGTCTGCGGTAGGAATAAGCTGCTGCGACACAACAGCCTCAAGCACCATTGAGAGCTGGATTCTTATCTGCTGCTGCTGATGCGGCGGAAATACGTCAATGATACGGTCGATTGTGCTTGCCGCACCGATTGTATGCAGTGTTGACAATACAAGATGTCCTGTTTCGGCTGCCGTTATTGCGGTTGATATGGTCTCTAAGTCTCGCATTTCTCCTACAAGTATTACATCAGGGTCTTCTCGGAGTGCAGCCCTTAATGCATTGGCATAGCTCATGGTATCAAGCCCTACCTCTCTCTGGTTTACCATTGAAAGCTTATGGTGATGAAGATATTCGATAGGGTCCTCAAGTGTGATTATGTGTGCCTTACGGCTTTCGTTGATCTTATTAATCAACGAAGCAAGTGTTGTCGATTTACCGCTTCCCGTAGGTCCCGTTACAAGGATGAGTCCTCTCTTCTTGGTATACAGGTCCACAACCGAACGCGGAAGTCCCAGATCCTCCGGCTTCGGTATCTGTGTATTAACAAGACGTATCGCTGCCGCAAGGGTATTCCTCTGGTTAAATACATTAACCCTGTATCGTCCGATTGAAGGCAGCGAGAATGAAAAGTCCGCTTCTCCGGTCTCTTTCAGTATCTCTTTCTGTCTGTCCGTGAGCATCTGCTCTATTATTGCTTTCGTATCCTCAGGCATCAGCTTCGGATAATTCATGTCAATAAGTTCTCCGTTGACACGCATCTTCGGAGGAACGCCCACCGTAATGTGAACGTCCGACGCCTTACTGTCCTTACCTGCTTTTAAAAGTTCATCAATTGTAATCATTCCCGTGTCCTCTCTTATACTGTATCGTCTGCTTCATATGTAATCTTCATCATTTCGCTGAATGAAGTCATTCCCTGCTTAACATACTTCGCCGCCGCATCCCTTAACGTATTCATGCCTTCTTTCTGTGCCTGCGACGTTATTTCTTCCGCAGTTGCACTGTTGGAAATCAGTCTGCATATTGAGCGTGATATAGGCATTATTTCATATACACCGATTCGTCCGAAGAATCCTGTTCCGCCGCACGCTTCACAGCCGCACGGTGCCTTGATGACCAGTCTCTCACCTGCCGGAACTCCCAACAGTTCCTTCTCATCCTCAGTTGCCTCATGGTCCTTCTTGCATTCCGGGCAGAGTCTTCTTACGAGACGCTGGGCAATGATACCCACAAGTGAATCACCGAGAAGATACGGTTCAACGCCCATGTCTATAAGACGTGATATGGATGCCGCCGTACTGTTGGTATGCAGCGTACTTACAACAAGATGTCCGGTAATTGATGACTGTACGGCTATTCGTGCCGTTTCAGTATCTCGGATTTCACCTATCATGATTATATCCGGGTCCTGTCGGAGAATTGAACGTAATGCACTTGCAAACGTAAGGTCAGCCTTGACATTAACCTGTACCTGATTAACTCCGTCAACATTGGCTTCCACCGGGTCTTCTACCGTGATGATGTTAACCTCATCACTTGCAAGCTCCGAGAGTGCCGTATAAAGAGTTGTTGACTTACCGCTTCCGGTAGGTCCCGTTACAAGGATGATTCCGTGCGGGTTCTTGAGTATGTTGTCAAATCTCACAAGATCCTCAGGCGTAAGACCGAGGTCCTTCTTATCCCTCTTAAAACCTTCCTTGGATGCAAGACGCATAACCACCTTCTCTCCGAACACGGTAGGAAGGTTGCTGACACGGATGTCATATTCCCTTCTGTCAACGTTGATTGTGATACGTCCGTCCTGAGGCTTTCTCTTCTCGGAAATATCCATTCCCGAAATAACCTTAAGTCTGGCAATTATTGCCGAATAAAGTGCCCTGTCATATGTATTGATTTCACGGAGGACGCCATCCACCCTGTATCTTATTCTTACATTGTATTCAAACGGTTCAATATGTATGTCGGATGCCCTCTGCCTTGCCGCCTGTTCGATAATGTTGCGGACAAGCTGTACCACAGGCGAGTTATCAACATTCTCCTGCCTCTTGGCTTCATCTCCGTCATCCTCTTCAACTCCGCCCTGCTCCCTTATGAACTGTTCTGCAATGGCATTTGCCTGTGATTTGCCGTATAATTTGTCAATGAAGGACGCTATCTGCGAATGGCTTGCAAGATAAGGCTGCACCGTCATGCCCGTAATAATTGCAATATCGTCCACCGCCATAATGTTCATCGGGTCTTCCATTGCAACCTTAATTACATTCGCCTGTCTGTCATCAAGTGCAAAAGGAAGCGCCATATACTTGCGGACGACCTTTTCTCCCGCAATCCTTGCTATCGAATCGTCAATTTCTATCTTCCTTAAGTCCACATAGTCAATATTAAGCTGCTGACAGAGTATGTCATTGATGGTATCCTGTGTAACAAATTTAAGTGATACAAGGGCTTCTCCTAACTTAACTCCCTTGCTCTTCTGTTCTTCCAATGCCGTATTGAGCTGTTCCTCCGTAATCGCATTGGCTTCTAACAATAAATCTCCGAGTCGGAGACGCTTTCTGATGTATGCCATATTCTTCTACCTTCTCCCGTTAGTTATTTTGAATGTTAATTTCCGAATATTCATATCCCTGTCCTATGCGGGCGGCCATCTTATCCCTGACTTCTTCATAAGTTCTTCCGCACAGATATCTCTGTTCAAGGTCATTAACCGCCATATAAAACTCTCCGTCAGCCGTTCTTACCGCATCATAAAACACATAACAGAAACAGCTGTCTATATATTCATAAGGGTCTTCGCTTCCCGAATAATCCGGTATGCGTATCTGCCCCTTAAAATATAACATTACATAATTCTGATGTGAATTTTCATACTCTGTGACATTATATGCAAGCTCAGCTTTGAATATTTCAAATGAAACCGCCTCTTCATTATTGTCACGGTACAGATATGATTTATCTCCCGTAACCAGGTATGTCATTCTTGTGGTCGTATCATCCGTGAGCACCTTGATGTTATCAAGCGCATCTGCCGTTATTTCCGCTATCACTCCGGCGTCAAGCCCTTCCGGCTCCGATATATAGGCATCCGCCTTCTCAATCCGGTATTCTTCGGTAAGCTTCTCAAAATAATACCCCTGCTCAGCTGCATAATCTTCATCAGCAAGACATGTAACCGTTATGACGTCACCTATTGCAAGTCCCGCCCGGCGGCTTATCTCATAGCTGAGTGACGCAAGATATTCATTATCCGAATTATTGATATACGTTACCGTTATAAACGGACTTATTCCGCCCGTCGTAATTCTCAGGTTCTCAAATGCATCAAGGCATGTGCCTTCCTTAAGTCCTGCAACGGGTATAGTCCCCGACCCGCTGCCAATCCTGATATTAAGCTCCTCCGCCAGTTTCTCATCATACCGTGCCGTAACAGTAACAATATCTCCGTTGGAAAGTCCTTCATCAGTATCAGCCGTGAAATAAACCGAACCGATAAATTCCTCATAACGGCTTATATTGCCCTCTGTCATGTCATCATCGACAAAATAAGCATATAATCCGACTGTATCGGCAGTCAGGCTTATCTTCCCTCTTCCGTCAACCCCCTTAATATCCGCAATAACGTATCTGATAATGGAAAACCCGTCTTTATGCCCTTTTCCGAACTTAATCAGCAGAATTACCGTTACAATTATCAATGCGGCTGTCACCATGGCAAGTATACCGGCTGTTTTCTTCTTCATAACCGACTTCCTTCTGTTCTGTTTTTTACGCCTGTAATATTTTATCATGATATTCCGACAAAATCAACTGTCAGTAAGACTTTTTCTCATATTTTTTAATGCATTCTTTTCAAGCCGGCTTACCTGTGCCTGTGATATTCCCAGCTCTTTTGCGGCTTCCATCTGTGTTTTTCCCTGATAATACCGCAGATTTATTATCTGCTTTTCTTTTGGAACCAGCTTTTTTACCGCATCACGCAGGGCGATATTCCTTACCCAGTTTTCTTCCGTATTTTTTGCATCACCAATCTGGTCCATTACATAGAGTGCATCACCGCCGTCTGTATATACCGGTTCATATAAAGAAACCGGCGTCTGTATTGCATCCAGTGCGTAAACTATTTCTTCCCTGTTTACGCCGATTTCTGCTGCAATTTCATTCAACGTCGGTTCTTTCTGGTGTTCTTTCATTAATTTTTCTTTCGCATATACGGCTTTATATGCCGTATCCCTCAGTGACCTTGACACCCTTACCTGGGTATTGTCCCTGAGGTGGCGCCTTATCTCTCCGGCGATCATCGGGACGGCATAAGTCGAAAAGCGTACATTTAATGTGGTATCAAAATTATCAAGTGCTTTTATCAGTCCTATGCATCCTATCTGAAAAATATCATCCGGATTTTCCCCGTTTCCGGAAAATCTCTGCACAACGCTCAGTACAAGTCTTAAATTGCCCCGGATGTATTTTTCCCTTGCCTTACGGTCACCGTTTTTTACTTTTATAATCAGTTCTTCTTTTTCTTTTGCAGTCAGAAGCGGTAATTTAGATGTATTTACCCCACAGATTTCCACTTTGTATGTCGTCATATTTCTCACCTGCCTGTATTGGTATAGAAATATAATTAACACTTTACATCTGTTTTATTCGTATTTTACCATCTCTTTTCTCAGACGCTTAATAATTTTTTTCTCAAGTCTTGAAATATATGACTGTGAAATTCCAAGGAGGTCCGCAACCTCCTTCTGTGTCATTTCACTACCGTCCGGTGAATTAAGACCGTATCTTAAATCGATTATCGTTCTCTCCCTTTCCCCCAGGCGGTTTACGGCTTTCATGAGCATATTTCTTTCTGCCTCGTTTTCCAAATCCCTGTATATTATGTCTTCATCCGTGCCGAGTATGTCTGACAGAAGCAGTTCATTGCCGTCCCAGTCCACGTTAAGCGGTTCATCTATGGAGACCTCCATTCTTGTCTTGTTATTTCTCCTGAGATACATCAGTATTTCATTTTCTATACATCTTGAAGCATAGGTCGCAAGCTTTATGTTCTTTGCACTGTCAAAGGAATTGATTGCCTTTATGAGCCCTATCGTACCTATTGATATAAGATCTTCAACACCCACTCCGGTATTATCAAATTTTTTTGCTATGTATACCACAAGTCTCAGATTGTGTTCTATGAGTGTGGATTTTGCCCTGTTGTCATTTTCCGTTCCGAGTCCGGAAATCACTTCCGCTTCCTCATCCGGTTCAAGAGGTGCCGGAAGTACGTCTGCTCCCCCTATGTAGTGAACCTCTCCTCTTTTTTCAAACAGTATTGTTTTAAAGCTCGGTATCATTCTGAACTGAAATCTTTTCGGCATCATTACTTTCAAATACATTTTTGTTATCTCCCTGAATTATATTTTTCTCCCGCAACGTTTCCGGATGGAGAATCATATTATATTCTCCGCCGGAAAGTTTACCGGTATATACGGCGACTAACGGTTTATCTATGTGAATACTCCCCTTTTCTTCCATTATCGTAAGCCGCTCAAGTCTTACGACAGGTATTATTCCGTTTTCATTTCCCAAAGCCCTGAACGGAATCAGGTGATATGTACATTTTTCATAAGAATCAATCAGATTCTTTAAGCTGTCTGCCTCCGCAACACTGACCGGCTCTCCCGGATACAGCGGATCCTTCAGCGAATTACCCGTGTCGGCAAGTGCCGTCACTGCCGTTTTTTTACCGTTGTTCTCCAATACTACGTTTTTTAATACCTCTCCGACCGTCATTTTTCTGTTCACGCGTGCCGCTATTTTCCCGGCAGCCGGTATGCATAATACCGTTCCCCCTGCCAGCATCCACATTTCAAAGCCGCAGCTGTTAAAAAAATACCCGACAATGGTGTAATAATACAATATATGCATTATTCCGCCCAGTATCACCGTCACAAGGTATATTACCCCAATACTTTTCATACGGTTTTTCAGTCCTTTTCGCCCTTCTGCAATAAGGCTCATGAGGTATGGTACCGTCATGCAGGATACCGTCTTCATGATTCCGCCGTTAAGCTTCAGGGCAACTGTTATGCATACCCATACGGCTCCGAACGCTGACGCACCGATTTTCCGTGCCGTTTTATGTTCCGTTCCGTATCTTAATATTTTCGCCGTAATATGCAGTATGCAGAAATCCATAAAAAAGTTTACAAAGAACAACGTGTCCAGGTAGATTACGTGATACATATCCTTCCTCCTGTCATAACACCTGCTCATTATATATAACATTCAGGGAAAAGGCTGTCGAAAAAGGGCAGCCGTATTACCGAATTTTCTGACAGCATATCCCATATTAATAATCTTTTCGACACAACGGCTTTTTCAAATAAAACCAAAAAAACAGTGCATCACTCATCCGTGATACACTGTTTTATAACATTCTTTCTTTATGCTTCTGCCTTTTCAATCTGGACAATCGCTGACTTCTGCATTGGTATTCTGCAGTTCTTGTTGCTTCCGAATTCCACAATGACCGAGTCATCCGTAATGTCAATTACCACTCCGTAGAAACCGCTGCTTGTAAGAACGCTGTCACCCTTTTCCATTGAATCGAGCATTTCCTGCTGCTGCTTCTGCTGTTTCTTCTGTGGTCTGATTGCTACAAAGTACATTATCAGCACGAAAATCGCAATATATGCAACTATCATTATTATGCTTGCACCTGAGCCTGAACCTGATGCTAAAATCATTTTGTTATGCCTCCTTGTAAACTTTCTAAAGTATGTTTCTTAAATTCGCTATATCTTCCTTCTTCAATAGCTTCTCTGATATCTTCCATAAGATGATTGTAAAAATACAGGTTATGAAGTACACAGAGTCTCATACCTAACATTTCTCCGGCTTTCAGCAGATGTCTTATATAAGCCCTGCTGTAGCTCCTGCATGCCGGGCATCCGCATCCCGGTTCAATCGGTAACGAATCCCTTTCGTATCGCGCATTGAACAGATTCAGCCTGCCATGCCCTGTATATACATGCCCGTGTCTTCCGTTCCTGGACGGATATACACAGTCAAAGAAATCAACACCGCGGTCCACTGCCTCAAGAATGTTGGCAGGTGTACCGACGCCCATAAGATATACAGGTCTGTTAACCGGAAGGTTGGGAACAACCGCATCGATTATCCTGTACATTTCTTCATGACTCTCCCCTACCGCAAGTCCTCCTATGGCATATCCGTCAAGATTAAGTGCCGCAATTTCCCTGGCATGCCTTATACGGATGTCATCATATGTTCCGCCCTGATTGATACCGAACAGCAGCTGTTCCGGATTAACCGTACCAGGCAGTGAATTGAGCCTTGCCATTTCATCTTTACATCTTACAAGCCACCGGGTGGTTCTGTCAACTGATTTTTCAACATATTCCCTCGGAGACGGGTTTTCAATGCATTCATCAAATGCCATTGCTATCGTCGAGCCGAGATTGGACTGTATCTGCATACTTTCCTCAGGCCCCATAAAAATATGCCTGCCGTCGATGTGCGAATTGAAGTATACGCCTTCTTCTTTTATTTTTCTCAGTTTTGCAAGCGAAAACACCTGAAATCCGCCCGAATCGGTAAGAATCGGCCTGTCCCAGTTCATAAACTTATGAAGTCCGCCCATATCCTTAATGAGCCTGTCACCGGTTCTTACATGAAGATGATATGTGTTGGAGAGTTCAACCTGACAGCCTATCTCCCTTAAATCATCAGTCGATACCGCACCTTTTATGGCAGCAACGGTACCGACATTCATGAATACCGGTGTCTGTATCGTTCCGTGAACGGTTTTTACTTCTGCCCTCTTTGCTTTCCCGTCCATCTTTAAAATATTATATTTCATTATATTCCATACACTTTCTTTAAATTATCCATCCGCGATGACATATTGGCAAGGAGAAGATCCACCAATGTGCACGCCGTCATGGCTTCCACGACTACCACAGCCCTCGGTACAATCAGCGGGTCATGTCTTCCCTTTATGCTTATGCTTATATCTTCACCATTTCTGTTCACCGTATTCTGTACTGCTGCTATTGAAGGCGTCGGCTTAAATGCCGCTCTGAATATTATGTCACTTCCGTCACTCATTCCTCCCAATATACCTCCGGAATGATTGGTTTTCTTAATAACTCTTCCGTCCTGCACGGTAAATTCATCATTATTAACGCTTCCGCGTGAAGCTGCCGCAGCAAATCCGTCTCCGATTTCCACTCCTTTTACGGCACCGACAGACATAACAGCTTTGGATATTGATGCATCAAGCTTGTCAAAAACGGTTTCACCGATACCTGCCGGCACACCGCTTACAACGCACTCTATGACACCGCCCAGTGAATCAGTGTCTCTTACGGCTTCATCCGCAAGCTTCCTTATATTCTCCGCAGCCGTCCTGTCCGGTACGGCAAACGGGTTGCGGTCCCTTTCCGCAATATCAAATCCGTCACGGGATATTTCTATGCCGCCTATGCTCTTTGAATATGCACATACATTAATTCCAAGCTCTTCAAGTATCCTTACGGCAACTGCTCCCGCCGCCACTCTTGCCGCCGTTTCACGTCCCGACGAACGGCCGCCTCCGCGGTAGTCCCTGAAGCCGTACTTGGCATCAAACGTATAATCGGCGTGTCCCGGTCTGTAATATTCTGCTATGTCGGAATAATCGGCAGAGTGATGGTCTTCATTATATATAACCATCGAAACAGGCGTTCCGGTCGTCTTCCCTTCAAATATTCCTGACATTATGTGTACCTTATCGCTCTCGCTCCGCTTTGTGGTATATTCGGATGTGCCGGGTTTCCTTCTGTCAAGATATTTCTGTATATCTTCTTCACATAACCGGAGTCCTGCCGGACATCCGTCCACGACTACTCCGATGCCTGCACCATGGGATTCTCCCCATGTAGTTATTCTGAACTGATTTCCATATGATGAACCTGCCATGGTACCGTTTTCATCCTTTCCGTTTACAAAATCCTCTTAATTATATAAGACCATACCGCAAAACACAAGTTTTATTTGCGATTTTTTCAGACATGTAAAAAGGGCTTTAAAATCCCACTCCGGCATCCCGCCGTTTTATTATTTCACAACACAAGAGGCTATGCAGCTGCATAGCCTCCCGGCAGTATCCGTCGCAACGGAAAATTCTCTTATCGGTTCCGCTTATGGGCAGGACCCACATGATGACTGTTCTTCTCTGTAATTATTATACACAGAAACCGGAATGTTTTCATGTCAGTCCAACCTGCATCCGCATCCCGGACAGAATAACGTGTCAGCCTCTTCTGCCTTCATACCGCAGTTGGGGCAGAATTTCTTAACCGGCTCCGCTGCCGCCTGCTGTTCACTGACTTCCTTCTGTTCTGCCTGTTCTCCGCATGCACCGCAGAATTTCTGGCCCGGATTAAGAACCGCACCGCATCTGCTGCATCTGTTGGCACCGTCTGCCGTAAAAGTATGAGGAAGCCTCTTACCGCATCCGGCACAGAATGACGCCTGAACATTATTATCCATTCCGCATCCGTCACATACCACGATACCGTTAAGGAATTTGATTCTTGCCTCAAGCTGCTTCATCTTATCCTCTGTTTCCTTCAGTGCATTGAAATGCTGAACATATTCGGGAGCCGGGCTGTCCTTGGTCTGTTCATAATACATCTTACCTATGAACTTATGTATGTCATTGATTCTTGCTCCTGATTCCTGAATCTTCTTCTGTAATTCTGCTGCTTCATTACCTGCATTGTTTTTCATTTGAGTAACCTCCCGTTTTTTCTGTTCTAAGTATATATTTAATTTTTCAAGGCGTCAACTGATAATTCCGCCTATTATTCCGCCGGTCATGCATACGGCAAGTGACAGCATGTTCCTGCCGAAGCCTTCCTCAAAGCCCCTGTTTACGGCACATGACACAAGCAGCAGCACGGCAAAATACAATATTCCCGCCAGTGCTCCGTTAAGCACCCTCTTACATCCTTTTATTTTACCGTATATAAAGCCCCCGGCAATCGCAGATACACCGTATGTCAGTATGACGAACAGTCTTACCTGAAGCTCATCCAGCTGCATTTTATACATTATGAATGCAGACAGCACAAGCAGAACCGCCGTGAAGGCATATGCCGCAATCAGTGTCTTCATTATGGGGAATATTCTTTTTTTCATATCATCACGCCTCCGGTTAATATAATAACTAACCTATGCGGCGGCAATGCAAAAAAGAACGGTTATATATTTTTCGGCACAATCTCTCCCCGGTTTTTATATATGCTTCCCGACGGAACATATCCTCTCACGGATGAGAGCGGATATATATTGGTTCCGCTTCCTATTATGCTTCCCGGATTAAGTACGGAACCGCAGCCTACTTCTACTAAGTCACCGAGTACTGCACCCATTTTTTTAAGTCCGGTCGGTATTTCATCCGTTCCGTTTTTTATTACCACCGGTGTCTTGTCAGATTTTACGTTGGACGTTATTGAACCTGCTCCCATGTGGGATTTATACCCCAGCACGGAATCTCCGACATAATTATAATGAGGCACCTGAACCCCGTTAAAGAGTACGACGTTTTTCAGCTCCGTGGAATTTCCGACAACCGCACCTTCACCTACAATTGCATTTCCGCGTATAAATGCACAATGCCTTACTTCCGCATTTTCACATATTATGCACGGTCCCGTAATGCTTGCCGAAGATGCTATCTTTGCCGTTTTCGCAATCCAGACATTATTATCCGAAGAATAATAGCGGTCTGACGGAAGTTTTTTTCCAAGCTCACATATGTAATCACCGATTAACGGGAGAACCTCCCACGGATATGTCCTGCCTTCAAACAGGCTTTTTGCGATTGTCTCGTCCGTATTAAATAATTCAGATATTGTTAATTCTCTCATCTTATGCCTTCCTATTCCACTGTAACGGATTTTGCCAGATTTCTCGGCTTATCAACGTCATTGCCCCTTAATACTGCCGTATAATAGGCTATGAGCTGCAGAGGGACAGATGCGACTATCGGCATAAGCTGTGAATCCATATCAGGTATTCTTATTATGCAGTCCGCAATTTTTCCGTCCACTACGGCACTTTCACTGCACATGAGAACCACTTTTGCCCCTCTTGCCTTACATTCCTGAATATTGCTGATTGTCTTTTCATACAGTTCTGTCTGGGTGGCTATTGCAACAACCGGCGTCCGGTCCGTGATAAGCGCTATCGGTCCGTGCTTAAGCTCTCCTGCCGCATATGCTTCTGAATGTATATAGGATATTTCCTTAAGCTTTAACGCACCTTCCATGCTGAGGGCATAGTCAAGTCCTCTTCCGATGTAAAGCAGGCTTTCCGCATTCATTATTTTTGATGCCGCATACTGACATTCATTCTTTACTTCAAGATATTTTTCCATTATATCAGGTACCTTAAGAAGCTCAGCCGTATATTTTCTGCACACCTGTTCACTTATGACTCCTTTTGCATATGCAAGCTTGTATGCAAAGAGATACATCATGGATATCTGCACCGTAAATGCCTTGGTGGATGCAACGGATATTTCAGGTCCGGCATGCGTATACATTACCATGTCCGCTTCCCTTGCTATTGATGAGCCTTTTACGTTAACGAGGGCAAGTGTCTTGGCACCGCAGGCTTTCGATATGTTCATTGCTTCCCTTGTATCTGCCGTTTCACCCGACTGCGAAATCAGTATCACAAGGTCCTCCTTATTGAGAATAGGGCTTCTGTACCGGAATTCAGATGCCATGTCAACGATAACCGGAGTCCTTGCCATTTTTTCTATCACATACTTGCCGACCATTCCGGCATACATTGCCGTTCCACAGGCAACCACATATATGCTTCTGTATTTTGAAAGCACCTCATCATCCAGTCCGCATTCGGAAAAATCCGGCATTCCGTCCTTAATTCTCGGAGTAAGCGTTGTTTTAATCACCTGTGGCTGTTCATGAATTTCTTTGAGCATAAAATGCTCATATCCGCCCTTCTGGGCAGCATCCGCATCCCAGTCCGCAGTCTGGACGGTCTTGTTAATGCGTTCCATGTGAAGGTCGTATATTTTTACCTCGCCGGATGTTATTTCCGCAATCTCATTCTGTTCAACAAGATAATAATTTCTTGTGTAATTTAATATCGCCGTCATGTCGGAGGCGATAAAATTCTCACCTTCTCCGAGTCCTATGATTAACGGGCTGTCTTTTCTGACTGCAAAAATTCTGTCCGGAAAGTCCCGGAACAGTATTCCCAGCGCATACGAGCCTTCTATTTCGGATATCACCCTGGATATTGTTTCATGCGGATTACCGTCGTAATAATAGTCAAGGAGCTTGGCAACGGTTTCCGTATCCGTCTGGCTCTCAAATCCGTATCCCTGCTCGGTAAGAAATGCTTTTATTTTCGCATAGTTTTCAATAATGCCGTTATGCACTATTGATATCCTTTTATTTCCATGGGGATGTGAATTGATGTCTGACGGTTCTCCGTGCGTTGCCCATCTTGTATGACCTATCCCGCAGCTTCCTTCCGGCTTTCCTTCCTGTTCAATTTTTTTAACAAGGTTGGCAAGCTTGCCCTGACACTTTTCCACTTTTATCCTGCCGTTTTCAAATACGGCTATTCCTGCCGAGTCATAGCCCCGGTATTCAAGCTTGGAAAGTGTGTCCAGCAAAACATCCGAACAGCCTGTCTTTCCCACATATCCGACAATTCCACACATATCTGCGTCCTCCTGATTATTTTTTAACATAATACGGTGCCGACAGTTCAAAATACCGTCTCATTGATGCAACATTATCAAGCACCTTTACCATTGAAGTATTTTTTGATATAAAGCTTTCAAGCTTTTCAAGATATTCCCCTGTTGATATGCTGCCGTCAGCAACCCCCGTAAGTCCTTTTTCCCAGCTTGCCGTAAGTCTCGGGTCAAGCAGTCTCTTAATTGAATTATCAACTATATCATACACCATTTCGCCCAGCTGTGAAGGGGTAATTATCTGTGTTTTTCCATTAAGGTTCACATATTTCTTGTCAACAAGCTTTTTAAGTATTTCCGCTCTTGTTGCACTTGTTCCGATTCCGCTGCCTTTAATCTGTGCACGCAGCTCCGGGTCTTCAATGAGCTGTCCGGCATTTTCCATGGCAAGTATAAGCGTTCCGGAATTATATCTCTTGGGCGGAGTCGTCTCCCCTTCCTTAACATTATACTCCCTGACGGGAATAATGTCATTTTTCTTAATTTTTTTTATCATCTGCGATACGGAAGCGTCAACACCGTTATCCGTATTCTCTCCGTCATCTTCCTTTTTCTGATTGCCTGACACTTTAAGCCAGCCTTCATCCTCAAGCACCTTAAAGCCTGCAAAAAAGCTTTCGTTACCGTTTTGGAGTTCAACTGATGTTTTTGTATATACCGCCGCCGGATAAAAAATGCCGAGAAATTTTCTCACTATCGCATGATAGACGTTCAGAGAGGTACGCGAGAGGCTTTTCATGTTTCCAAACCCCTGTCCGGTAGGTATTATTGCATAATGGTCAGTTATCTGTCTGTCATTTACATACCTTGTACGTGCGATTCCCTGATATGATTTTTTTTCAAGAATTTCACTGACAAACGGTTCATATTCCGCAAGCCTTGAAAGCCCCGTAATATTTCTGTCTATTACCTTGGCAACCGCCGTTGAAAGCACTCTTGCATCCGTTCTCGGATATGTCACTAACTTCTTCTCATATAATTCCTGTGTATGCTTAAGCGTTTCATCAGGACTGAGTTTAAAAATTCTGGAGCAGTCATTCTGAAGCTCCGCAAGATTATAGAGAAGCGGCGGCTGTTTTTTTTCTTTTTTTCTTTCGACTGATACAACCTCCATGGTCATGCTGCCTGAGGATTTCAGGCTGTTCACAAGTTCTTCTGCCTTCGTCTTCTCCCTGAAACCGTTTTCTTTATAGAGATACGGTGAGTTATAATATGCGGATTTTTCCGTTACCTTCCATTCCGCATCAAAGCCTGCATCTGCCGTTACCCTGTAAAAGGGTGTTTTAACAAATTCCCTTATTTCTCTTTCTCTCCTGACTATCATTCCGAGCACGCACGTCATCACGCGTCCGACCGCAATTACCGTTCTGTCATTGCTGCGGAAGAAGGATGATATTGCATTTCCGTACTTCAGCGTCAGTGCCCTTGAGAAGTTGATTCCCATAAGATAATCTTCTTTTGCACGCAGATAAGCCGAATCCGACAGGCTGTCATATTCGGATAAATCCTTTGCTTCCTTTACACCGCGTAATATTTCCTCCTCCGTCTGGGAGTCAATCCATACACGCAGTCTTTTTTTCCCTTTAACGCCTGACATCTGTTCCACAAGTCTGTATATGTATTCGCCTTCTCTTCCCGAGTCGGTGCAGACATATATTTTATCAATGTCATCCCTGTTAAGAAGTCCGCTGACAATATTATACTGTTTTGCAACTCCCGGTATGACTTCGTATTTCCATTCCGTCGGGATAAAAGGAAGGGTATCCATGCTCCACCTCTTTAATTCCGGATTGTATTCCGCCGGATAACTCATGGTAATAAGATGTCCGACGCACCATGTGAATACGGCATTATCCGATTCGGAATACCCGTCCCTTCTTGCCGGATTATCCCCGAGGGCTTTAATAAACTCCTGTGCCACACTGGGCTTTTCCGCTATAAATAAACTTTTTGACATATATATTTCTCTCTATCTTGTTTCGTCTATCGTCATCATGTACGCCGGCATGAATCTTTCCATAAAAAAATCAGCCTCCGGCATCTTCATGTCTTCAATAATTCTTTTTGTGGATTCCAATGCCTTTTCAAAATCCTTATTGCCCATTCTCATTTCTTCCACACACTTGATATATGCTGATATCTTGTCGGCTGCCTTAACATATTTCCACAGTTCTTTTTCTTCTTCCGTATCAAGAAGCAGCGGTGCATACACCGGTCTCATTTCTTCCGGTATCCCGCTTAAAAGCTCATCCCTTGCCACCTGCTCAACATCCTTGTATGCATTCCTTATTACAGGACTGTAATATTTTACGGGTGTCGGCATATCACCGGTTATTATCTCCGTGGAATCATGGAACATTCCCATGAGTGCCAGTCTCTCAGGATTAATGCTACCATTATAATATGTGTTATTGATAACACCGAGTGCATGGGCGATAACAGCTACATCCAGACTGTGTTCGCATATATTTTCATTCAGGGTATTTTTCATCAGACCCCAGCGGTTTATGTATTTCATCCTTGCCATCATGGCAAAAAAATGGTTGTCTTTCATTTCATTCCCTCCCACTGATAAAAACGGAAAACCGTGCATGAGCGGTACTGTTCTCCGGCCTTTACAATCGGAGATTCATATTCCGGATGATTGACGGCATCAGGGTAAAACTGTGTTTCCATTGCTATTCCGCTTCTTGGTCCGTAATATGCACCTTCCTTGGCGGAAAATCCGTTATTCATCTGATTTGCCGTATATATCTGTACACCGCACCTGTCGGTATATAAATCCATTGCCATTCCGGTCTTGTCGGAAACAAGCGTTGATATATGCCTTAAGCTTCCGTCATATCCGTTAATACAGTAATTGTGGTCATATCCGTATGTACCTATTTTTCTTATTTTTCTGAAATCATATGCCGTTTGTTCCACTTTTTCCGGTTTTCTTCCTTCTCCGTACATGGCACGGTCAGCGTCCACCCACAGAAGATGGTTATCTATGCTGCCAGATGCGTGTCCGTTAAGATTAAAATATGAATGATTCGTCATGTTGATTACCGTATCCGCATCACACATACCTTCATATGAAATAACAAGAGAATTATCTTTTTTCAATATATAAGTAACGCTTATCCTTAAATTACCCGGCATACCCTGATCTCCGTCCGGACTGATAAGCGAAAAGCATATTCCGCTGCCGTCTTCACATGAATAAGGTGTGCCCTGCCACAGTCTGCCATAATATACGTCAGGTCCGCTGTGTATGTTGCAGCCGGCTGCATTATCGGCAAGAGTGTATTTTTTTCCGTTAAGTTCAAATGAATGTCCGCTTATACGGTTGGCATTTCTGCCAATCGTCGCACCCATGGCATCCCAGTTATGCTTTTCATACATTTCTCCGCTTTTCAGTCCGAGAACAATATCATTATCATTTCCTTCCGAATCCTTTACGGTAAGTGAAACAAGGGATGCTCCCATATCGGTAAGCTTCATGGTCATTCCCGCTTCATTTGAAACCGTATATGCATGAATATCTTTTCCTTGTTCCGTTTTACCGAATATTTCCGTAATAACAGGCATCCTGTATCTCCTTTTCAGGCTATTTTTTGTTTTTTGCGGATCTGTACATTATATATGAGCATATTCCTATTCCGGCAATACAGATAACCATCAGCACAATAACCACTATGCGTATCACACCGATTCCCGAAACAGCATCATCACTCTGTGATACCGTAACGCTTTCTGATTCCGGTGTTGTTACATTCTCGTGTGTTGTATCCGTTACGGGTTCTGTTACAGGCTCTGTTACAGGCTCCGTTACAGGCTCCGTTACAGGCTCCGTTACAGGCTCCGTTGCAGGCTCCGTTACAGGTTCCGTTACAGGCTCCGTTACAGGCTCTGTCACGGGTTCCGTTACGGTTATTGCCTTTCCTGACGGAATGAAAAGAATGTCCCTGTTATCCTCTAACGGTATGTAATTGCTCTTCTGGTATGTTCCTGCCATTCCGTAATTGTATATTCTGAGACTGTTGGTATATCCGCCGTAGCTTACCGGTATGTCTATTGCACCCTGCTCAGATGAAGACGGTACACCCTGTCCGAATTCGGCTCCGGATACCTGTACTGCAGAGCCGTCGCTGTATATCGCCTTAACCATTACGGTGCTTTTATCGTAATTATCTGCTCCCGCCTGGGAATCATAAAATGTCGGATTGATACCTGCCGCAACGCCTACCTGCACAACCTTTGGCACTGTTACGTTAACTGTTCCGGCACTTCCGTCTGCGGCGGTGTATGAAATAACTGCCGTTCCTTCTGCCACAGCCGTAATAAGTCCGGTTTCACTGACGTATGCCACCGATTCATCCGAGCTTTTAAAGCTGCCTTTTAATCCGTTCAGTGAAGCACTGTATGTACGGATGAGGTTAAGACTGCTTCCGGCACTGACGGTTCTCTTTTTAAGTCCGTAATATTCCGCAACGGCAGCCGCATCCGCCGCACCGCATCTGTACTGGTTTTCCGTACTGCTTATGAATGCCGAATCCTCTGCATTACTGAGATAACAGTGTTCTATTATCATGCACGGTATGTTGCATTTTACTGCCTCATCAAGTGCCGTATAGAAATCCACTGTCGGGTCATCGCTTGATCCTCTTTGTCTGTATCCGCCGTTATTCAGTCCGATTTCCGACAGATTTTTAAGTATCAGGTTGCCGAGCGTCTTCATCTGACCCCCGAATTTTTCATTTACGGTACCGAATACAATAGCTCCCTTTGCCTCCGTATTGCTTCCGCTGTTATTATGGCATGATATGAATACATCCGCACCGAGAAGATTTCCGAATCTTCCGCGTCCTGCATTCGTATTCCACTCTCCGTAGCCCTTAGTAAGATATACTCTTACGCCTTCATAGGTTTCCAGCTCTGCCTTAAAGCTTACGGCAATATTCCAGTTAATGTCTTTTTCATTGATTCCTGACGGTGCTGCTCCTCCGTCTCTGCCTCCGTGTCCCGGATCAATGATAACAACTATATTACCTTCTGAATCTTTTGCATATGCCTTACCGGCAATCATAATGCATAATACCGCCGTAATTAGCAGCAGTCCGGTTTTAATTATCTTCTTCATAAATACTTTCTGCTCCTGTTTCTTCTGCGTCTTCTTTTTTTCCGTATTTCAAAAAATATGATTATTCCGCCTGCCGCAGCAACTGCCGCAAGGATGATTACATATTTCCCAAATTCTTTAAAAAATCCGCTTTCCCCACTGCTTTCCGCAGTATATTCAGTCTCTGCACCAGTCTTATTCTCCGTTGTCTCCGGTACGGCTGTAGTCTCTTCCTCGGGAAGCGTAACCTGCGGAACATATGCTTCCGAATCATAGCATATTCTGAGACTGCCTTCCATTGTGCCATATTTTATTTCTATATCCTGTATCCCGGTCTTTCCGTAATCAATGCTTCCTACTTTTTCCGGCTTAACCTTCATTACGCTGCCGTCACTGTATATTACATTTGCAAATATGTCATCTCTTTTTAAATTCTTAAACTCTTCTTCGGTTTCATAGAATGTGGGATTTATTGCTCCCACTACCGCTAACTCCTCAGGCTTCTTCACGGTAACCGTGCAGCTGCCTGATGTTCCGTCCGAAAGCTGATACACAATATTGGCAGTTCCTGCTCCTACAGCCGTAACAACACCGTTTTCATCAACCGTCGCCACATTTTTCCCGGTTGAATACCATGTTGCATCCGATGACCCGTCCGGACATTCCGCTTTAAGGTAATATCCTTTTTCAAGCTCTTCCATTGTATTATTGTCTGCTTTTGCTTTTTTCTCTTCCAGTTTGAAGTATGATACCACTGCCTTTGCATCGGCAATTCCCATCTCAGTCAGAAAATCCTCTTTAAGGCTTCCGTCCGGATTGCTTACAAGTGCCGCATCAGCCGGGTTACTTAAAAAACAGTGTTCCACTATTATTGACGGAACTCCTGCCCTTACGCCTTCTCCTATAAGGGTATAATAATCCTCATAATCATAGGATGTTGAGGTTCTCGTCTGCACGCCTCCGTTTACAAGTCCAAGCCCTGCAAGGTTGTCCAGAATAAGCGTACACATATCATTGGTTGCTTCCGCATAAAATTCATTAAGGGAACGGTATGCAAGTGCTCCGGTTTTCGTATCGGATCCGCTGTTATTGTGTATGCTTATAAGGAAATCCGCATCAAGGGCTGCTGCCGTCATTGCCCTGCCCATATTGGTAATCCAGCTGTCTGACGACCTTGTAAGATATACCCTTACACCTTCATATCTGCACAGTTCATCCTTCATTGCCGAAGCTATTACATAATTGCAGTCATCCTCATACGCACCGGTTACCGCCTGTGCACCGGGATCCTCTGCTCCATGCCCCGGATCAATCACAATTACTATGTTGCCATCCCTGTCTTTAGCCTGTGCCCATGCCGTACAGCATAATATGCCCGCTGCCATTGTCAGGGCAAAAAATATTCCTTTAATAATTTTTTTCATCTATCCAAACCTTCCTTCTGCATGAATATCATATACAGGTATCTGAGTTTAAGTTTCCTTAACGGACCACTGTCATTATACATTCCGTTTCGTAATTTATCCAGTATTTCTTCCGACCTTGTCACTTCAGGCATTGAAGCACCTTCTTCCGCAAATACCGCTTTTTCATATATTTCCGTAAATTCCCTTACTTCTTCCGCCGTAAGATATGTTCCCTCCGATATTATGCGTTTTCCGTATTCATCACACGTCATATGTTTCTCCGCATGTATTCCGCATAATCCGTTTATTTTTTCAAAGAGGGCATAATTCATTAATACGCACCCTGAAAAATCATTTTTTTTCATTTCCGCATACCGTCTCCGGTACCGTATTGTGCGGACATTGTATCTCACATACAGTACAGCTCCCCCTGTCATTATCACTGCCGCCACGCCTGACATATACAGAATAACTTTTATTGTGCTTCTCTTCAAGTGAAATTTATGTGTTTCCTGTCCTGCATCCTCTTTTGCAGCCGCTGAGGTTTCACTTTCATCAGCCGTTGTTTCCGCAATGCTTTCTTTTTCCGTTACCGGTTCCGTTTCTTCTTCCGTCTCCTCTGCGGTTGTCTCAGGCGGTGCCGTCGTCTCTTCCGGTTTATCGTATTTATCTTCCTCTTCCGTATAATTACCCGGTGTTACCTCATACTGTATCCAGCCCCAGCCGTCTATATATATTTCCACCCATGCATGCGCACTTCTGTCCGTCACGCTGACCGTGGAATATTTTGTTCCGGCCACAAATTCCGTCTTTATTACGTTTATGTCCGGATCAAAGGCAAAGCCCGTAACATATCTTGCCGGTATACCCGCACATCTTAACATCATTACCGCCGTCGTTGCAAAGTATGTACAGTAACCGCATCTGTTTTTGTTATAAAAATAATCTATAAGTTCTTCGCCTTTTGGGAGCTTACCGGGTTTTAACGAGTAAGTGCATCTTGAGGCAAGGTGCTGTCTTACAAATTCCGCAGTTTCAAGCACATCATCCGGAGTATCCGTCTTCATGCCCGACATAAGGCTGCGGAAAGTATCCTCACATTTCGTATTAACCTCAAGATAATGTTCATATACATAATCCCTGTAAACACGGTCGGCATCCCTCCATAAAAGTGAATAAGACGAATATAAGTATAAATCCATTGCCGTAAGAATCTGTTCCCCGGTCACGTTCCAATACTTAAATACCACATTGTCGGGAATGTCTTCATATCCCCATTCTCCCTTAAACAGACTGCTGTCTCCCGTATATGAATACAGAGGCGTCAATGCACTTTTACCGTCATATCCGGTCCGTGTTACCTGTATGTCATACATGTGCATATCCGGAATCAGATATGATAATTTATAGGCAGGTGCTTCCTGAGGTCTGAGTTTTTCATCATCATAAGCGGTATATTCACCGGCGTCCGGCTCATACCATGCGTCGGTACTGAATTTTTCTCCCACAAAATTTCTGAGATATATTGTTCCGCTGTATTCATATGAATATACCTGAAGCAGCTCCACATCATCATATATTACTTCGTCCGTCTGTCCCAGCCTGTTGTTGTTAATAACATATCCGCCGGTCAGATTTTTGCGAACTCCATTATACAGTGATACCGCATAATTTTCCACCTTATCAAAAAATTCAGGTTTTTTATATGTTTTTTCAGGAACGGCCGTAAGCACCGCAGCTGCTGCCGCATATACGGCAATCCCGGTAAACATTGAAGTACGATATACATATACGGCTGTTTTTTCTCCTGACGAATATTTTCCGTTACTCGCCGCAATTATTATCATTGCAATACAGAATACAATATTCATGAGGATAAAATAAGGTGACACGCTGATTCCCGCCGCAATCGGAACAATCATAAGCAGAATATTTACGGTTACGGGCAGTGCAGTAAGCTTTCTGCTGCATACAACCGCCGAGTATATACAGGTCAGCACTGAAGCGGTAAAATACAGCATAATCTTAATATTGCCGTTAAGTCTGTATTCTCCTTCCGGTGCGGCAAAATACATTGCCTGTTTAAAATAATCGCAGTACCTGTCCATTATCAGATTGTAAAACTGCATATATCCGCCGATAATCTCATATCTCATCAGATATACGAATACAGCCGCCATTACGGCTGCCACACTCCAGAAAATTATCTTCTTACGGACCAGTACATATGCTGCTGTAAATATACCTCCTGTTGCGGCACACAGCAGGGCAGCCGGAAGCATGCCGTAAAACGGTTCCGCAAACACAAGCATTAATGATATAACACCCGTGAGGCTTAACATTAATCCGTAAATCCATGTTTTAAGCTTCATAAACTTCTCCCTGCAACTCATGCCTTGTAATGCGTCCGTTTCCGCCTCCCGTTATGGGAATAAGATGATATACCCTGCCCATGCGTGCAAGCTCATTCATCTTTATTACGGCAGAGTTGTCATACCGGTCTGCCACATAGAATATTCTTGTTGCATCAGTCTGTTCAAAGGCATCATATGTTTTTTTATCATTTTCGCACCGGTATAACGCGGCAAATAATTCATATATGTCCGTACGGACTGTAATTTTTTTCCGTTCCGTTTCCGAATAATATGCGGTAAAGCTCAAGCCTGCCGAAATAAGCATATCCGCCAGTCCGTACAGAAGCCCGTATGCTTCTTTTATATTATCAATAATTACCGCATTTCTGTCGGTAACAGGCATCCCATATTCTTTTACCATAATCTGATTCTTTTTTGCTGACAGCTTCCAGTGTATGTTCCGTATTCTGTCACCCGGTTCATATTCCTTTATGCCGAATATTTCTGAAGGGTCATCCCCCGGTACCGTCATTGAATATGTTGTTTCCGAATCTTCATCCATGTCTTTCTGCATTTGGGAAATTTCGTCGATTTCATGCTTTTTTGGCATGACAAGAATACAGGAGCTTATATTGACTCTCCTGCTTAATATGAATAATTTCAGATAATCATATAAATAAATTCTGACTGCCATGACATCCGTCAGCCGGCATCTTCTGCACGGCACCTCTGCTGCGGCATCTGCCTCCGACATCGGTGGAATGTGAAGATTCAGTCTGTATTTTCCCGTTTTCTTACCGTTGGAGCTGCAAATGATTTTTACCATACAGCAGTTGACCGGAATACGGCTGCCGTTCTTAATCTTTAAGGCGACTGATGCCGTGCTTCCGCACTCCGTTACAGTCATTTCCGATGCAAAACGGGCAGAGACGCTTTTTCTTAAAATAATAACGGTTAATATCGATATTATGCTTATTAAGACAAAAATTACATCAAGAATAAACGGAAGGTATCCGTCATCAAGTATGTTATATGCAAAAAGTGCCGTAAATCCCAACAGATAAGTTATATAATGACCTGCCATGACCGCTCCTTATCTTTCCTTCCTTGGAACAGGTACAGCCTGCAATACGCTTCTCATTGCATCATCAAAGCTCTTTCCTGACATTTTTGCCTTATGACTTAATACTATTCTGTGAACGGCGGTATCATGCAGTACCGTCTGTACATCCTCCGGAATCACATAATTCCTGCCGCTTATATAAGCATTTGCTTTTGCCATTGAAAGAATTGCAACAGAGCCTCTCGGGCTTATTCCAAGCTCTATCCACGGATGCTGTCTTGTTGCCGAACACAGACGTGCGATATATTCATATATTGAACGGTCGGCATATGTTCCTGCCGCTTCTTCCTGCATTGAAATAAATTCATCTGCTGTTATTACTTTTTCCACTGCATCCGTTATTTTTCCGTTCCCTGAATTCTCCAGTATGGATATTTCCGATTCTATATCAGGATATCCCATTGAAAGCTTTACCATAAACCTGTCAAGCTGGGATTCCGGAAGCAGCTGCGTTCCTGCCGACCCTGCCGGATTCTGCGTGGCTATTACAACAAACGGTTTTGGTATGATATGGGTTATTCCGTCAACGGTTACCTGTCCTTCCTCCATCGCCTCAAGAAGTGCCGACTGGGTTTTGGAAGACGTTCTGTTGATTTCGTCTGCCAGAAAGAGATTGCACATTATCGCTCCCGGTCTGTATTCAAATTCAGATGTTCCCGAATTATACATTGAAAAACCCACCACATCAGACGGAAGCACGTCAGTTGTAAACTGCATTCTGTTCTCTTTTAAATCCATTGTACCTGAAATGGCAAGCGCAAGCGTTGTTTTGCCTACTCCCGGAATATCCTCCATGAGAATATGTCCTCCTGCAAGCATTGCCGTTAAAACCTTACGGATAATATAATCCTTACCCTTAACCGCTTTTTTTACATTTTCCATAATCATGGTTATCATGCTGTTATCCATCATCAATCCTCATCCCTGCACGTCATGCATATCGGCAATAAGCCATTTTCCGTCTTTTTTCACGTAATAATATATCTGATGGTTGTCATCGATTCTTGTCTCTCCGCCAAGCTTAAGAACCATGGATTTTTTAAAAGAAACCTCAACCGAGAAGAAATCTTCACTGTATACGGTATAAGTGCTTACTTTCTCATCACTGAATACAGGACTTTCATGTGCACTGAACATCCACATATCTTCACGTCTGTACTGTTCTGCCATTTCAAGATAATAGGAGCCTTCCGGGAACAAATCCGCTATCGGTGCCGTACTTTCATAACAGCCTTCAAGGTCCTTTGAGAAGAAATTGGAATATTTCTTTGCGGCATTAAGTACATATCCCGACATATCACTGCTTATCTCAGATGTTTCAAACGGTGCATTATAAGAGTATACTCTGCCCTTCAGGGTTATGTCATCCGCACTTACAGTTCTGCCGTTAACTGATATTTCCGGTTTCTCTGTTAAACCGGTAATTTTGTAAGTAACTGCAGAAGGAACTTTAACATATTCTGAAGCATATCCGAAATCATCATATTCCGATACTTCCGTGCTTACGCCTTCTCCTGAGAGCTCTACTCCGTTAACAAGTGCTTCATATCCCTCAGGCATTGTTATCTCAAGGCTGAAGCTGCCTTTTTCTCCTACGGGTTCAACTGACACAACCTGCCATTCCGACAATACGAGTATTGCCATTTTTTTGTATTCTTTTACTGATTTCAGTGTTACTGCCGCCACCTTTTCATTGTCGGCAAGCAGGTCAAATTTAGGATTAAGCGAGTCGTAGCTGTCGGATGAAAGCCTGTAAGTCAGCTTTTTACCGGCAGCGGCTTCCCAAAACTCATCTGCCGAACCGTTATCAGGTTCAAAACGGCTTCCGCCCCCATTTATAATATTTATGTCTCCATAACTGCCCTTTTCGATTTTCGCAACTACATCAGCCATGTAATTTTCAGGCTGAGCAGCTTCATATTTTTTCATTGTATTCCACACGGCAATACACATTATAACAAATAATAAAACAAGAACACCGGCATATATCCTGAATCCGAACCAGAATCTGCTTTTCTTTTTTCTTTTTTCCATTGACTGCCTCCTATTTTACGATAAAAGCCGTTGGAATACGCCATGATGACGTGGCATAATACAGAGTCACGCTTGTCATTTCAAAGCTGCCTTTATATACCATTGATGATGAGCTTCCTCCGTCAATATTGGCGGCATTAACTGCACCATACTCTTTCATGACGGCTATGAGGTCTGCTGCAGTGGCACCTATATGTCCGCTTATTCCTCTTCCGTCGGTTACGAACATAAGCACCGTTCCGTCCGCCCTCTGTCCTATACAGGTCCTCGGATTGGCTCCGCTTCCGTTTCCGTTAATCTGTCTTGCTTCCCCGTTAATTATGAGCTTGGTAAAATGGTTGGAATTTCCGTCATCAACGTCTTTGAAGCTTACACAGTCCCTTATTCTTTCTTCCTTAACCATCTTCTCAACCTGTGATGCGCTCATTCCGCTCAAATCCTTTATTACAAGAATGTCATCCTCGTTGAAGCCGACCATGACATCACCTGCCTGAGGTGCATTATACTGTATCTCTCCGTTGCATACGACAAGCCCCCTCGGCTGTCCGCCCCAGTTGCCGTCGGATGCGTATTCACCACCGTTTATTCCTGCTATACCTCCTCCGTTCGCCACAAGTGCATCAAGTGTGAGTCCGTATTTGCTTTTACTGTCATCCGACCATGGAAAAATGGTGGCAAGGCATACTCTTGACGGGTCCTTAACCATAAGTATTTTTCCATAATAAGAGCGTCCGTTGACTTCAACTATTTTAATGCCGTTTTCATCATAACCTTCTTCTTCGGTATCAGTATCATCATTATCCTTCGGTATGTCTATAAGGTCAGTATTGACTTCATCATCATTACGTTCCATGTTATTATTGGAGGTTATTTCAAGTATTTCGTCTTTATCAAAATACCATCCTGCAAGAAATTTGAGTGCTCCTGTTTCAAGTATCGTACTTACAAATAAATTTCTTGCCGATTCTGATGGTCCGTGGCAGAATATCCACAGCATGGAATAAAGGGATATAAAAACGGCTGCAAGCGTCATCCCGATAGTTGCCATGGTTCTTCCTATTATCATTCCGGCCTTTTTGCCTTTCTTTTTTTTATCAGACATAATCAGTCCTCCTCATTTTTTACGGTAAATACCCATCTTCTCTGAATTTGGAAGCTTAATATAAAAAGCAGCATATCAACAAGCAGTTTTATTACTGATGTCAGTATTTTAGATGCTCCGGTCATTAAGGCAAGAAGATTAACCATTCCGTATGATATACCCATCTGGCATACACACAGGATATAATATCTTGCCATTGTCTTTCCGAGGCTCTCTTCTGATTCAAAAACGGCATTCCTGTTATAAAAAAAGTTAAACAATGAAGATACCACTCTTGCACTTACGGTAGCCGTGAGTATATTGATACTGGTTGACATCCGGCTGCCGATAATATACTGCATTGCGGTGAATATTCCCATATCAATCAGGAATGATGCAATCGAACCGAATATATATTTCAGGATTACAAGATAAATAATTATGGAATCCTTAACGGGTCTGAAATGCGTCTCAGAATTATCTTCTATATATATGGTCTCTATCCTCTGTTCCGCAAAATCAATGTGCCTGCGCTTCATCTCAAGGAGCACACGTGTCTCATATTCAAACCTGTCTCCTCTTACCTGTGTCATCATTGCAAGATATTTTGCGGGGATTACCCTGAGGCCGGTCTGCGTATCCGATATCCTGATGCCGCATGCAAATCTGAATACCGCTTTGGTCATGTTATTTCCCACGCGGCTCTTCCATGGAACATTTTCTTCCGTGAAATCACGGCAGCCCAGTATGACCTTCCCCGGATGCTCTTTCATTTTTTCGCAGCATTTTCTGATATCCTGCGGAAGATGCTGGTTATCTCCGTCAACCGTAACAACGCCGTCAGCTTCCGGTCTGTTTTTTATGCAGAATTCATATGCAGTTTTTAATGCACAACCCTTACCTCTGTTCACTTCATGGGTAAGCACCGTCACTTCCTTATACTCTGACGCTTTTCTGAACGGTTCAAGATGTGCATCGTTGCTTCCGTCATTGACGATTATTATATCATCAAAACCATCTTTTATTAATCCTTCAACGACCGTTACAAGCTTTTCATCCGGATTAAGTGATGGTATTATTACACTGATTTTCATTATTGCCCGGTCTCCTTAATTATCTTCCAAGCTGTGAAAGTCTGCTGTTAACCTGCTCCATCATAATGGTGTATTTTGCAAGCTTTTCCCTTTCCTCCTGAATCTTAGCCTCAGGTGCCCTGGACGTAAATTTTTCATTGCTGAGCATTCCGTTTGCCCTGTTAATTTCTCCTTCAAGCTTTTTCTTTTCTGCTTCAAGTCTCTGAATTTCTTTTTCAATATCCACAAGTTCCGCAAAAGGCATATATATTGTACCGTCAGGTATTAAAACAGCAACCGCATCATCATCTATTCCCGTTTTATCCTTCTGAATAATTACTTCAGATGCATATGCAAGGGTTGTAAAGAATACCCTGCCCTTCTCAAAAATACTGATAATGTCTTCGTTGTCGGATACAAGATATACCTTTGCTTTGCGGCTCGGCGGAACATTCATTCCCGTTCTTGAATTTCTTATTCCCCTTACGGCTTCCTTGATTGTCTCTACTGCTTTTTCCTCTGCGGCAAAGCTGCGTTCTTCCGAATATGACGGCCAATCGGAAATCATTATTGATTCCTCATCAGAAAGATTGCAGAATATTTCCTCCGTAATAAACGGCATATACGGATGAAGAAGCTTGAGCGAATCTATGAGCACCGTTTTAAGGGTCCACAATGCCGCCGCCTTGGTATCGTCAGCATCATTCCACAGACGCGGTTTTACCATTTCAATATACCAGTCACAGAATTCTTCCCATATAAAACCGTATATCTTGGAAACGGCAACACCGAGGTCATAGTTCTCCATATTCTCCGTTACGTCACGCACAAGGGTATTGACCTTGGAAATAATCCATTTGTCTGCATCAGTAAGTGAATCCGGCATATTCTCAGGTATATCCGCCCTGTCAAGATTCATAAGTATAAATCTTGAAGCGTTCCATACCTTATTGGCAAAATTACGGTTTGCTTCAACCTTTTCCCAATAGAAACGCATATCGTTACCCGGAGCATTGCCCGTTACGAGTGTGAGTCTCAGTGCATCTGCTCCGTATTTGTCTATTACTTCAAGCGGGTCAATGCCGTTGCCGAGTGATTTACTCATCTTGCGTCCCTGTGAATCTCTTACAAGTCCGTGAATGAGAATCCTGTCAAACGGAACCTGTCCCGTATGTTCTATTCCGGAAAACATCATTCTGATAACCCAGAAGAAAATAATGTCATAGCCCGTTACAAGGGTACTTGTAGGATAGAAATATTCCAGGTCATCCGTTCTGTCAGGCCATCCGAGTGTTGAAAAAGGCCACAGTGCTGATGAAAACCATGTATCCAGCGTGTCCGGATCCTGTCTCATCTCCCTGCCGCACTTCGGACATACTGCCTTATCTTCTTTAGTAACGGTAATTTCGTTACAGCAGTCGCAGTAAAATGCCGGTATCCTGTGTCCCCACCAGAGCTGTCTTGATATACACCAGTCACGGATGTTTTCAAGCCAGTGATAGTAGGTCTTGTCAAAATGCTCCGGCACAAATACCGTTTTCTTATTCTTAACAGCCTCTATTGCAGGGGCTGCAAGCTCTTCCATCTTAACGAACCACTGTTTTGATACCCTCGGTTCAACAGTCGTATGACATCTGTAACAGGTTCCGACATTGTGTCCGTGCGGTTCAATTCCTACAAGAAAACCTTCCGCTTCAAGTCTTGCTACGATTGCCTTTCTTGCCTCATATCTGTCCATTCCGGCATATTCAGGATAATCATCCGTAATTCTGGCATCCTCAGTAAGAACATTGATAACGGGAAGATTATGTCTGAGTCCCACTTCAAAGTCGTTAGGGTCGTGTGCCGGTGTTATTTTTACCACTCCGGTTCCGAATTCCATATCAACATAGTCATCGGCGATAACCGGTATCTCCCTGTTAACGATTGGAAGCGTAACCGTTTTGCCGACAAAATCCCTGTATCTGTCGTCAGCCGGATTTACGGCTACCGCCGTATCACCTAACATTGTCTCCGGTCTTGTCGTTGCCATTTCTATATATCCGCTTCCGTCGGTAAGCGGATATCTTAAATGCCAGAAAAAGCCCGGCTGTTCCTCATATTCAACTTCAGCATCCGATATTGACGTAAGGCAGCACGGACACCAGTTGATTATACGCTCTCCCCTGTATATAAGACCTTTATTGTATAAGTTCACAAAGACTTCCCTTACTGCCCTGCTGCAGCCCTCATCCATTGTAAACCTTTCTCTGTCCCAGTCAGCGGAGGAGCCGATTTTCTTGAGCTGTTTTACGATACGTCCGCCGTATTCCTTTTTCCAGTCCCATACGTGCTCAAGGAATTTTTCTCTTCCGAGAGATTCCTTGGTAAGCCCTTCCTTGGCAAGTTTCTCAACAACCTTGGCTTCCGTTGCTATTGATGCATGATCCGTTCCCGGCACCCACAATGCCGAATATCCCTGCATTCTCTTAAATCTGATGAGAATATCCTGCAGGGTATTGTCAAGTGCATGTCCCATATGAAGCTGACCGGTTATGTTAGGCGGCGGCATTACAATGGTAAAGGGCTTCCTGCTTCTGTCTGCCTCAACATGAAAATACTTATTCTTCTCCCACTTTTCATATAATCTGCCTTCAATCTCCGAAGGATTATAATTTTTTTCCAATTCTCTGCCCATAGCTGTTCCTCTTTTTCCTGTTTTTGCATATGATTATAATAATGATTGTATAGACAAAAATCAACCTTAATTTTGTCCGTCGTCCATCTCCACATCATAGGATTCCACAATATCCATTATTTCACGGGAGCGTTCCGGATGCTTTTTCAGATAGGATAAAACTCCTTTTTTTGCGGCTCCTATCCTTTCAACATTATATTCAATCTGTTCACGCAGTTTTTTTCGTCTTACTTCAAGTCCTTTTTTAATTTCTTTCATTTCCCTGTCATTACACAGTGCACCTGTCTGATTCTCCCAGACGGAAACATCATACAGATTCAGGGCGTTAAGTATTTTCATCAGACCCGTCACGGCATCATCAAGCTCTGCCGTCGAGCTTCTGTATCTCTCTGCCGCTTTTCTGTCATTAAGATATGCCTCATATTCCCTGCCTAACTGATACGAATTTTTCACACCGTATTTTGAATATCTGTAATCCACGCTGTTATATATATTGACATATTTTATTTTTACCCTGTTAAGAAGGTTAATGGTTTTTGCAAGTTTTTTTTCTGCAAGCCTGAAGTGATATACCGAGCTTCTCTGGATTACAAAAACCGCAGCGGTAAGAAGCACGGATAATGCAAGTACTGCCATAAAAACCGTCTTCCCCGTCTCATTTTTCATAATACCGGATATAAAAAACAGGGCAAAGATAATTATTATGGAGAAGAGAAGGATAAGGGTAAGATTTCTTATTCCCTTTTCTTTTTTTACGAGATTATCCATATCTTCCTTCAGCGAAATTTTCTCCGCTTCAAGAATGTTCATGTCATGTTTTACGGTATTTAAGTATTTTTCATCATTCTGCAAATCGGCAAGTGCCTTGGGAAGCTCACCGCCATACTGTTCAAAGACGGCTGTTCTTTCTTTTGGAAGAGTCCGTGACCTGTTTTGAAAATCATTACGTTTTTTTTCAAGCTTCACCACATCACCGGCGTATTTCCGTATTCCGTCCCTTAATTCATCAGGCAGTGAGGATATAAGCTGTATATCGGTAATATATGATTCAACAGCCGAATTTTCTTTTTTCAGCTCTTCAATGTATTTTGATGACTCTGCCACCTGTTCGCACTGCATGCATATGTATTGCATGTCTTCTATTTCCCTAAAGCTTCTGTCCGACCCGGAATCATTTTCATGCTTCAGGGCTGAAGCCGGCTCGTTTTTTTGATTTTTTTTCTTTTTAAAAAACAGCATAAATCATCCTTCCGTCATTTCATGAGATTTCTGTATTCTGTCTTCCAAGCGGATATGATATCATCCACCGCTTTACGGTATTCAGTGATTTTACCTTCATTCTTTAATTCAAATGCTTTTTTTACAGCCGAATACTCCGGTTCATTCTCCACATGATCCATAAGCGTCTCTATTTCCCTGTAAGTCACATAGGTAAGCTCGTCATCCTCCATGTCGTCCACCGTAACCTTCTGCTCCATACAGCCTGCCACACGTGCCGCTTTCAATGACTGCTCACTGTTATTCAGCTCATATGCCTTATGAAAGCATATCTCCGCATCCTTATAAAAAAACATTCGTCCGTATGCAACTCCCATATTATGCCATACATCACCGTAAAATAACAGCGGAAGGCTTCTGTCTGCCTTGCCGTACAGGATTATTTCATAATTGTGTATGGCACTGTAATATCTTTTGTTATTAAGAAAATTATCCGCTCTCAGCTTCAGCCGCTCCGTTGCATTCTGTAAATCAAGCCGGTCAATGGTTTCCTTGAGCTCCTGAATTTCACCTTCCGAATAATAATCCACATATCTCAGTATCGTAATTACTATTTCAGAGAGTCCTGCATTCTGGGTCATGAGAAATTCCAGCTGTCCCGCAAGTTCCGGTTCTCCAAGCTCAGTTTCTATATATGTTATAAGACCCGGTTCAAGTATGTCCGTTCCTATAAGATATATATTATTATATATATAATAGCACAGTTCTTCCATGGAATATATGTTTATGGACATATTGCTTATGTAATACGGTTTATCCGGATGTCTGCTTCTTGATAATATTACTCCTGCCATATTTGCCAACCTCTATAATAAGATTTCTTCATTGATTATTCGTCCGCTTCCTGCAAAAAATTCACCGAACCCCCTGTCAACAACCATAATGTGACATCTTGAATCACTTGTAAATGACAGCTTCAGCGTTATTTTGGTCGTTTTGGGCGGTCTTTCCGGGAAATCGGTAAGAGGAATCCTTACCGTCTGTTTTTCTGCACTGTCTGCCGGAGATAAAAATATTTCCAGCTCCTCCGCACCATCCACGATAAGATCATATGAGCAGTCGGCACCATACCAGTTGGTTCCCGGAAGCACCATTCTGAGGATTTTGTCTTTTCCTCTTTCCTGAATTTTAAGTTCAATGCCGGTGGTAATCCGCTCAGGACACGCAAGGATAAATTCTTTCATATGTGTTCCGCAGCCTGCTTCATATGCCTGATAGCACGCTCCTTTGACATACAGGTTCTGTCCGGAAAAGACCCTCCTTCTTGTACATATGTACCTGATAAATTCAGGCAGGTTAATGTTCTCGGAAAAACCTTTTCCGGTAAGATATACGGTGGAAATATTCTTCTTATCAAACAGTCCTGCCGCTATATCCGTTATTTTTTTATCCATATATTCTGCCGATGCATGATTTTTTACAAGGCTGTACGGCATTTCTTCCCTGAAGCTTTCTCCATGGGTCATTACAATTTTTCTGCCTCTGTATGCTGCAACGTTAAGAAGTCTGTATTCAAGCCCTTCCTTTCCGTATTCAAAAAGTGCAACATCATTTTTCCATAAATCTTCTTTCTGACACAGGGCATAGTAAACAAAGCTTTCCGTATGACTTGCGAATATTACGCTGTCATCCGCATAGCCGAGTTTACGCATTGCTTCCGTCAGAATATTAAGCAGTGAAATATGAAAATATTCTATTGTGATGCATATTTTTTCAATACCGTCAACTCCTGCGGCAATTTTTACCGACTGGAGCATCTCATTAAGGAATATGCTTATCAGTTCTACCGGCATAATGCTTGTATCGTCTATTATTACCGGATTTCTCTCAAGTGCGATGTCAACAAGATTATCAACCAGTGCCGCTTCACCAAGTGCCGCACTTTTCTTCGCCTCATCGCCTGCAAACCACTGATCCCTGCCGTGTGTTTTGCTTACCGCCGTCGGAATGTTATATTTAGTTTCAAGTCCCGTGTAATCCACTGATACCGGTTCTTTTTCCGAAAAGCCGTAATAGCTTATCTGTGAATAATCATTGCAGAAATCAATTCCCACATATATTGGTTTCTTTAAATTCATGCATTTCATCTCCGTTAATTAGAGGGGTTTAAAAAGCTGCGTGGCAACATAATCATTTACCGCATATGTATGTACAAGCTTTCTGAGCGTCTCTCCTTCATGCATTACATTGCTTGCTATAATGTCATTAAGTTTTTCATATCTTCCGTCAGAACGTTCCGATGAGGTATTGTTATTCGTAAGTACATAATTTTCCGTGACGGTTTCACTTCCCGTTCCCTCCTCGGATATGTAATACTGTATTGATTCGCCGTAGAACAGGACAAACTGTTTCACGAATACGCCGTCATACATCTGTTTCATGTCTTCGGACACATATTTTTTCCTATGCTCCCTGTTTTCATATACATAGTGAATTACTACCCTGTTTTTCGGATTTGCCCTGTATTCTACCATGGTTCTGTCCGTAATATCGTACGGTAGCTTTATAACATCCTTCAGGCTGCTGTAAAAAGAAAAAATCTTTCCCTTTCTTGAAAGCTCAAATATGCTTCCTGCAGCCATTTCTTTTCTGAATCCGGTCAGACTGTCCTGTTTTGAATAGAAAAATACAAGTGCCATCCTGCATATGTCACATAAATCCTTTTCATTTTCAAGATATGTTTCCGTAAGTTCAAAGAAATCTTCCGGTACTTCTTCTTCCTTAACGAAATACAGATACGAATTATATGCAAGATATGCCTCAACAAGGCGTTCCTTAGGGCCCATTGAATAATAGTGGGTAAAAATATCAGCAACATCCTCCGATTTATGATGGCTGAACATCATCTGCGCTATTATTCTTTCCTCAAGCTCGTATGTATCGGCATCTGCGGACAAAGCCGTCTTCCATACCGCTATCATGTCATCCGTTGAACCGTTATAATAATCTGCCAGATATTGAAGCACAAGCTCATCGTTACAGCCTTTTTTAAATGCGGTTATACAGAGCTGTATAAGTCTGTCATCCTGTCTGTCTGCTGAAACAACCTTTTTTGAACACAGCCTTAAGAGGCGCTTCGGAGAGATATGCATTGCCGAATACTTCTGAAGCATCTCATATGCTTTATCATACTGCCCCTGCACAATCCGTATTTCGATTATTTTGGTAATTTCCCTGTCGGACATTTTTTTCATATCAAGATTTTTATAAAAATCATCAAAGCCCTCGGTATCATAGCTGTCATAATAGTAATCCACTATGATTGAAGCAAGTTTTTTATAAAAATCATCATTTACCATATTCACTGACAGAAGTTCTTTTACCATTTCCACGGAATCCGTGTTCTGTTTCTGATGTTTTATGTTCTTTTCACAATAGTGCAGCTTAAGATAAATCAGGCCGTTACACACGTCATGGCATTTCTTTATTATCCCGTCATCTGAAAGCATCCGTTCCAGTTCCGTACCGGTTTCACGGCAGAAACGGTTTCCTCTGTTGCTGACAAATATTATTGCCGGATCATCCGTATATATTCTTACATATGCCTGTCCTCCGGTAAGCGTATATTCTTCTTCGGCATCCGTTTCCTTATGCCTTATTATTACCTTGGAAAAATTAGGATTGTCCGTGGTAAGCCTGTATGTAAAAAACAGCTCCGACAACGGTTTTGCATTGCTTTCGTCTATCATGTCGGCAGTAATCATGTCCCTGTACAATACTGCCAGATGTTCACTGATATGTCCGAGTGCCGCCTGTTCCCTTACAAAGGTCTCCATTTGCGGATAATAATTTCTGTACGCCTGGGGATTATCCGCCTTATTATGGATTATATTGGCATACAGGCAGGCTCTTCCGGCATAATCAAGATTACTGTTGTAACCGAAGTACATAAGAACCATTTTAGGCATCGGGCTCATGTCATCCGGATTTCTGCTCATCATGTAATACTCAAAAAGCTGTGTTATTTTGACTTCTTCCCTTATTCCTGCTTCATATACCGGCAGGTATTTTTCACCCACACAGTTATTCCTTATAAGCAGTCGGCAGAGTGTTTCCACTATTTCCCTTGAACCGTTATTTTCCCACAGTGCCAGAAGAAGCTTAACAATCTTGGAGGTACCGTTTCTCATGGTTTCAATAATTGATACGGCCTGACTTACAAGCTTTTCATCCAAAAACTTATTGGCTGCCCCAAACATAAGCACATTTATCTCAAATGCATTTAATACCCTGAGAAGCATCGGATTTCTGTTAAACGTCCTGCATGCTTCAAGATACATTACGGGACTTATACAGCCTCTGTTATACTGTTCTTTGATTTTAAGCAGTTTAAGACTCGGATTACCTTCAAGCTCTTCATCTATAAAGAGAAGCGTCCAGAGAATTTTCCAGTCTTCATTTTTCTCATAACATTCCTTAATCATCAGTGCAGCACGCTTTGAATACGTCCAGTCCCTGTTATAGAGTGTATTAACATATATAAAATAACAATACAGCGGATATTCCGACTCTTCATCCGCACTTATGTCATCTTTTGCACTTTCAATAAGTCCTTTTGCTTCGTCATATTTTTTTTCGGTTATACAGAGCTGTGCAAGTGCAAGCTTATAAAACGGATGATTTTCGTCCAGTGCCCTTAATGCTTCTATTACTATTCCGGATTCCCTTATCCATTCATTAACATGAATTGTTCTTGTACGGAATCTTATATACAGCATTACAAGATTATATATCAGTTTTTTTTCCGTATTATCCGGATGTTTTCTCACTGCTGTATTATTGACCGTAACGGAAAATACAATTTTTTTGTCAATGCTTTCAAATACAATGCTTCCGTAATTTTTCCCGGCATGAAGTCTTGATACATCTATGACATATGAGAACTCATATCTGTTGCCGGTAAAATCATCCATGTCAATATTGCGCCTTTCGAGCCTTATAAACGGTGAATCCGTATGCACAAGTATGTTGACATAACCCCATGTGTCTTTTTCAATAAGCAGGCTGTCTTTAAAATTTTCCGTTTTTCCTTCATATACCCTGCTGTTGTCCGTGATAAATATATCCGCACGCTTTTTTTTATGTGCCGCTATGAGAAATTCTTCGATACCGTTTCTTGTGTCGGCACCTCTTTCAAGACCCGAATGAACGCATTTCAGATGGAGGCTGTCCTGAATGAATATTTCGCCGAAATCTTCCGTTTCAAAAAGTGTTACCGCTTCATCCATGTTATTCTGTGCAAGATTCGCAAACTGAAAGAGATTACGGACCTCTCCCGTTGTGGTTTCCCGTGAACCTGCTTCCGCCCTGAAGGAATACGGTATCGTGATTTCACCGCCGCCGGATACAATGTTAAACCTGCCTTCCACGATATCGCCGTCAGGAATATCATCACTTTTTACATAATAATCCACCGTGACACTGCTTCCGGCAAATCCGCCGTTTTCAACAACCACTCTGTCATTGTCACTGTATACGATGCCCTTTATGCTTTTTCCGTTTTTCTCCGATATGTGGAGTTCTCCCCTGAATACACGGTTTCTGTCCACTACTTCAAATATATTTTTCTCTTCCGCCTGTATCTCAGGAAATTCGTAATCAAATATTCCTCTGGCATATCTGTTAATCTGTTCCTTCATCAGTCCCACCCAAAACGTTAATCGCGTGTTTATAAGTTTTTAAAAAGGTCATGTACATAATTATTATGGTACATGTCAATCATTGCAAAATATCTGTCATGTGTACGCCAACCCTGATCCACCGAGCCTTCTCCGTAATATACAATCTGTGCATCAGGATATGTCCTTTTAAGAAGCTCATAATCTTCTTCGGTAAGATTCGTGTGCTCACACCATAATCTCTCTATTCTCGGCAGATTAAGAAGATATGTCACGTCACTTATCGGATTATAGCTTATGTTAAGATCCACCAGATTAGGCGTATACTGCAGGAAGCTCAAATCCGATACGGAACCCACAAAAAATTCAAGGTATACAAGCTTTGGCACATATTTCAGCCATGAAAGATCATCTATATATACATCATTATATCCTTCCACCCTGTTATCAACCAGTATGAGTATCTTCAGCTCCGGCATATACTGCAGAAATGATATGTCCGTAACCTTATTATGTCCAAGATCAAGTGCAACCATGTCTTTGCAGTATTTAAGGACCTTAACATCTTCGTTGGTAAGTCTGTAATTTATTGTTCCGTCTTTCAGTGTTGAAAAAGCTACACAGTCCGTCCTTATTGTCCACAGTCCGAGTGTGACTTTCCATACAAATTTTACTTCCGGATAATCATTCATCAGTTCTTCCATCTGTAAGTCCGTAAGTCCGCAGTCACACATATCCGCATATTTCAGATATTTCAGTCCGTCAAGTGCATTATGAAGTACCGTAAGATCAGTAATTTCATTACCTGATATATCTATTTTAGCTGTATCATAAGGATATACATTCCCAAACAGCTCCACGTCAGGTCCCGTCGTCGGTTCTTCCGTTGTCGGTTCTTCCGTTGTCGGCTCTTCTGTTGACGGTTCCGTCACTGATGTTTCCGTATGTCCGTCTTTTTTCTTATCATCTGACATAAGCCGTACAAGAACAAATACCAGTACCGTCATTATCACTGCAAGCAGGCATAATATTGTAATTTTTTTCTTCATCGGTCATCCTCCTGCCGTCATGTCAGTATAAAATAATTAAGGAACCACTTTCCGTCAAGCTTATGAAAAAGGAGCCTGTAATTAAATTCCTCTTCACCCGATTCCATTGCGCCTTCTTCGTACTTATAAATCCTGCCTTCATAGGTGCACGAAAAATAATTGTCACCATAACGTACACAGTCTTTTATTTCCTGCGAAAGTATGTCTATCGTATCAGGTGTCCAGCCCCAGTAAATTGATGCCTGCACATCTGAAACAACGTAATATGCATTAGAGCCGTATTCCAGATATGCCGCAACTTCATTGAAGCTTCTGTGATTATACATATTGCATATATATGCATCCATTGTATCATACACCCGTTCCTTAATTTCATTCAGGAACAGTTCACCGTCTGATGACGTATAATCATAGACGCTTCCATTTATCTGCGGCGTAAGCTCATTGCCGTTACCATCCTTAACTGATATGTCCGTACCGTTTATAACGTTGTGTACGAAGTAAGTCTGCGTTTTATTTTCAACCGCTCCGACCGACAGTGCATATTCCCTGACCGGGTCTTTATATCCGCCATATTCCGAAATATTGTCACTTCCGAGTACATATCCCCTGTACTCTGCAATCGCCCCATCCGGAATCAGGATTTCCACGTCCTGATATGCTATTGCATCCGTATCAAATGCCATATTCTTTATTTTCCATTCATGAAAGCCGAATTCATCGCTTTTTCCGTCTGCCTGAAGTGAAATAACGGCAATTCTTGTATCTCCCGCATATATGTCATATATCGGCAGTGCCTGCTGATACTTTTCATTCATGCGGTACTCACGCTTACTGTTTTCTAAGGCTTTCGCAAAATATTCCGCATGCATTTCTTCATAATCAAACGGACCGTCTTCATTAAGTCCGTATTTGCCGATATATAAGAGAATGTTATCATAATTAAGCTCCCTGATAAATTCCTCCACAAATTTATCAGGACTTCCTTCCTGCTCTGCCTTATCATATTTCTTCTGGTACCTGCTCAGGGCATTCCATACAATAATACACACAACAACTACCGCTACCGCAAGAACACCGGCATAAATGGCAAGTCCCGTTCTGAAATTCTTCTGTCCTTTTGTTATAACTTTTTTATTTTTCATCAGCCTGCACCGCCTGTCTTACAAGTATTGCCGTCGGTACACCTCTTGCACCGTATATTGACGACACGTTATTTTGAATTTCTCCGTCATAATACAGCAGGGTTGAGCCTCCGCCGTCAAGATTTGCGGCATTTACCGCTCCGAAGTCAAGCATTACGTTAATCAGGTCATTCATTGTTGCGCCAAGGCTGTGAGTCTGTCTTCCGTCTATTACGAGAAGAAGAACCGCTCCGTCCGCTCTCTGTCCGATTGCCGTTCTCGGATTAAGTCCTCCGCCCATGCCCGTAACGGAAAGAGGAGAACCGTCCATTATAAGGAACGGTCCGAACGATACGGCATCCCTTATGCCACGGTCCATTGCCTGTTTTGCCGTCATTGTACCGATCACAAATACATTATTACTGTCAAAGCCGATTAAATTATATGTCTCATCAGCATTACCCCATTTAAGCTTGCCTTCCGATATTACGATTCCGAGAGGAGTTCCCCCGTCTCCAACACCGCCTATGTCTTCAAAGCCGCCGGCATTTACGGCTGCTGCCGCTCCGTATCTTTCACATATGCCTGGAACATTGATACCTGCTTCCCCCCGGTAATCTCCGGATGTTCCTACAAATACCCTTGACGGGTCTTCAATTACAAGCATGGTTCCTGCATATGTTGAGCCGGATACCTTATAAAAAAGGATTCCTGCATCTTCATGATATGGTGTAAATCCTTCTTCTTCAAGCTCTCCGGAAGGAGTTTTTCCGTCGTCCTTATCCTTAAACTGTATCAGTGTCGAATCGGACACTCCTTCTATATCTTCTACTTTATTGGCTTCTTCTATTTCTGCTATCGTGTCACGCGAACATACCATATTGGCAAGAAAACCTACCGCACTTGTCTCTCTTACGGAAAGCACGAACAGATCCCTTGCAACCATGGACGGTCCGTGTGTACATATAAGCATAAGTGCATATATGCCCACAATCAGCATTCCCACCGTTGTTCCGATAACGGCAAATACATTTCCGGTTATCCTTAATGCCTTACGGCTCTTTTTTTCTTTTCTGTTTCTTTTAATTCTTACTGCTTCCTTCATTACATTCTCCGTATATCCTGTTAAGATGTTCCGTTATAGTCTTTTCATATCCCATGTCTGACGGTCTGTAAAATACGGCGTCTGATGCTTCATCCGGAAGATATTGCTGTTTTACATAGTGATTTCCGTACGAATGGGGATACAGATATCCTATTCCCCTGTTGAGCCGTGCCGCTCCGCCGTAATGGGCATCCTTAAGATGCGGCGGCACTTCGTAAGTCCTGTTATTCTTAACATATTCCAGCGCAGAAGATATTCCTTCTATTGCCGTATTGCTCTTAGGTGCCGTTGCCACATAGGTACACGCCTGTGACAGAATAATCTGCGACTCCGGCATTCCTATTCTCTCGACGGCAAGAAATGCCGAAACGGCAACCTGCAATGCCATGGGGTCCGCATTACCCACATCTTCACTTGCGCATATAACAATTCTGCGTGCTATAAATTTCGGGTCCTCTCCTGCATATATCATCCTTGCAAGATAATAGAGTGCAGCATCCGGATCCGAGCCCCGCATGCTTTTTATGAATGCGGATACCGTATCATAATGGTTATCGCCTTTTCTGTCATACTTTATAACCCTCTTCTGTATACATTCCGAGGCAACCTCCAACGTTATGTGAATCAGTCCGTCATCAGACATTTCCGTTGACATAATTCCGAGTTCTACCGCATTAAGGGCATTTCTTGCATCTCCGTTAGCCATATCAGCAAGAAATTCCGCAGCCTCTTCATCCATCACGGCTCCGTAATTTCCCATACCCCTTTCACAGTCAGTTACCGCCGTTTTAATTATGGAAAGAATATCCTCTTTTTCAAGAGGCTTCAGCTCAAATACAACCGATCTTGATATCAGTGCCCCGTTTACCTCAAAGTAAGGATTTTCGGTGGTTGCTCCGATAAGTATCAGTGTTCCGTCTTCAACAAAGGGAAGGAGATAATCCTGCTGTCCTTTATTGAAGCGGTGAATTTCATCCACAAACAATATGGTCTTTCTTCCGTGCATGGCAAGCAGTTCTCCCGCACGCTCAACCACATCCTCCATGTCCTTTTTGCCTGCCGATGTTGCATTAATCTGCATAAATTCGGCACTTGTCGTGTTGGCAATGACTCTTGCAAGGGTAGTTTTTCCCGTACCCGGAGGTCCGTAGAAAATAACGGAGCTGAGTTTATCGGTTTTAATGGCACGGTACAGTAATTTATCCCTTCCTATAATGTGCCTCTGACCGACAACCTCATCAAGTGTCCTCGGTCTCATTCTTGAGGCGAGGGGTGATTCCTTATCCTTATTCTCCGTACGCATATATTCAAATAAATCCAATTTTTGTCACCTCAACATATAAGTATATCACGAAATAAGAATTTCATCTACTGTTACAAAAATAAATCCCTGACTCTTAAGTATGTCTATAATTTCCAACGATGCCGTTACCGACGAGAGAAATATGTCATGCATAAGTATGATGTCTCCGTCATTGACATTCATCACTACCGAATTGACGACCGCTGCAACATTTACCGTATTCCAGTCCTGCGGGTCTATGTTCCAGAATACCGGCTGCATGTCAACCTCATACAGCATGCTGTCATCCCAGCCTCCGTACGGCGGTCTTATGTATGTCGTCCTTACACCGGTAACATTCTCAATCAGTTCATTGGTTCTGTTAATCTCGTAAAGTGCCGTATCTTCCGATACTTTGTTGAGAATTACATGACTGTAGGTATGATTCCCGATAAGATGTCCGTCTTCATACATTTCTTTTACTATATCTTCATGCCCCGTTATATTTTCCCCTACAAGAAAGAAAGTGGCTTTTACATTCCTTTCCCTGAGCCCCTGCAGAAGCATTTCCGTATATGTTTCATGGGGCCCGTCATCAAATGTAATTGCCACTCTTTTCTCATTGTATGCCGGTGCCGCAATAAGCTCCGTATCCGCCGTTTTGTTTTCATGCAGATAAATCAGACAGATAAGGCACAGAAATACAGGAATTAACGTATAAAATCCTTTTTCTGCCATATAAACCCTTTTTTATTAAATATATGCCGGCTTATCTTTCACGATACCTGAATATCTGGAGTTCGCCTTCCTCAATTGTGTCCATTCCCTCAAAAGCCGTCCCGTTACCATGCACGGTTTCAGGATGAACGGTATCCGTGCGGCTGGCAGAAGGCTCAGGCTGTCTGATATATCTCCGCAGTATGCTTTTCGCAAGCATTAATGTCATTCCTGCGGCAAAAAAGATATAATGCACCGGTTCTTTAAACATTCCTGCATTTATCACAAAAATATATAAAAATGCATATGCTGCCGCATCCGTAACCGCATATGCCAGATAAAGCCTTAACATTCCTATGCCCATCCGGTTAAAATCCCCGTTAAGTGCAGGTTCGGCATAATCATTCAGTACAACTGCGGCAAGAATCCATATTCCCAGCAGTATCTTAAAATAAAGTCTGTTGTTATTACCTGATACAGACTGTATGACAACATATATAACCGCAAGTATCATCATTATGTATGTTATTATGTCAAAAGAAATTCTTTTCTTCCCGGTCATTTTCCCACTCCTCCGGTTTTTTAGCAATTATAGCATATGAAATGTTTAAAAACAATACGGCGGTATTGACTTTTTATGGTCATATATGATAAAAAACAGATATATTTTATGAAAAGAGGCTGAGTTATGATTCCTTCCGATCCGCTTATTCTGCTGAGCTATGTTAACACCAAGCTTCGTGACGAATGCAGAAGCCTTGATGACTTCTGTGACAGATACGAAGTCAGCAAGGCTCACATTATTGAAATATTAAATTCCGTTAATTACAGCTACAACGCTGCTCTTAATCAGTTTGTCTGAAGGCAGTCAGTCCGTTTCCGTCATCATCAATGATGATTATATCGGAGGGACATAATTCACCTTCAAGAATGAGTTTTGCACTCAGGGTTTCAACCGTCTTCTGAATATACCTTTTAAGCGGTCTTGCACCGTATACCGGGTCATATCCGTTTTCGACCACATTTTTCATTGCCCTGTCTGTCAGTCTTACACTGATTTCACGGTCTTCAAGACGCTTATTAAGTTCTTCAAGCATCAGTGTCACGATATTGCTTATATTCTCCTTTGATAAAGGTCTGAACATTATTATTTCATCAAGGCGGTTAAGAAATTCCGGTCTGAAGGAAGCTCTCAAATCTTTCATTACAAGTTGGCTGCATTCCGCACTGATATTACCGCTGCCGTCAATTCCGTCAAGAAGATACTGTGAGCCGATATTGGATGTAAGAATAATTATCGTATTTTTGAAATCCACGGTTCTTCCCTGTGAATCCGTTATTCTTCCGTCGTCAAGCACCTGAAGCAGCACATTGAATACATCAGGATGTGCTTTTTCTATTTCATCAAAGAGTATTACCGAATAAGGCTTTCTCCTTACTGCTTCCGTAAGCTGTCCGCCTTCTTCATATCCAACATATCCCGGAGGTGCTCCTATAAGCCTTGATACGGAATATTTCTCCATATATTCACTCATATCTATTCTGACCATGTTATTTTCATCATCGAACAGACTTGCCGCAAGCGTCTTGGCAAGCTCTGTCTTGCCGACTCCGGTAGGTCCAAGGAACAGGAATGAGCCGATCGGTTTTTCAGGGTCCTTGATGCCTGCCTTGGAACGCATAATCGCTTCACTTACCTTCTCAACGCCTTCATCCTGACCTACCACCCTCTTATGAAGTTCATCAGCAAGATGAAGAATTTTATTTTTCTCTGATTCGTTAAGTCTTGCAACAGGTATTCCTGTCCAGCGTGAGATTATTTTTGCGATTTCGTCATCGGTTACGCACTCTCTTACAAGAGACAGCTTTTTGTTCTTAATGTTTTCTTCCTCGGCTTTAAGTTTTTTATTAAGTTCCGGCAGCTTTCCGTACTGGAGTTCTGCTGCTTTTTCAAGGTTATATTCTCTCTGTGCAGCCTGAATTGCGTTATTGACGCTTTCTATTTCTTCACGTATCCGGCTCAGACTGTCAACTGATTTTTTTTCATTATCCCATTGTGCTTTTCTGCTTGAAAATGTATCCCTGAACCCGGCAAGCTCTTCCTCAAGTTCCTGAAGCCGCTTCTTACTTAAATCATCTGTTTCTTTTTTAAGCGCCGCTTCTTCTATTTCCAACTGCATTATTTTTCTTGAAAGCTCATCTAACTCGGCCGGCATGGAGTCAAGCTCCGTCTTAATGAGCGCACATGCCTCATCCACAAGGTCTATCGCCTTATCCGGCAGGAATCTGTCCGTTATATATCTGTGTGACAGTGCAGCGGCAGCCACAAGGGCATTATCGGCAATTTTGACTCCGTGATATACTTCGTACCTTTCCTTTATTCCACGCAGTATGGATATTGTATCCTCTACCGTAGGTTCATCAACCATTACGGGCTGAAATCTCCTTTCAAGAGCTGCATCCTTCTCTATATACTTACGGTATTCGTCAAGGGTGGTTGCACCTATACAGTGAAGTTCTCCCCTTGCTAACATCGGTTTAAGCATATTGCCTGCATCCATTGCTCCGTCAGTTTTTCCGGCACCGACTATCGTATGAAGCTCATCAATAAATAGAATTATTTTTCCTTCACTTTTCTTCACTTCATCAAGGACTGCCTTAAGTCTTTCTTCAAATTCTCCCCTATACTTTGCACCCGCTACAAGAGCTCCCATATCGAGTGAAAAAACCGTCTTATCCTTGAGTCCCTCCGGAACATCACCTCGCACTATTCTCTGGGCAAGTCCTTCTGCGACAGCTGTCTTGCCTACGCCCGGTTCACCGATAAGTACCGGATTGTTCTTGGTCTTTCTTGACAGTATTCGTATAACGTTTCTTATCTCTCCGTCTCTTCCTATAACCGGGTCAAGCTTCTGTTCCCTTGCACGCTTAACAAGGTCTGTTCCGTACTTTGCCAATGTGTCGTAAGTAGCTTCCGGATTATCCGACGTTACGCTTTTGTTGCCTCTTACGGACTGAAGTGCCTTCAAAAAACCATTCCTCGTAATCTTAAATTCAGACAGAAGCTTTTCCACACCTTCATTCGGATAACGTATCATTGAAAGGAATAAATGTTCAACCGATACATAGCGGTCCGACATCTGCTTGGCTTCATCCTCAGCATACAGAAGAACCTTATTAAGTGCCTGGCTTATTCTTAATTCCACGTCACCGGATACCTTAACCTTCCTTGACAGAAGATTTCTGCAGTATTCCGTATAACGTCCCACATCCACATCCATTTTATCAAGAAGTCCCGCAATAAGACTGTCTTCAATACTGACAAGTGCATATGCAAGATGTTCAAGGTCTATTTCCTGATTACCGTATTCATATGCTGTCTTCTCACAGTTCTGAATTGCTTCAACCGACTTCTGCGTAAATTTCTGAATATTCATATAAATCCCTCCTTATGTTCTATGTGTTGTAGAACATTTCTTATAAGTGTTATATTAGCACTCTGTATTAGCACTGTCAATAGCAGAGTGCTAATTTTTTTAATAAAAAAAGAAAAGAACATGCTTATGCACATTCTTCTCTTTTATTGTCTCCATCATTCAAATCTCAATGCATCCGTAACCTTAATTCCGGCGCCGTACCGGCTTGGAAGAAGGCTGAACAGTATTCCATAGATTCCTGCTGTTATCAGCGGTATATATACTGTTTTTGCAGAATATGTCACGGTGAAGCTGATATACATTATTTTCTGAATCGAGCCAGCCAAAACACTTCCGACAAGCATCCCCGCCGCTATTGCTATAATTCCTGCCATTAAAGCCATTATTACTCCTTCAAGCATAAACTGAAGTATTCATATGGTGTGCTGTCCGGAGTCTCTTTTTTTTCATTTCTTGTGACCTTAACGGTGTATTCCTTCATATTCCCGTTATCTGCCGTTACTCTGATGAGTATTCTGTTTTCCCCCGGTAACAGATTATTGCCGGTTATTACCACATCTGCCTTATAATGGGAAGGATTTGCCGTTACGTCTATATATCCGGTTTCATATGACACACTCCCGATACTGTATTCTGTTACATCAGGATTAAATTCCGGAATAAGTGTATACCCCTTTACCGATATTCCCAATAATTCAGCATCCCCCGTATGCTCTTCTTTTATAACGAACGTATATTCCACGGAGTTTTTCACATATTCCTTTCCTCCTGCATAACAGGTAATATCATTAATGCTTACCGTCGATTTCGTTCCCGCTGCCATGTCATCATTCAGCCGGAAACTTAAGACTGCTGTTGTTTCTCCGTCTTTTAAAGGATTGGCACCGCTGTTATCATAAAAAACAATGTTATTTCCATACTTCTCTGCCACCCAATCGGTTTTGCCTGATGAAATACCTGATAGCATCACATTGCCGGAATCCGTATTCACCGTTGCTTTTACGGTATCATATCCTTCTCCCGGAATTACCAGATTAATGCTAACAACATCACCTGCATTCACTTCATATTCAGCTGCCTCAGCTTCACTGCCGGGCATAAAGGATAAAATCAGCATGGTAATTAAAACAGCAGCAATTTTTTTTCATTAAGCGGACCTTCTTTCGTTTTTTTTAATTTCCTTATCCCACCTGCAATACATGATTACCGCATTAACAAGATATGTTCCCCACATAATTACCGTTGCTCCGTTTGATTTATCAGAAACAAAAACTATCAGCCACATAACAAGATTTATGCTGTCTGCCGCAAACCATAATATCCATTGTTCTATATACATATTGACGGATATCATAAGGGTGACGGCGGATATAACCGTTGAAAACGCATCCGCAAAAGGCATAATTCCCCCTGTTCGCCTGAGAAAGATACCGTACAGAGCCGTTGCCGGAATAATTATCGCGATGGTTATTATAACACTTTTTGTGTTCATTCTCCGCTTTCTGACTTCATGGGTTACCGTATCCATATTTCTGCTCCATACATACAGTCCGTAACACTGCATGGGCAGATAGTATATGACATTAAGCATTAATTCCCCGTAAAGTCCTGCTCTGCAGGATATTATCGAATACATAATCACATTACATATTCCAAATAAAAATGACATAAGCTTGCCTTTACCGGTACATATGACACATATTATCCCGGTAAGTCCTGATAATATTCCGATTACCGAATCTCTCAGATACAAAGAGAGTGCCAGGATGAGTATGCTTTCAGATACAAGCCATACTATTTCCCGTAATTTCCATCCGCGAAATTCTTCCCTGATATCATATTTCATACACTCATCTGTTTCTCCGTTTCATTACCGTTCTCATATTGTTTTCACGTTCATCTGTTGCTGATATTATACCACTGAAGCATCTGTCATTAAAGTTGTTTTATTTATTTTCTTCTATAATTTCCTTCACAAATCTTGATGCGTCAAGTTCTTTATTGTATCTCTTTTTCGAATACATAATGCAGAGTTTTCTTTTTGCCCTTGTCATGGCAACATAGAACATTCTTCTCTCTTCCTCAATATCTTCATCAAAAACAGCTTTCTTATGCGGCGTAATTTCTTCATTTGCATCCATTATGAATACCGTATCATATTCAAGTCCTTTTGCACTGTGCATTGTCGTCATGGTTACTGCATCCGCCGTTATGTTCTTCTTTTTTGCTGCTTCCCTCAAATCGTTGCCGTATTCTTCCATATATCCAATCCATTCAGTGAGATTCCGGCATTTTACGGCTGTCTCCGTTATTTCATCCGCAATATCCTCAAGTTCCTTATAATTCAGACTGCGGCTGTCTGCATATTCCTTAAGATAATCATCATATCCTATGCCTTTCCGTATATAATTTATCATCGCATACGGAACCATGGATGACATGATGTTCAAATCCGCCTGCATTTTATCAAGTCTTTTTATCATCCATTCCTTGTCTTCATACAGTTTTTCAAGCTCCTGAAATGATACCTGCGAATCAGTCACATAATCCCTTCCGATATAACGGAGAGGTTTATTCATTACCCGGATAAAATCACTTCTTTTCATGTTTCCTTCCGAAAGCTGCATATAAGCAAGGAAATCTCCCGCTATCCAATGTTCAAAAATATTCGGTACTCCGTCCTTTAAAATAACCGGTATATTATTTTCCATTAATTTTCTTACAATGGGTGCCGTTATTGCATTGGTTCTGAAAAGCACCGCAAAATCAGAATATTTCCTGCCTTCCCTTACTCCTGACAATATTGTTTCCGTTATGCGTCTGTATTCGTCCTGTATATCATTAAATTCAATTATGTCTATTTTTTCTCCTGCAGGATTATATGTTTTTAAATTCTTTATAAATCTTTTTTTATTATTGGAAATCACACGTGATGATGCCTCAACTATGTTGCCCGACGAACGATAATTCACATCAAGATATATTTTTTCCGTTTCAGGATAATCCTTTTCAAAATTCAGCATTATGTCCGGCCTTGAGCCGCGAAATCCGTATATGCTCTGGTCATCATCTCCCACTATAAAGAGGTTATTATGCGGTGCTGCGAGCATTTTTACTATTTCATACTGTATTCTGTTAATATCCTGAAATTCGTCTATCAATATGTATCTGTACCTGTTCTGCCATTTTTTCAGTATATCCTGACGTTTAACCAAAAGCTCATGACAGTACAGAAGCATATCGTCAAAATCAAGAAGTCTCGATTTTTTTAATTCATTTTCGTAAAAATTATAAATGTTTCTGAATATTTCTTCCGGACAGTTTACGGCATAATAGCTTTTTATGTCTATACGTTCTGATTTTACACGGCTTATTTCTTCACTTACGAGACGCATCATGTCATTAACGTCCCCTTCTTCCTGCCTGAATTTTTCAACGGCATGACGTATTATACGGTATCTGTCTTCTTCTTTTATTATATTATTGACTGAATAATTATAAGCAGCCTTCAATATTGAAAAAAAGACTGCATGAAACGTACCAAAAGTAACAGGCAGCTTCGTATGACACAGATTATGAAATCTATTCTGCATCTCCGCAGCTGCCGCTCTGGTAAAGGTTATTACAAGAATGTGAGACGGTTCCGTGCCGTTTTCTTCAATAAGACTGCGCACCCTCTCCGTAAGTACGGTAGTCTTGCCGGAACCCGGTCCGGCAAGACACATACATACACCTTCTTTAAAATTTATTGCTTTCTGCTGGTTTTCACTGTAAATCACTTAAATAATCCCTTTTTATTCTTCCTGTCTTTTCTGCCGTGTCCTTCATTCATTGTCTCAGCATATGCTTCAAGTGCTTCACGCTGTTCGTCATTAAGCTTCTCCGGCACCTGCACAACAAATGTCACATAATGGTCTCCTTTTATCTGGCTGTTTCTGATTGAAGGCACGCCTTTTCCCCTGAGTCTGATTCTTGTATCCGTCTGGGTTCCCGGTTTTATATCATATTCAACATCTCCGTGAACGGTTTTAATCCTGATTGTATTGCCGAGGGCTGCATCCGTAAATGAAACAGGTACTGTTGAGTATATGTTCACATCCTGTCTTTGGAATATCGGATGTCTTGATACGCTTACTTCAACAAGCAGGTCACCCCTTTCGCCTCCGTTGACTCCCGGTTCTCCTTTGCCTTTTATGCGTATACTCTGTCCGTCATCAATACCTGCAGGAATTGATACCTGTATTTTCTTTCTGTTGGAAATATATCCCGTTCCGTAACAGTCAGGGCATTTTTCTCTTATAACTTTACCCTTTCCTTTACATTCCGGACAGGTCTGCACGTTTCTTACCATTCCCAGAAATGACTGTGACGTGGTAACAATCTGTCCGCTGCCTCCGCACCTTGTACATGACACCGGTGATGTTCCGGCTTTGGCCCCGGTACCCTTACAATTTTCACATGTATCCTTAAGATTTAATTCCAGCTCTTTTTCACATCCGAATACGGCTTCTTCAAACGTAATTCTGATTCCAGCCCTTATGCTTGCACCTTTTGATGGTCCGTTGCTGTTTCTGCGGCTTCTTCCTCCGCCAAAGAAATCTCCGAATATGTCTCCGAAAATATCTCCCATGTCACCAAAGTCAAAGCCTCCGGCACCCGGTCCTCCGCCATTTTCAAATGCCGCATGACCAAACTGGTCATACTGGCTTCTCTTCTGCGGATCACTTAATACCGCATATGCTTCAGAAGCTTCTTTAAACTTTGCTTCAGCTTCGGCATCTCCGGGATTGGTATCCGGATGATATTTTTTTGCAAGAACACGGTATGCTTTTTTTAATGCAGCATCATCAGCGTCCCTTGACACTCCCAAGACTTCATAGTAGTCTCTTTTATCTGCCATTTTTATATCCTCCAAATTCATAAAACACCGCAAAAGTGAGGAATAAGACTATTCCTCACTCTGAGTGCCGTTTTCACGGTATTACACTTCTCTGTATTCACCGTCAACCACATCATCATCCGGCTGTGTATAATCTGCATTACCTGATGCTCCGCTCATGTCAGGTCCTGCTGCTCCCTGCTGACTCTGTTCATACAGCTTTGCAAAAAGTGTCTGTGCACTGTTCATAAGCTTTTCTTTAGCCGCCTTGATTTCATCAACATCCGAATCCGTCATCGTCTCCGGTGAGGTTCTTTCTATTATGGCCTTTAATGCATTCAGGTCAGCTTCAACTGCTTCTTTTTCACTTCCCGAAAGCTTATCTCCTGCTTCATCAAGAGCTTTCTGCGTCTGGAATACCATTGAATCAGCTTCATTTCTTGCTTCAATTCCTTCCTTACGCTTCTTATCCTGTGCCTCAAATTCTGCTGCTTCCTTAACAGCCTTTTCAATATCTTCATCTGACATATTGGTTCCTGAGGTTATTGTGATATGCTGTTCTTTTCCTGTTCCGAGGTCTTTTGCGGAAACATTAACAATACCGTTTGCATCAATGTCAAATGTTACTTCAATCTGAGGAACGCCTCTTCTTGCAGGAGGAATTCCGTCAAGTCTGAACTGTCCGAGCGATTTGTTATCCTTGGCAAACTGTCTTTCACCCTGAAGTACATTAATATCTACTGCAGTCTGGTTATCAGCAGCCGTTGAGAACACCTGGCTCTTCTTAGTAGGAATGGTTGTATTTCTCTCAATAAGCTTTGTTGCAATTCCGCCCATTGTCTCTATTGAAAGTGAAAGCGGTGTTACGTCAAGAAGGAGAATATCTCCGGCACCTGCATCACCTGCAAGCTTTCCACCCTGAATTGAAGCTCCTACCGCAACACATTCATCCGGGTTGAGGCTCTTGTTAGGTTCCTTTCCCGTAAGCTGTTTAACCTTTTCCTGTACACACGGAACACGTGTTGAACCGCCGACAAGGAGAACTTTTGCAATTTCCGAATAATTAAGTCCTGCGTCCTTCATTGCATTCTGTACCGGTATGGCTGTTCTTTCAACAAGGTCATGTACCAGTTCTTCAAATTTTGCCTTGGTCAGATTCATGTCAAAATGCTTAGGTCCGTCATCATTTGAAGCAATGAAAGGAAGGTTGATATTGGTTGTTGTTGCTGATGAAAGCTCCTTTTTCGCCTTTTCTGCTGCTTCCTTAAGTCTCTGGAGTGCCATTTTATCTGTCGAAAGGTCAATGCCTTCTGCTTTCTTAAATTCAGAAATCATCCAGTTAATTATTGCCTGGTCAAAGTCATCGCCGCCAAGACGTGTATCACCATTAGTTGCAAGAACTTCAATTACTCCGTCACCGATTTCTATAATGGATACATCAAATGTACCTCCTCCGAGGTCGTATACCATAACCTTCTGTTCGGTTTCATTCTCAAGCCCGTATGCAAGTGCAGCTGCCGTAGGCTCGTTAATTATACGCTTAACGTCAAGTCCTGCTATTTTACCTGCATCCTTGGTTGCCTGACGCTGTGCGTCATTAAAATATGCCGGAACCGTTATAACTGCTTCCGTTACTGTTTCCCCAAGATAACTTTCTGCATCCTTCTTGAGTTTCTGAAGAATCATCGCAGAGATTTCCTGCGGTGTGTAATTCTTACCGTCTACTGATACCTTATAATCGGAACCCATATGTCTCTTAATTGACGATATTGTCTTATCGGCATTGGTAACTGCCTGACGCTTTGCAGGGTCACCGACAAGTCTCTCTCCTGTCTTGGTGAATGCCACAACCGAAGGTGTTGTTCTTATTCCCTCCGTATTGGCTATAACTACCGGCTTACCGCCTTCCATAACTGCAACGCAGCTGTTGGTTGTTCCTAAATCAATTCCAATAATTTTTCCCATTTTATATGTTCTCCTTTTCTTAATTTGCTACTTTTACCATGCTGTGTCTTACAACTGAATCCCTGTATGTGTATCCCTTCTGTAAAACCTCAGCAACTACATTATCTCCCAATGCTTCATCTTCTATGTGCATTACGGCATTATGATAATCAGGATTGAATTCTGCACCCTCTGCTTCAATTTCCTTAACACCTGCTTCTTCAAGCATACCGGTAAGCTGCTTGTATATCTTTTCCATGCCCTCTGCTACCGGTGAAGACTTATCAGCTTCGGGAACGGACGCAAGACCTCTTTCAAAATTATCCACAACAGGAAGTAATCTGCTTATGATATCCTTCGCACCTATTTCATACATTGCTGATTTTTCTTTTTCGGTACGTTTTCTGAAGTTATCAAACTCAGCCATGACCCTTCTGTACTTATCATTAAGCTCCTCTATAAGGGCATCCTTCTTATCTTTCCTGTTCTTTTTAAAAATACCTTTTTTCTCGTCTTCTGCTGCTTCTTCGGCATCCTCCGTCACCTCTTCTTCCGGTTCATTTACTTCTTCATTCTGAAGCTCTTCTTCAGATAAAATTTTCTCGTCTTCCACGAATTCGCCACCTTTCTAATTCTTAAACGCATCATCAAGCTGCGTTTTGATATTTTTCATTGTTCTTACAACCTTCTCATAATCCATTCTCTTAGGTCCTATGATACCGATTGTTCCTCTGGCTCCATCCTTCAATTCGTATGTTGCAGTTACAACACTGCAGTCCTTCATGCTGTCCACCGGCGTCTCTTCACCGATATAAACCCTGATGTCGCCATTGTCATCCTGTTCAAGTGAATCATTGACCAGATTGGTAAGAGTCTTCTTCTCTTCCAATGTATATATCAGTTCACCCGCTTTGGAATTGTCGCTGAGTTCAGGATATTTCAAAATATTCATCGCTCCGCTTGTATATATCTGAAGGTCATCCCCGCCTGCCGTTGAAGCTGCAACGGCATCAAGAATGTCACGAATCAGCATTCCGTATTCTCCCGCCTGTTCCGTCATTCTGGATATCATGGAAAGATTTATCTCCTCCGGCGTCAGTCCGTTAATGAATGTGTTAAGAAGAATATTAAGCTTCAGACATGCCTCAGTATCAACAGACATCTCATTCTCAATTATCGTATTCTTGATAACATTGCCTTCAAGAACGAGCACCGCAAGAATCTTCCCTTTTTCAAGTTGTGAAACCTGAATAAACTTAATTGTCCTTCCCTTCTTCACGGGAGCAGCAACCATGGTAGCATAATTGGTATTAAGTGCCAGCGTCTTCGCAACATTCTGCAAAAGCTCCTCTACCCGGTCAACCTTTTTAATAAGGAATTCTTCCTTCCTGTTAAGCTCTTCTTCCCTTTCATCAAGTTCCTGCATCTTCTCCTTCATCAGATCATCAATGTAAAATCTGTATCCGGCATCCGACGGAATTCTGCCGGCGGATGTATATGGCTGAATGATATATCCCATTTCTTCCAGATCCGACATTTCATTGCGGATTGTGGCCGAGCTGAGATTAAGGTCGGTATAACGTGATATGGTCCTTGAGCCGACCGGCTCTCCGGTATCAAGATAATTACGTATGACCGCTTTTAGTATCTTAATCTTCCTCTCATTCATTTCCATAATGCACACCTCCTATTTACGATTCAGGGGTTGTTAGCACTCTCTTAATTCGAGTGCTAACATTTAAGCTACATATAAAATAACACCATGATTTTCTTTTGTCAACAGAAAAAAAACAGGAATATCATATTTTTTGATATTCCCGTTAATATTATTACATTTTGGCAATTCTTTCATTAATATATGTTTCAAGAAGTCCTGCCGTGCCTTCAACTCCAAGTCTGCTGCTGTTAATGCAGATATCATAATGTCTTGAATCTCCCCATTTGAAATCAGAGTGTGAATTATGATACTGTCTCCTGATTCTGTCATGCCGTTTTCTTTTGCTGTCCGCTTCATCCCTGTCCATATTGAACATCTGCATTATTCTTTCATTCTTGTTCTTCCGGTCTCCCGTGATGAATATCGGTATCACACCCGGTCTTTCTTTCAGAACCATGTCGGCACATCTTCCTACAATTACAAAGGATTCGCCGCTGTCAGCTTTCTCCCTGATATATTTAAACTGCATTTCTGCTACTATTTCTTCAGGTGAATTACTGTATCCGCTTACTTTTCTCGACAGTATAAGCTTTCTCGGCTTCTCCTCGTACTTTGCAAGCTGTTCCCGGCACATATCTTCTTTAGCCGCTATTTCATCGAGCATTTTTCTGTCATAAAAATTAATGTGAAACTTCTCAGAAATAATACGTGCTATCTCATGTCCTCCGCTTCCGTATTCACGGCTTATTACAATTATGTACTGTCTGTCCATTCTGCTGTCCCCTTTCCTAACAATACTTTATGAATATGATAATCATTGCAATGAGAACTGTAAGAACCGTTGCGGGAACACACGCCCTGCAGTACTTTCCCCATCCGATTATATGTCCGTTTTTACCTGCAACCGATGTGCCGACAACGTTGGCTGACGCTCCGATTGGTGTCGCGCTTCCGCCTACATCCGTACCGATGGCAAGCGTCCACGACAGTGTACCTATTACTCCTCCTGCTCCGGTAGGATCAATCGTTGCCGCAAGACTCTTTATTACAGGCACCATTGTTGCCGCAAAAGGAATATTATCAATAAATGCACTTGCCACGGCAGAAATCCACAAAATAATTGCTACCATGACTTTCAGGTTGCCGCCGCTGATTCTGCTGATAAAATTGGCAATTTCAATAAGCACTCCGGTCTGTTCAAGACCGCTTACCACTATGAATAAACCGGTAAAAAACAAAAGCGTCTTATAATCAACCTTTTTCAGAAGCTCAAGTGCATTTTTTGCAAAACATATTAATGTTACAACAGAAATCACTGCACCTATAAAGGCTACCGTAAGATGAGTCTGTGCATGGGTCACAAGAAGAACGACCGCTGCCGCAAATATCAGACAGGCGAACGTAAATTCTTTTCTGCTGCTGATGGCATCCTTAGGATTGGGAAGTGTTGTTTCATCCACTTTGCTTTTATTATCGCCCACAAGCTCTTTTCTGAATACCAGAAAGAAATATATAATCGTAAATACCAGTCCTGCCAGAGCAATTATTCCGGTATTGGTTAAAAAGTCAGTGAACGAATATCCCATTGCAGTTCCGATAATAATATTTGGCGGGTCTCCGCACATGGTTGCCGAGCCTCCGAGATTTGCACAGAAAATTTCCGATAAAATCATGGGTACAGGATTAAATTTAAGAAGCCTGGCAAGCTCAATGGTTACTGCAGCAAGGAACAATATAACGGTTATACTGTCAATGAACATCGCAAGAACTGCAGATACTATCATAAATGTAATAAACAAAGGAATTGTTTTGTATTTAACAAGTCTGGCAAGTCTCAGGCACAGCCACCTGAAAAAGCCCGCCTTGGACATTCCTTCAACCATTACCATCATTCCGGCAATAAATATAATCGTTGACCAGCTTATTCCCGAAGACGATTCTTCCGTAGTGGAATACCAGAAATTTGCCGTAAAAATGCTCTTCACATTAAGTGTCTCAAGAACAGCATTTCCGTCTTTCATTATTATTCCAAATACCACACCTAACACAAGCAGTCCGCACGCAAGTGTTACGATATGTCTCTCGATTTTTTCCGTTATGATAAGTATAAACATTATAACGAAAATCACTATTGCTGCAATTTGTGCCGCACTCATTGCAATATCCTCTTTTCTACTATATTTTATAACACAATTTCATATATTAGCACCATTATTCCGATAAATAAATAGTACTAATTTCCTATAAATTCTGCATAAAAAAATGATGGAGATGCGTTGCGGCATCTCCATCATCCGGTGTGTTTTTTCAGACATAACTTTCTGTCTTTAAAATTCTTTTAGCATTTTCAATACGTTCCGCCGTAGGAGGGTCAATGTCCTCAAGTCTGTATGGTATTCCCATTTTTTCGTATTCAAGTGCTCCAAGCGAATGATACGGAAGAACTTCAACTTTTTTTACATTATTTAGTGTTGAAATAAACGCAGACAGCTCTTCAAGCTGCTCATCCCTGTCACTGAATGAGAGAACATCCTCATGTCTGTCATTTCCTGTGACCAGTACATGCCTAATCCATACGTCTTTACCGATTTCATCAAGGTATTTTGCACAATCAAGAATATTATCATTAGGATGACCTGTAAGAGAAACATGTCCCTCCTTATCCATATTCTTAATATCAAGCATTACCAAATCAGTATATTTCATCAGCTCATTAAACCCGCTGATAAAGGGTTCTTCCCTTGTAAAGGTATTCGCTGACGTATCAAGCGTAGTATGAATATCCTTTTCTTTTGCATATTTAAAAAATTCCGTTACAAATTCCATCTGAAGCAGAGGTTCTCCTCCGCTTACGGTAATTCCCCCATTAAGCTTTCCGTTTTTCATCCAATACGTTTTATATCTGTATGCTCTTTCAAAAAGGTCCTTCGCTTCCCACAGTTCTCCATTATTCATGTCCCATGTCTCCGGATTATGGCAGAACTGGCAGCGCATCCGGCATCCCTGCATAAAAACTATATACCTTACACCCGGACCGTCAACAAGTCCGAAGGTTTCCAAAGAATGAATCAAACCTTGCATTTTTATTCTCCTCCGATAAAAATGGGGATTTTGAATACAAACTTCAAAATCCCCGGATTTTAGATTTCTACATCATTATCAGCGTCTGTCATGACATGTTCTTGCAATTACGTCATCCTGCTGTTTCTTGGTTAAGTTGATGAACTTAACTGCATATCCTGATACACGAACCGTAAAGTTAGCATATTCTTCTTTTTCAGGATGTGCCTGTGCATCAAGAAGCTTCTCCGTAGTAAATACATTAACATTAAGGTGATGTGCACCCTGGTCAAAGTATCCGTCCAATACCTGTACAAGATTTCCAACCTGCTCATCCTCTGAATGTCCGAGAGCATCAGGATTGATTGTCTGTGTATTGGAAATACCGTCAAGTGACCAGTGATATGGTATCTTGGCAACTGAGTTAAGTGATGCCACAAGTCCGTTCTGTTCTGCACCATAGCTTGGGCTTGCTCCCGGGCTGAATGGAGTAAATGCAGGACGTCCGTTAGGCATTGCACCTGTTGCTTCTCCATAAACCACGTTGGATGTGATTGTAAGGAGTGAAGTAGTAGGCTCTGCATCACGATATGTGTGACGTTTCTTAATCTTATCCATGAATGTCTTCAATAACCATACACCGATTTCATCGGCTCTGTCATCATCATTACCATACTTAGGGAAATCTCCTTCGATTTCAAAATCTTTAGAGATTCCGTCTTCATCACGAATAACTTTAACCTTAGCATACTTAATTGCACTTAATGAATCAATTACATGTGAAAATCCTGCAATACCTGTAGCAAACGTACGGCGTAAATCCGTATCGATTAATGCCATCTCTGCTGCTTCGTAGTAATACTTGTCATGCATATAATGAATAAGGTTAAGCACATTGACATAAATGTCAGCCAGCCAGTCAAGCCATACCTCATATTTCTCAATAACTTCATCATAATCAAGGTACTCGCTTGTGATTCTCTCCATCTTAGGTCCTACCTGAATACGATGCTTCTCATCAAATCCGCCGTTGATAGCATAGAGAAGAGTCTTACCAAGGTTAGCTCTTGCACCGAAGAACTGGATTTCCTTACCTGTCTGTGTTGCGGATACGCAGCAGCAGATAGAGTAATCATCGCCCCATACAGGCTTCATTACATCATCATTCTCATACTGAATTGAACTTGTCTCTATTGAGATATGTGATGCATATCTCTTGAACTGTTCAGGTAATGCACTTGAATATAATACAGTAAGGTTAGGTTCCGGTGAAGGTCCCATGTTCTCAAGTGTATGAAGGAAACGATAGTCTGTCTTGGTAACCATGCTTCTTCCGTCCATACCGATACCGCCGACTTCAAGTGTTGCCCATGTAGGGTCTCCTGAGAACAGCTGATTGTATGAAGGGATTCTCGCAAACTTAACCATACGGAATTTCATTGTCATGTGGTCAATGATTTCCTGTGCTTCCTTTTCGGTAAGTACACCATTCTTCAAGTCACGTTCAAAATAGATATCAAGGAATGTTGAAACACGTCCTACTGACATTGCTGCGCCATTCTGTGTCTTAATGGCTGCAAGATAACCAAAATATAACCACTGGCATGCTTCCTTGGCATTCTTAGCCGGCTTGGAAATATCATATCCGTATATCTCTGCCATCTTCTTCATATCCTTCAATGCCTTAATCTGCATTGAAATCTCTTCACGGAGACGGATTACGTTATCATACATGTTACCGCATCCGCAGTTCTTCTTGTCTGCTTCCTTCTGTTCGATAAGATAATCGATACCATATAAAGCAATACGACGGTAATCGCCTACAATACGTCCTCTTCCGTATGTATCAGGAAGACCCGTTACAACGTGTGTCTTACGTGCAAGCTTCATTTCATCAGTATATGCAGCAAAAACAGCATCATTATGAGTAGTCATGTAATTCTCAAATACATGCTTAAGCTCAGGATTGATTTCATATCCGTAGCTCTCTGCAGCCTGCTCTGCCATTCTTATACCGCCGTATGGCATGAATGCCCTCTTTAACGGCTTATCTGTCTGAAGGCCTACAATCTGTTCAAGATCCTTCAGGCTCTCATCTATATATCCCGGACCATATGATGTAAGACTTGAAACAACTTCTGTTTCACAATCAAGAACGCCGCCCTTTTCACGTTCTTCTTTCTGTAATTTCTGTAATGCACCCCAAAGCTTGTCAGTAGCTTCCGTAGGGTCTGCCAGGAAAGATTCATCTCCTTCATATGGCTTATAGTTCTTCTGGATGAAATCACGTACGTTAACTTCTTCCTTCCAGATACGACCTTCAAAGCCCTGCCATTCATCTCTCTGAATCATAATGTTCCTCCTTTAAGATTGTATTTTCTTATTTACAAACTGAGTATAACACTCAAAGTACATAAAATCAACTGATTACTGAAATATGGCACGCACTAAATGAAATACAATTTCAGTTCAATTTAGAGTGATAACGTGATATTGTAAGTCAGATGATTTAATTAATTATTTTGAATATTTTTTTCAAAGTGCTGGTAATCCTTAACGGAATTCCAGCTTCCGCCCCATTCAAATCCCATTTTGGTAAAAATTTCGTATGCCCTGTCATGTTCATCAATTTTCATGTTAAACGAACCTGTTCTGTCGGCATATTTTTCACTGCTAACCGGAAGTATGGTTCCGTCAGCTCCGACATAAGGATTATAAAGCGGATTAATATCTATGGCAAGTCCGTATGCATGCAGGGACCAGCTGTCGGTACCGTTCACCTTCCTTGCATTGAAGCATGAAGTATTGTTTTTTGACATTGATACCTCATCATTACCGCCAAAGCTGTCAACCAGTTCCATCCTTTCAATGGGATATGCGCAGCTGTACAGACGGTAAAATATCTCCTGCACATCCTCCGCAATCACCTTATTGACAATAAGCTCTCCTGTATGTGCTTTTCCGTCAGTTCCCCAGTAAAGCACACGCATATATCTTAAATCTTCTCTTGAAACCGGGCAGTCGTCACTATATGAAACTCCGTTCATTTTCTCAAAAATCATATCAGGAATTTCCATATATGAAAAATACTTGCTCTTATCTGATTCAACAAGCTCATACGGAAGCGGATATGCTCCCTGTATGTTGCGTTCGTCATCAATGCTTCCGATTGTTATTTTCTTTTTGCTGCCTGCTACCAGAACTATTATAAGGGCGCTCAAAAGCATTGCACTTATAATCAGAATAATTCCCGGTATATATATCCCTGTATTTTTCCTGTTCTTCATCTGTCACCCGTACAATCATTTTTTAATGTAACCGAAAGCTGGTTAAACGGAATCTCAATGCCCTTTTCTTCAAGTGCATATTTGTATCTCTCCGTCAGCTTCCATTTCATGGCGGTATATTTATCCGTAGGAACCCATACCCTTGTGCCGAGTACAACCTGGCTGTCTCCGAGGCTGTCCACATATACATGATTTTTTTCATCATTCAGGACATCCGGTTCGGAACGGATAACCTCATAGAGAGTTTCTTTTGCAAGCTTTATATCAGAATCATAGCTTATTCCGACGGTTATTACTACACGCCGCTTTTTCTGTGCAGTATAGTTAATCATACTCGAATTTGCAAGAGTTCCGTTGGGTACAATGACCGTTTTATTATCCACCGTTACAAGCTTGGTATAAAACAGATCAATTCCGACAACCGTACCTTCATTCCCTTTAGAATCTTCCCTGATATAATCGCCTATTACAAAAGGTTTAAAAAACAGGATAAGAACACCGCCCGCAAAATTGGAAAGGCTTCCCTGGAGTGCAAGTCCGACCGTAAGTCCCGCCGTACTGAGCACTGCAACAAAGGACGTTGCGGGAATACCCAGAATACCGATTATTACAATGGAAAGCACACAAAACAGAAGGACCTTTACCACCGATATTATAAATTTGGAAACAGTCGCTTCTATTCTTGTTTTCTCCAGGGACCTGCCAATGATTCTGACAAGCCATTTAACAAGCTTCTTTCCAACAAAAAGCACAAGAAGAGCAATTAAAACATTCTTTCCGAATGTAAGAAACCACTTAAATATTACATCAAGCAGTTCCAGCCAGTATTCCCTTGTAAAGCTGACCGTACCGGGAATATTCAATAAAATATTCATTATTCAGCTTTTCCTTTCTTAGCTGAAGTTTTCTTTTCTGCCGGTTCAGAATATCTGAATATTGATATACCCATCGGAGGCACCGTTATCGTAATTGAATTATCCCTTCCGTCCCACTCTGTTGCAGCAGACGGAATTATTCTCTTATTGACAACGCCGGTTCCTCCGTAAATAAGTGCATCACTGTTAAATATTTCCTTGTATCTTCCGGCGGCAGGTACGCCCAGACGGTATTTTTCCCTTATGACCGGTGCGAAATTAGCTACAACAAGAAGCATCTCTCCGGATGAGGACTTTCTTACATATGTCACTATATTCTCATCTGCAGACATACAGTTAATCCACTCAAAGCCCTCAGGGGTAAAATCAAGCTCATGCAGTGACTTTTCCTTACGGTAAAGCATATTCAGATCGGCAACATATTTTTTAAGCGTTGCTTTTTCCGGACTGTCGGCAGTATTAAGATCTACCGCTTCTGCTTCCCACCATTCATTCTCCGCACCGGTATCCTGTCCCATGAAAAGGAGCTTTTTGCCCGGATGTGTATACATAAAACCGTATGCAGCCCTTAAATTATTCATTTTGGCGCTGATATCATTTCCCGGCATTTTGTTAATCATCGACTTTTTACCATGCACAACTTCATCATGTGAAATTGAAAGTATAAAATCCTCGGTATATGCATAAATCATGCTGAACGTAAGCGAATTATACCTGCCCTTTCTGAAAAGCGGATCACATTCCATGAAATACAGGAAATCATTCATCCAGCCCATGTTCCATTTATAGGTAAAGCCCAGTGATTCATCATCCCGTACATCACCGGTTACTTTAGGCCATGCTGTTGATTCTTCGGCAATCAGCAGAACACTGCCGCAGGTCCTGTCAAACGTGCGTGTCAGTGTCTTCAAGAACTCCACGGCTTCAAGATTTTCCCTTCCGCCATATATATTCGCTTCCCACTCTCCCTGCTTCCGTCCGTAATCAAGGTACAGCATTGATGCAACCGCATCCATCCTTATGCCGTCGGCATGATATTCCTTCGCCCAGAATACGGCATTGGATAAAAGAAAATTGGAAACTTCCTTTCTTCCGTAATTATAACACAGTGTTCCCCAGTCAGGATGTTCACCCTTTCTCCTGTCTGCATGCTCATACAGACACGTTCCGTCAAATCTGGCAAGGCCGCTTTCATCCTTAGGAAAATGAGCAGGAACCCAGTCCAGAATAACGCCTATTCCGGCTTTGTGTATTTCATCAATCATAAATTTGAAATCGTCAGGTGTTCCGTATCTTGATGTAGGTGCATAATATCCCGTAACCTGATAACCCCAGGATTCATCCAGCGGATGTTCCATGACAGGCATAATTTCGATATGGGTAAAATTCTGTTCCTTAACATAACCGATAATCAGCGGGGCAAGCTCCCTGTAATTATAAAAAAGTCTGCCGTCATCCGGCTTCATGAACGAGCCAAGATGCAGTTCATATATTGAAAGCGGCAGCTTTCTGTACATATCCTTATCACGCTTTTCCAGCCATTCACCGTCATTCCATGTATATGAAGACTCATCATATACAACTGATGCTGTTCCCGGCCTCATCTCAGCGGCAAATCCGTACGGATCGGATTTTAAATGCAATTCCCCGCCTTTAAAACGTATCTCATACTTATACATATCACCCGGAGCCGCATCAGCAACAAACAGCTCAAAAATTCCGGAATCGTCAATCTTCTCCATCTGATGAATACGTCCGTCCCAGTTATTAAAGGTACCCACTACGCTTACCCTTAACGCAAACGGTGCCCATACGGCAAAATTAACGCCTTTTCTGCCCTTGTATTCCGTTACATGGGCGCCCATAAATCTGTATGCATCACTGCATGTTCCTTCACTGAATGCCTTAATATCCTTCTTCTTAAGAAAACCGGGAACATCATACGAATCATACATTTCATATGTATTTCCGTCCTCAAATTCATATAAAAACGTATGCTCGAACCTGTTCTTCAAAGGCAGCAGTGCTGCAAAATATCCCGCCTCATCCACAATTTCCATGGGATATTCCTTTCCTGATGACGAATGTATGGCTGCCTTAACGGCATTAGGATAAAACGCCTGAATAAGCAGTCCGTCATTAACAGCATGAGTTCCGAGAAGCTTTCCCGGATTGGTAAGGTCAGAACAGATAACGCCTTCAATGTCCGGCCAGTTCATTAAATCGTACAGTTTTTTCTCCATATAAGCACGTCTCCCTGTATTTTATATATAAAAACATATTATCACATATGGCTGATAAAATAAAGCATTAACACCGGGTAAAAATCCAAAAAATAAGACCGGTGCAATACCGGTCTACATTTTACCACTGTCATAAACAGCCCTCTCTCCGCCGATAAATTTCGGACGTGTCCTTGCTGCCGTTACCATCGCTTTACCTATCATGTTATTTTTCAGTCTCACGGGAACCGCCACCCTTTTAAGATGCATTCCAATAAGTGTCTGGCCTATGTCTATTCCTGCATCAGCTTTTATTTCTTCCAGCACAACCGGTTCATCAAATCCCCTGTATGCCTGTGCTGCAAGCGAGCCGCCTGCTTTCGGCTGCGGAACTGCATTAACCGTTTCCGCATACGGAACTGCCTTTTTTTCGGTTACTATTGCCCTGTTAAGGTGTTCACAGCACTGTATCGCAAGATAAAAACCTTTTTCCCGTGCAAAATCATGAAGAGCCTTAAAGATTTCTCCTGCGGCTTCCGGGCTTGAGTTAGTACCTATTTTATCTCCAAGCACCTCACTCGTTGAACATCCGGTCACAACAATGCTTCCGGGACCTATGCCTGCTGTTTCATAAAGTTCTTCAATAACCGCCCTGGTCCGGTCATATAATGTATTTTCCATTGTAATTTACCTCTCATTCTGCCGTCACATGACTTTTTTCAAGAAGTCCGGCAAGCAATACCCCGATAATCATTCCTGCAGCTCCCTGTACGGCATTTGCAGGTATATTTACCATGGATGGCACAAATCCGTACAATACGCCTTCAAAAACGAAATATCCTGCCGTCATAAGAACTTCTGCCGCAAAAGCACTTACAATCCTTGCCGGTACACGTCCGGTTTTTCCTTGAAGAATCCTGTATATTCCGTATGCCGTCAATGCCATCAGTCCCTTGATGACAAACGTTGCCGGTGCATATACTATGTATCCTGAAAATACATCTGCAAGAGCTGAGCCTGTTCCTGCTGCAAGGAAGCCATATAACGGCGACAGCATCCAGCCTGCCGTAAGTACAATACAATCACCGAGATTAAGATATCCCTTCATTGGTGACGGTATCTTGACAATCATTGTAACAACACATGCAACAGCCGCCATAAGTGCTGCCATAACGAGTTTTTTTGTTTTGGAATTCATATATAAAACATCTCCTTTTCTTTTATTGAAATAATATATATCACTGTTGAACATATAACTATTACCAGAAAAAGAAAATTTTATATAACCAGTTCATTGAAGTAAAGCTGTGCATAATTCAATACACAGCTTCATCCGTTACTCTTTTTTATTATTTCCGAAAAGCGTCTTAAGTACAAGTGCCGCTCCGCCTGCCATTAATACAAGAATCAGTATGTATTCATACAGACTGAGATTATTCATGACAAGTCTGGTACTCATTATCACCGAAACCACTATGAAAATAAAACCGACACCGGTAAGTATCCTTGCCGGTATGGACTTAGGCGATACAAACCACCATATTACGCCGATAATCATCGGAAGAACAACCAGTCCTCCGTTAATCTGTTTTCCGCCTACATACCACATGCCCCACGTATTCGTTACCGTTACGTTTTTTGTAAATAAAAACGCACCTGCAGCAAACATTGCAATACCTGCAAGAAAAAGCACCAGCGGATTTTTCTTTCTTGAATTTTCTTCCATGAGACACCTTCTATTCTTCAATTTTGTGAATAAACAGTCCGCTCCTTAACTTAGGCTCAAACCATGTTGACTTCGGCGGCATCAGCATATCTGCATCCGCAACCGCAAAAAGCTCGTCTATTGATGTCGGATACATGGAAAACGCTATTTTCATATCCTCATTCACTCGCTTTTCAAGCTCTGCGAGACCTCTTATTCCGCCTATAAAGGCAATTCTTTCGTCTATTCTCGGATCACCTATTCCAAGCACCGGAGTAAGCAGATAATCCTGCAGTATTGCTACATCAAGTCCGTCAACCGGATCCTCTGACATTATGCTCTCTTTTGCAGACAGCAGATACCATTCATTATCAAGATACATTCCGTATGAACCCTTATGTTCCGGATAAAATGCTTTTTTTCCGATAAGTTCCACTGTAAAATATTTGGAAACCGTTTCAAGAAATTCTTCCTTAGTATAGCCGTTGAGATCCTTTACAACCCTGTTATACGGCATAATCATCAGCTCATCATCCGGAAAAAGCACGGAAAGAAAATAATTAAATTCTTCCTCTCCTGTATATCCCGGATGTGCTTTTCTTCTGTTCTGCCCCACACGTACGGCAGATGCCGCACGATGATGCCCGTCTGCAATGTATATCGAATTAATTGTTCTGAAAGCCTCTCTTATGGTACTTACATCATCTGAATCCGATATTTTCCACACTCTGTGAATTATTCCGTCATCCGCTTCAAAATCATATACAGGACGTTCTTCTTTATGCTTTTTAACTGCTGAATCAATTACTTCATTGGCACGGTATGCTAAGAATATCGGACCTGTCTGTGCACTGACACGGTCTACATGCTTAATACGGTCTGCTTCCTTATCTGCCCTTGTCTTCTCATGCTTCTTAATTCTGTCCGACAGATAATCATCAATGGAAGCACAGGCGACAATACCTGTCTGTGACCGTCCGTCCATGACAAGTTCATATATGTAATAGGCTTCATCCGTATCATTTATAAATATTCCATCATCAACAGCCTTGTCAAAAAGCTGCCTTGCCATATCATACACACGTTCGTCATAGGTATCAACCGACTCGTCAAACTGTGTCTCTGCCCTGTCAATATTAAGAAAAGACAAAGGTTTATCTTTTACTTCTTCACATGCTTCCCTTCTGCTGTATACGTCATACGGCAGTGCCGCTACGTCTGCTGCCATGCCTGCTGCTGGTCTGATGCATTGAAAAGGTTTTATGTCTGCCATCTTATCTCCTTTTATTTAATAACCCTTACCTTAAGGATTCCTTCTTTTTCAGAAATCACTCCGGCAATTTCCGTTGCATTGGCACAATCTATATCAAGAAGTGAATATGCGTATTCTCCTCTGCTCTGGTTCATCATCTTGTCGATATTGATTTTTCTCTCACCGAACACGGTGGTAAGTCCGCTTATGATGTTAGGAACGTTCTTATGAAGAACGGCAATTCTTCCCGGCTGCGTACATACGCCCATGTCACATGCAGGGAAATTAACGGAATTTCTTATGTTACCGTTTTCGAGATAATCCATTATTTCCTTGGCGGCCATTATTGCACAGTTGTCTTCCGATTCAACCGTTGATGCCCCAAGATGAGGGAAAGCTATGCAGCCGCCGTGATTGGCAATCTTAACGGTAGGAAAATCCGTTGCATACTTTGCAATCTTTCCGCTGTCAAGGCCTGCAATCACGTCATCTTCATTTACAAGTAAATCCCTTGCAAAATTAAGTATGATAACGCCTTCTTTCATCATTGCTATGGTATTCCTGTTAATCATTTCCCTTGTATCCTCAAGAAGAGGTACGTGAACTGTAATATAATCACAGTTTCTGAACACTTCTTCCCTGTCCTTTACAAGGCTTACTTTTCTTGAAAGATTAAGTGCATTCTGTACTGAAAGGAACGGATCACATCCGATTACTTCCATTCCGAGTCCTACTGCTGCATTGGCAACAAGCACACCTATTGCTCCGAGTCCGATTACTCCGAGCTTCTTGCCGCTTATTTCTCTTCCTGCAAATTTAGACTTGGCTTTTTCCATTGTCTTGCCAATATTCTCATCATCCTTATTGGCATTAACCCATTCATTACCTCCGATAATATCCCTTGAAGCAAGAATCATTGCGGAAATTACAAGTTCCTTAACTCCATTGGCATTGGCACCAGGTGTATTAAATACAACAATTCCCTTATCGGCACATCTGTCAAGAGGAATGTTATTAACACCGGCGCCTGCTCTTGCAACAGCAAGAAGATTATCCGAAAATTCCATGTCATGCATTGCCGCACTTCTTACCAGAACAGCATCTGCCTCATTAATATTACCCGTTACCGCATATTCCTCCGTAAAATTATTAAGACCAACCTCTGATATTGCATTCAGACAATTATATTTGTACATATTCTTTCTCCTTAAAATACTGCCCGGGCATTACCCGGGCCGTAATAATTACATATTTTCTTTTTCAAATTTCTTCATGAATTCAACTAACTTCTGCACGCCTTCAATTGGCATCGCATTGTAAATGCTTGCTCTCATGCCTCCTACGGAGCGATGTCCCTTAAGGTTCTCAAATCCTGCTTCCCTGGCTTCTTTTACAAATTTTGCATCAAGTTCTTCATTGCCTGTTACAAAAGGTACATTCATCAGCGAACGGTCTTCCTTAACAACCGTTCCCTTAAACAGCTTACTCTGGTCAAGGAAATCATAAAGAATTGCTGCTTTCTTCTCATTAAGCGCCTTCATTGCAGAGAGCCCGCCCATCTTCTTAATCCATTTGAATACCTTTCCGCATACATATATGCCGTATGCCGGAGGTGTGTTATATAATGAATCATTGTCTGCATGAATCTTATATTTAAGCATTGTAGGAGTTCCCGGAAGTGTATCCTCCGTAATAAGGTCCTCCCTGATTATAACGATAACAACTCCGGCAGGTCCGATATTCTTCTGAACGCCGCCGTAGATAACGCCGTACTTCGTTACATCAACAGGTTCTGAAAGGAAGCATGATGATACATCGGCAACAAGGGTATGTCCCTTCGTATTCGGGAGCTGCTTAAACTTGGTTCCGTATATCGTATTATTCTCACATATATATACATAATCGCAGTCATCCGGTATATCAAGATCAGAGCAGTCAGGTATGTATGAAAATGTCTTATCGGCAGAAGAAGCCAGCTCTATTGCTTCTCCGTAAATCTTAGCTTCCTGGTATGCTTTCTTCGCCCACTGTCCCGTAACAATATATCCCGCCTTCTTATTCTTCATAAGATTCATCGGAATCATTGCAAACTGCTGTGATGCACCTCCCTGAAGGAAAAGTACCCTATAGTTATCAGGAATATTCATAAGTTCCCTTAAATCAGCCTCAGCCTCTTTTATGATGTTATCATACACCTTGGATCTGTGACTCATTTCCATTACAGACATTCCTGATCCTCTATAGTCAAGCATCTCATCTGCCGTTTCCCTTAATACTTCTTCCGGTAATACAGCCGGACCTGCCGAAAAATTGTAAATTCGTCCCACTTTCGTGTGCCTCCTTAATGTTAAAACAATATTTCGTATATTTTACATAAAAAACATTGTCCAGTCAATATGTAATATGACCCACTTTATTATTTTAATATAACTTCCATTCCGTATTTCTGCGGAACAAGCCCGCATTTTTCATAAAATTTCCTGGCACCTTCATTACATGCCCACACATTCAGTGTCAGATTATGGCATCCCGATTCAGCAGCATATTTTCTAACATACTCAAACAGTCTTTTCCCCACATTTCTGCCTCTCATGCTTTCATCCACACATAAATCATCAACATATAACGTCTTTATTCCGGTAAGGATGTTATCATCCGTTTTCTGCTGAAATATGCAAAAAACATATCCTGATACATTACCGTCTTCTTCTGCCACAAATACCGGTGTCTCCGGGTTATTAAATATTGCTGCGAGCTCTTCTTCCGTATATTTTGTTACTCCTGCCTTAAAAAGGTCAGGTCTGCCGGTATGATGTACCGACAGCACCTGACCAAGCAGATTCATTACGGCACCGGTGTCCTTTAATTCCGCACGCCGTATTATCATATTCCGCCACCTATATCATCAAACGTATCTGCAAGCGACGCTCCCGGAGATACCATCGGAAATACCTTATCATCCTTTTCTATCTGACAGTCAATTACACATGGTATGTTAAGTGCAATTGCTTCCCTGAGTGCCGGTTCAAATTCATCCTTCGACGTTACTCTGAAGGCTTTTGCCCCCATTGCTTCTGCAAGTTTTACATAATCAACGTCATCATCAAGCACCGTAAAAGAATAGCGCTGTCCATAGTATAACGTCTGCCACTGTCTTACCATTCCAAGAACATGATTGTTCATAATAACTTCTATTATGGGAATATTGTATCTTGTGGCTGTTGCAAGTTCATTCATGTTCATTCTGAAACAACCATCACCTGCAATATTGATAACCGTCCTGTTCCTGCATCCCATTTTTGCACCTATTGATGCTCCAAGACCGTATCCCATCGTACCGAGACCGCCTGATGAAATAAATGTTCTCGGTTCCTTATAACGGTAAAACTGTGCTGCCCACATCTGGTGCTGTCCGACTTCCGTGGTTATGATTGCGTCACCGTCTGTTACTTCATATATTTTTTCCATTATATATGGTCCCGTAAGTACTTCAGTATTATACTTAAGCGGATACTGCTCTTTCATTTCGGATATATGCTGCATCCATTCCTTATGTGTGCAGTCGTTAAGCTTTTTATTAACGGCTTCAAGTATCTCACTTATGTCACCGGTCACAAATGCGTCAACCTTGACGTTTTTGTTAATTTCTGCCGGATCAATGTCAAACTGGATTATTCCGGCATTCGGTGCAAACCGTTTCGTATCTCCCGTTACCCTGTCAGAAAATCTTGCTCCGACAACAATAAGCAGATCACATTCCATTACTCCGAAATTGGATGTCTTGGTTCCGTGCATACCGAGCATACCTGTATAGCCAGGATTTCTTCCGTCATACGCACCCTTACCCATAAGAGTGTCTGCTACCGGGGCATCCACCCTGCGTACAAATTCCGCAAGAATTTCCGGATTTCCGGATGCTACGGCACCACCTCCAACAAATATATACGGTTTCTCTGATTTTTCAATCATTCCAACCACCGTATCAATATCCTCTTCCGATATATTATGGGTATATTTCACCGGTTTATCAGGTGCCCTGTATTCATATTCCGCCGTCTTGGCCGTTATATCCTTAGGGATATCAATAAGTACCGGACCCGGTCTTCCTTCATTGGCAATTCTGAACGCTTCCCTTATGGTATCTGCAAGTCTGTTGACATCCTTAACAATAAAATTGTGTTTGGTAATAGGGAGCGTGACTCCGACAATGTCTATTTCCTGAAAGCTGTCCTTACCAAGAAGCGGAACCCCTACATTGCAGGTTATTGCCACCACAGGAACGGAATCCATATATGCCGTGGCTATTCCCGTCACAAGATTGGTTGCTCCCGGTCCTGATGTGGCAAAACACACACCCGTCCTGCCTGTTGCCCTCGCATATCCGTCTGCCGCATGGGATGCTCCCTGCTCATGTGAAGTGAGAATATGTGTAATTTCATCCGAATGTCTGTAAAGCTCGTCATACACGTTGAGAATCGCTCCGCCCGGATATCCGAATACCGTATCAACTCCCTGTTCTTTAAGACACTCTATCAATATCTGTGAACCATTTAACTGCATAATTCATTTCTCCATATGTTATTTTATTTCCAAAACTGCTCCCTTGTCTGCTGATGTAACCATTTTTGCATATCTTGCAAGATAGCCCTTAGTCACCTTAGGTTCCCTCGGCTGCCACTTTTCCTTTCTTGCAGCAAGCACTTCATCCGTTACATCCACATTAATTGTATTATCAGGAATGTTAATCTTAATAATATCCCCTTCTTCTATAAAAGCTATCGGTCCTCCTACCGCTGCCTCAGGCGACACATGTCCGATTGAAGCACCCCTTGATGCTCCCGAAAACCTTCCGTCCGTAATAAGTGCAACACTTGAGCCAAGACCCATTCCGGCTATTGCCGACGTAGGATTGAGCATTTCCCTCATTCCCGGACCGCCCTTAGGTCCTTCATATCTGATTACAACAACATCACCGGCAACAATTTTTCCGCCCTTTATTGCATCAATGGCATCCTCTTCACAGTCAAAGACTCTTGCAGGGCCTTCATGCACGAGCATTTCAGGAGCAACTGCAGATCTCTTGACAACGCATGAATCAGGTGCAATATTTCCACGAAGCACTGCAATCCCGCCTGTTTCACTGTATGGATTCTCTACCGGCCTGATTATCTCTGTATTTTTGTTGATACAGCCCTTTATGTTTTCTGCTACTGTCTTACCGGTAGCCGTAATCAGATCCGTATGCAGCAGTTTTTTCTTATCAAGTTCGTTCATTACCGCATATATTCCGCCTGCTTCATTAAGTTCTTCCATATAATGATGTCCTGCCGGTGCAAGATGACACAGATTAGGAGTTCTTGCACTTATGTCATTTGCAATGTCAAGATTAAGCCCCACTCCCGCTTCTCTTGCTATCGCAGGAAGATGAAGCATGGTATTGGTAGAACATCCCAATGCCATATCAACGGTAAGCGCATTCATAAACGCTTTTTCCGTCATTATGTCAAGGGGCTTAATGTCTCTTTCAAGAAGCTCCATTACTTTCATGCCTGCGTGCTTTGCAAGCTTTATCCTGTCTGAATATACCGCCGGTATTGTTCCGTTCCCCTGAAGTCCCATACCTATTGCCTCAGTAAGGCAGTTCATGCTGTTAGCCGTATACATTCCCGAACATGAACCGCACGTCGGACAGGCATGGTTCTCATAATCATTAAACTCTTCTTCCGTCATTTTACCTGCCGTATATGCTCCTACTGCTTCAAACATACTTGAAAGACTTGTTTTGCAGCCGTTAACGTGTCCTGCAAGCATTGGTCCGCCGCTTACAAATACCGTCGGAACATTCACTCTTGCCGCCGCCATAAGCAGTCCCGGAACATTCTTGTCACAGTTAGGTACCATAACAAGGCCGTCAAAGGCATGTGCTGTCGCAAGACATTCCGTGGAATCCGCTATCAGATCCCTTGTTACCAGTGAGTATTTCATTCCCACATGTCCCATTGCAATTCCGTCACACACGGCAATCGCAGGCACAACAACCGGTGTGCCTCCTGCCATTGCAACACCTGTTTTCACTGCTTCAACAATTTTGTCCAGGTTCATGTGTCCCGGTACTATTTCATTATATGAACTTACAATTCCGATTAACGGTCTGTCAAGCTCCTCTTTCGTAAATCCAAGTGCATTAAATAATGACCTCTGCGGTGCTGTTGCCACTCCGCTTTTTACTGAATCACTTTTCATAGTATCCTCCTATATTCTTTCTGCGATCAAATCGCCCATTTCCTTAGTTCCTGCAAGTATCATGCCTTCTGACATGATATCCGGGGTTCTGTATCCTTCTTTTAAAACTGTCTTAACGGCTTTTTCAACTGCATCCGCAGCTTCATCCATATCAAAGGAATATCTTAACATCATTGCGGCAGACAGAATCGTGGCAATCGGGTTTGCAATGTTTTTGCCTGCTATGTCAGGTGCCGAACCGTGTGAAGGCTCGTAAAGTCCTAATTTTGTCCTGCCGAGGCTTGCACTTGAAAGCATTCCTATTGAACCCGTTATCATGCTCGCTTCATCCGATAATATGTCACCGAACATATTCTCTGTAAGAATAACATCAAACTGTCCCGGATTCATGACAAGCTGCATGGCGCAGTTGTCTACCAGCATATCCGTATAAGTAACATCCGGAAAATCTGCCGCAACCTCCTTAACAACCCTTCTCCATAATCTTGATGAGTCAAGAACGTTGGCTTTATCCACACTTGTTACCTTTTTATTCCTCTTCATTGCAATTTCAAAGGCCTTGACTGCAATTCTTCTGATTTCATTTTCATTATACTTCAGCGTATCGACGGCAGTCATCACACCATCGATTTCCTTCGTATAACGTTCTCCAAAGTACAGACCTCCCGTAAGCTCCCTCATGATAACCATGTCAAAGCCTTCTCCTATAATCTCCGGTTTAAGCGGACATGCTTCCTTTAATTCATCATAGAGATATGCGGGTCTCATATTAACGAACAATTCAAGCTCTTTACGGATTTTCAAAAGACCTGCCTCCGGTCTTAATTCAGGCGCTACGTCATACCATGCAGAATTTCCGACATTTCCGCCTACCGCACCGAGAAGAACTGCATCTCCGGACTTTGCAACAGAAACGGCTTCATCCGTAAGCGGCACTCCATATTTATCAATGGAGCATCCTCCCATAAGTATCTTCGTATAATTAAGCTTAAATCCGTACCTGCTTCCGGCAGCATCAAGCACTTTCATAGCTTCGTCAACAATTTCAGGACCTATTCCGTCTCCCGGAATTACTGTTACGTTATATTCATTCATATCTGCATACCTCGTATATAATTATTTTCATCTTCATCTCAGATGAACGTTCTTCACAATTTTATCTTATTACAGTGCAAAAAACAAGTATGAGCTTTTAATCAATTTCATTGATTAATCTTAAGATGTAAAAATGCCGTCGTACCTTCGGACTTATATCCTTATGGTACGGCGGCTGAAATTATGTATTTATGTATTATTTTCTCTTCTGAAGAAATCCCGGTATACGGATTTCCTTCTCTGAAACGCTTGCTTCAACAGGCTTCGGCTTGTTGAGGCCCGGCAGATCCGGACGCTTTTCCTGTACCGGCGTCTGATATGCAGGAGATACCGGCCTTACGGGTGTTGAAGGCGTAAAATTAAATCCTGCCATCATATTGGATACCGGTGATGCATAATCATCCAGTCCGGTTGCAATGACGGTAACGGTTGCCTGCTCCTGAACGGTATCATCATACATAACACCGAATATAACGTTGGCATTCTCACCGGCAAGCTCCTGAACATAGCTTGCTGCCTCATTGGCTTCAAGAATTCCGATGTCTCCGCTGATATTAATTATAACATGCGTTGCACCTTCAATGGTTGTCTCAAGAAGCGGACTTGCAACTGCCTGCTTAACGGCTTCAACAGCCTTATCTTCTCCCGTAGCGGTTCCGATTCCGATATGCGCTATACCCTTATCCTTCATTACAGTCTGTACATCAGCAAAGTCAAGATTAATAAGTCCCGGAACATTGATAAGGTCAGTTATTCCCTGCACAGCCTGCTGAAGAACCTCATCTGCCTTCTTGAATGCATCCGGCATCGTAGTTCTTCTGTCAGCTATCTCTATAAGTCTGTCATTAGGAATTACAATGAGTGTATCAACATTCTCCTTAAGCTTCTCAATTCCCGATATGGCATTGGTCATTCTCGTCCTTGCCTCAAACTTAAAAGGCTTGGTAACGATACCTACCGTAAGAATACCCATATCCTTGGCTATCTTGGCAACAACCGGTGCTGCTCCCGTTCCGGTTCCGCCTCCCATTCCACAGGTCACAAATACCATCTCTGCATCCTTCAGTGACTGCGTAAGGTCTTCGCTGCTCTCTTCCGCTGCCTTCTCACCAACTTCCGGCTTAGCTCCTGCACCGAGTCCCTTGGTAAGCTTCTCGCCAATCTGCACTACGGTAGGTGCCTTGCATAACTTAAGTGCCTGCTTATCTGTATTAATTCCTATAAATTCAACGCCGCTGATGCCTTCATTAATCATTCTGTTCACAGCATTATTACCTGCTCCACCCACACCAACAACGATTATCTTAGCTGCTGCTTCTGACTCATTAGTCTTTATTTCTAACAAAGCCTTGTCCTCCTTCAAAAAATTAGATACGCTTCTTATATAATATTATCAATCGTAAAAAATATCAACACTATTTTTAATTTTTATGTCAGATTTTATTTATCCGTAAGAATGATATACTGGGAATTTTCGTTATAATCTTCCATATCAAGGATTCCTTTTTTACCATCAAGTTCCGGCATCATGCATGTCAGTTCATATATTTTCCTGCTCATGTTTTCATCATCATTGCCCAAGAGCACCGTAATTTCTCCGACTTCCACGGAAAGTCCCATATCATCCAGTACCCTTATTTTATCTGTTTTTATTCCGTATTTGTCAAGATACTGTTTAAGATTCATTATGGAAGGGAAAATTTCAGGATGTGATACGTCAAGTGTGCTGTACAGCACAATACTGCTGTAATCAAGCCCTTCAACCTCAGGTATACCGTCAAGCACTTCTCCGGAGCTTTCGACTATGACACCGTCTTTATCAAAATACATGCATGTACCCTGATACAGCACATATCCTATCATGCTTTTTTCATATACCGTTATGTTAATGGTCCCCGGCCAGTCCGTCTCAATGTTCACCTTGGCAATAAACGGTATTTCAATGTCCGGTGCTTTTTTATGTGAACGTATAAAAAGCAGCATGTTACTGTCATTCCTGTCACTGAATATATATGCATACAGTTCATCATATGTATATTTGTCACTGCCGGTTATGTTTATCTCCGTAATTTTAAACTGGAATTTTATAAAAAAAACCACAGCTGCCGCAAACACGGCAAGCATTATCAGCACCGCCGGTATTATAATGATTTTTTTCTTTTTTTTTCTTCTTCTCATTGCCGTTCTTCCCTGTTTCTTCCGTGTCCCATCATTACCGGAACCCTTATCTGCCTTGATACGCTCAGCACGAGGCCTATCTCCGTCATAAGAAACAATACTGACGTTCCGCCATAGCTGATAAAAGGGAGGCTTATACCTGTATTCGGAATCGTATTGGTTACAACTGCTATATTAAGTATTACCTGAATCGAAATCTGTGCCATCACGCCGACCACGATAAGTGAACCGTACAGGTCAGGTGAGTTATTGGCAATTACCATAAATCTGTATATAAGAATAACAAACAGCATTATCAGGCATATGCCTCCAAAAAGGCCGAGTTCTTCACATACAATCGAAAAAATCATGTCATTTTGTGCTTCCGGAATAAATCCGAGTTTCTGTATACTCTGACCAAGTCCTTTCCCGAAGAAGCCGCCCGAGCCTATTGCATACATTGCCTGGAGCGTCTGGTATCCGGTTTCATGATAATACTTGTTAGGATTTTTCCATGCCAGCAATCGGTTGAAACGGAACCGGGATGTAGTGCCGTCCTCCACCGTATTGAAAAATATAACTAAAAACACCGCAATAAGTATAACCGCAATTATTGAAAAAACATATATCCAGCCCGGTCTTGGGTTCGATATTATCAGCATTATATAGGTAATTCCCAATATAATAATTGCCGTACTAAGGTTTTTGGTTATCACATATATCATAAGTGCCGGTATAAGTCCAAGCAGAACAAATACAATGTTATTTTTTGCTTTTTTTATGTATTTTCCGCTGTAACACGCAAATGCCGCAAGTGTTACTATAAGTGCAAGTTTTACAAGCTCTGCCGGCTGGAACGACATCCCTGCCACGTTAATCCACCTTTTTGCATTATTAATTTCCCTGCCAAGCGGAGTAAGCACAAGCAGTATGGAGAAAAGGGAAAACGCATAAATATACGGAGTAAACTTATACCATATTCTGTAATCTGTCACTGTCGCGATAAACATACACACAAGTCCAAGGCATGTGGATAACAGCTGCTTTTTCAGATAATATGAAGGCGACAGGTTTTTGCTGACCGCACTGTAATAGCTCGTGCTGTATATCATCACAAGTCCGAATGCTATAAGAACCAGCACTATTATCAATGTACTGTAATCAAAAAATTGTCCTTTTTTTGTTAATTGGTTTTTTGACACAATTCTTTCTCCTCGTACCGACTAAATTAATTCATTGACGTACTTTTTAAATAATACGCCTCTTTCTTCATAATTTGAGAACATTCCCCAGCTTGCACAGGCAGGCGAGAGAAGCACCGTATCACCTTCTGTGGCATTATCCCTGCATATTCTTACCGCCTCTGAAAGGCTCTCTGAACGTACTATGCTGTTAAAGCCGTATTTTCCGGCGGTTTCTGCAATAATATCCGACGTCTGTCCGATAAGCACAAGCAGTTTTACCTTATTGTCAAATGCCCTTATAAACCCATCGAAGCCGACGTGCTTATCGTATCCTCCGGCAATGAGAATAACATTTCCTTTCATTGCCTCAAGTGCTTTAATGGATGAATCAGGATTGGTACCCTTGGAATCGTTATAATATTTGACACCGTCCAGCGTCCTCACATATTCTATACGATGTTCAACACCGGCAAAATTCTTAATTACATCACTTATAATACCTGCGGGTACTCCTGCTTCCATGGCAAGTGCCGCAGCCGCCATGGCGTTTTCGTAATTGTGTTTTCCGAATATTTTCATTTCTTCTACGGATACAAGCTCCGTTTCCATGCCGTCTTTTACATATTTTATAACATTCCCGTCAAGGTATGCACCTCTTTTGGGCCTGTTCACGGTTGAAAAGAATACGGGATTTTTTATCTTTTTGCTGAAGCTTCTTAGCTCTTCATCATCATAATTAAGCACGCAGAAATCATCATCTCTTATCTGCCACTGGTTCTTCGTTATGGATTCCTTAACTGCAGCATAATTTTCCATCGTATAATGCCTGTCAAGGTGGTCAGGCGTGATGTTAAGAATCGCCGTCCCCCTCGGTGCAAAATTTTTAACGGTTTCAAGCTGAAAACTGCTTATTTCAGCAACCGTTATGCTGTCACTTTCCGTTTTCAGCACTTCTCCCGTATATGATTTTCCTATATTTCCCACCACATACGTTTTTGGATTATATTCACGCATAATTTCACCAAGAAGTGAGGTGGTCGTTGTTTTTCCGTTAGTTCCGGTTATTGCATATACAGTGCCTTTTTCATAGTTATATGCAAGCTCAATTTCACCCCATACCTCGGCTCCTGCATTTCTGAACTCCTCCACAAGGGGGCTGTCTGACGGTATTCCCGGACTGACAACAAGCAAATCAGTATTCTCAGCAAGTCCTTCCGGAAGTCTTCCGGTTATAAGTTCAACCTCAGTTCCCTCCGGAATTTTCTTCATTATGGCATCCCTGTCCGCTTTTTCATTACCGTCATAAAGCGTTATCACCGCTCCGGTGTCCTTAAGAAGTCCTACCGCTCCGATTCCGCTTACTCCTGCTCCTGCCACAACCGTTTTCTTACCGTATAAATTCATATTATTGTATTCCTTCCTCTTTTTCTATCCCAAGATAGGGTAATATATTCTCAAAAATCTCCCTGACCACCGGGGCTGCTATCAGTCCTCCGTAGTATGTTCCCTGTGGTTCATCTATAATGCACATTGCCATAACTTCAGGATTATCTGCAGGTGCCGCTCCCATAAATGATGCAATGTATTTTCCTTCACTTCTCGGAAGCTTCTGTGACGTGGCGGTTTTTCCCAATATTCTGTATCCTTCTATTCTGCAGTTGGAGCCTCCGCCTTCCTCCACGACCTGTTCAAGCAGTTTTTTCATGGTATCGGAGGTTTCCCTGCTTATGACATTTTCTTCTGTATTATATGTAAATTCAGTAATGTTCCCTTCTGCGTCCGTGTAATGCACGCCAAAATGCGGTGTTACAAGCTTTCCGCCGTTTATCACTGCTGCTGCCGCCCTCATAAGCTGAAGCGGGGTTATCTGAAAAGACTGTCCGAATGACATTACTGCAAGATCAAGCTCCCTGATATCCTCTGCTTTATGCATAATGGATGAGGCTTCCCCGGGCAGGTCAATTCCGGCAGCTTCAAAAAGTCCCAGTCTGTCCATATACAGAAGCATATTGTCCTTTCCCGTCCGTAGACCCCATGTTATGAATGCCGGATTGCAGGAATTCTGAAGGCTTTCCGCAAATGTCTGGCTGCCATGTCCTGATGCTTTTGCACACCTTATCCTTCTGTCTGCCACACCGATGCTTCCGGTGCAGGTTATTCTGTCATTCAGACTTACCGCTCCCGTTTCAAGAGCTGCTGTTGCCGTTACAATTTTAAATGTGGAACCCGGCTCATATGTATCATTTATAACCGTATTTCTCCACATAAGATTCATTTCTTCCGTGCTTTCGCCCGTAAAAGGATTGTTAAGGTCATATTCAGGGTAATTAACCATGGCATATATTTCACCATTATCCGGATTCATTATTATAATGCTTACACTCTTCGCTCCGGTTGAACAGTATGCTTTCTCCGCCGCCTGTGCCGCATAACATTGTATATTATAATCCATGCTTATGTAAAGGTCTTTTCCCGGAACAGGCTCAATTCTCGTTTCTTCTTTTTCTTCAACCTCGAGTCCTGCCGCATCCGTAACGGTCAGAATTTTTCCATCCGTACCCTTTATGATGTTTTCATATTTCACTTCAAGTCCCAGTATTCCCTGGTTATCAGCTCCCGTAAAACCCAAAACCTTGGATGCAAGAGTATAATACGGATATATTCTTTTTGAATCCTCGTCTACTTTAACTCCTGCCAGGCCCATACTCCGTATTCTGTCGCCGGTTTCCTTTGAAACATTGCTTTTAATTCTTTCCATGGACGATACCTTTTCAACGTATTTTCTCACTTTATTTTCATCCATGTCAAGCTCTCCGGCAAGAGCTTTTATTACCTTTTCAGGCTCTTCTATCTGTGAATGTATCACCGATACGGTACATACGGTTTTATTTTCGGCAAGTACGGTACCGTCTGAGCTTATTATCCTGCCGCGTGCCGCTTTAATATTCCTCTCTCTTTCATGAACCGCCTGTGCCGCCGCACTAAGCTCTTTTGATCTGAATACCGAAATATACGCCACCCTTCCAATCAGCAGTGACAGTATCGTAAGGGCGGCGAAAGCCGTGGTTTTTATTTTTTTCCGGTGACTCCTGAAGGTTTTCATGTCATTACCATAAGATTTCTTTTTATAATCTTATTAATCCGGAATTATTTTCATGACGATATTATGTTGATGTCTCAGACTCCGATGGCGGCATTTCGTCTCCCGATGATGTCTCAGGCTCTGATGATGTACCTTCTTCTGAAGCCGGTTCCTGCTCCGTTGGTGTCTCCTCTTCTCCTGAAGTGGTCTCCTGCTCTGCCGGTAGGCTGTCTGCCGAATCAGGTGCTATATCATCACGGTTTACCGTTGAGCCTCTCTTTACTACCGGTTCAAACGTTTCCGTATCAAGATATATTTCCCTTTCATAATCCGGATTATCAGCAGGTATTCCAAGATATGGCACAAGCTCTTCCATTATTGCCTTTGAAAGCATCTGTGCTGCCCATGATGTATCATATTCTTCCACATCCGGGGTATCAATTGTTACATAAACAAGCACTTCCGGATCTTCAGCAGGTGCAAAACCCATAAATGATACGATATAGCTCTCCTTATCTCTCGGAAGCTTTTCGGCAGCTCCCGTTTTTCCGCCTATGGAATAGCCGTCCATGTACACATATCCGCCGGTCCCGTAATCAACAACAGCCCTAAGCATGCTTCTCATAACAGCCGAAGTTTCTTCCGATACGGTTTTTGTCACAAGCTCCGGTTCAAATCGCTCTATCACTTCACCTGCATCATTAAGTATTTCCTTAACAACGTGCGGAGTATAATAACTGCCGCCGTTAATTATCGATGCAAAGGTTGACATCATCTGCATCATGTTCACATTAACATTCTGCCCGAATGAATTTGTGGCCAGATCCACATCCATCATACCTGCTTCGGATATCAGAAGACCTGCTTCCTCCGACGGGAGGTCAATTCCTGTTTTCTGTCCAAATTTAAATACATCAAGATATTTTGAGAAAGTGGCTTTTCCAAGAATTTCGCCGAACTGCATAAGGCAGTCATTGCAGGACTGTCCCAATGCTCCGGTTACCGTTAGTTCTTCATGTCCCACACCGCCGTGGCACAATATTTTTGTACTGTCATATACTCCGTATCCGTCGCACACAAATACGTCTTTCAAATCTATAAGATTTTCTTCTATCAGTTCTGCAATGGTAAATGTCTTAAACACCGAGCCCGGCTCATATATCTTGCTTACTGCATTGTTGCTCCATACCGAATAATATGCTTTAACCTTTTCATCATCAGTCATTTTATCCAGTTCTTCCTGTTTAAATGCTGATGACACATCCCTCGGATTATTCAGGTCAAAAGTCGGATAATCCGCCATTCCAAGCACTTCTCCGTTCTGCGGATCCATAACCACCACCGTTGTGGTAAGTGAGCCGTATTCATCATTAAATTCTTTTATTGCATTTTCTATTATGTTCTGTATGCTGTAATCTATCGTTGTTACAACCGTACTTCCGTCTGTGGCCGGTATTATCTGCGATTTATATTCACTGTTATCTATATATCCGTATTTTCTTCCGTCCGTTCCGGCAAGGTATCCGTTATATGAATTTTCAATACCTATGACTCCGCCGCTGCCGGAGTCAGAAAATCCTATAAGATCTGCCGCAAGCGTCTTAAAAGGATATGTTCTCTTATATTCCGCCTCAAACCAGACACCCGTTATCTTATAATCATCTTTATCATTATTTTCTTCGTCCATCAGATTCTCAAATTCTTCCACGTCATCTCCGGTGAGATCCTGAAGGAATATTTTATATGAGCTTCTCTTTTCTTTTTTTTCATTTTCATCCAGAAATTCATTAAGCCCGTCAATATCAAGCTGTGGAAAGCACTTCTCAAGTGCCTGTACCGTAACGCTCCGGCTTTTTTCATTCGCAAGCATTACCTTGGCATCAATTATCAGCTTATATGACTTCGTGCTGTATGCGAGTATGGTTCCGTTTCTGTCAGTTATGTCTCCTCTTCTTGCCGGTATGACTCTGCTGCTGTAAGTATAATTGTTATATACAAGTCTGGAATATTTATCACCTTTTTCAAGATTAATTCTGATAAGCCTTATGGTAACAAACACCAAAAGGAGACCTGATAACAGATAGATTATTAAAAGCTTCTTCTTCATCTTAGTTGTGATTTTTTTAATGCTTCTTTTTTTCTTATCTGTTGTCATGGTCTCTCCTGCCTGATTACTTTCATATTATTTTCCGGAAAATTCATCCTTATACTGAATTACATATTCATATTCGCCGCTCGTATATTCCAATACCTGTCCGGAACCTGCGTGTACCATTCCAAGTTCTTCTGTTGCCACCTTATAAATATAATCGTAATTTATTGAGGTGTCAATCTCAAGCTGTTTATTGTCATTACTTTCCTTTAAATCCGTCAACTCGCTTCGGAGACTGCTTATTTCCTTTGAATTTTCATTTTTTTCATTAAAAAGCGATACATATTTTACCGATACAAGCAATGCAAAGCCAACGGCAAATGCTATTATTCCCGTATATAATATACCGAACCGTCCTGCCTTACGTCTGTTTTCCGCCGCATAATATTTCGCACGTCTGCGTCTTATTTCTTCTTCGGTAAGACCTTCCCTGCGTCTCGGAATTCTGACCGGCATCTCCTGCGGAATTTCATATGCTTCACTTCCATGTATGTATCTGTTCATTTTACTCACCTATGCCTTTCAAATACGCGGAGCTTGGAGCTCCTTGCCCTGTTATTTTCTTCAAGCTCCTCTTCTGACGGAACAACCGGCTTTCTCGTGATTATCGTTCCCTTTGGTCTGTTCCCGCATATACATACCGGAAATTCCGGAGGGCATGTACAGGTGTTGACATTTTCCCTGAAACGATTTTTGACTATACGGTCTTCAAGGGAATGAAATGTTATTATACACAGCCTTCCGCCGTCATTCAGAAGCTCTATCATTTCATTAATTGATTCTTCAAGTACTTTCAGTTCCTTATTAACTTCTATTCTTATTGCCTGAAAGGTTTTCTTGGCGGGATGTCCCCCCACCGCTCTTTTTTTCATCGGAATCGCCCTTTTGATTATTTCAGAAAGCTCTCCCGTTGTTCTTATTCTCCCTTCCGCCCTTGCAATGCAGATATGTTTTGCAATATTCTTTGCAAACGGTTCCTCACCATAATCCCTTATCACACGGTACAGCTCGGATTCGCTGTAATCATTTACAACATTTTCAGCACTGATACTGTTTCTTCTGTCCATTCTCATGTCAAGGGGAGCATCTTCCTCCTTGTATGTGAATCCTCTTTCTGCCGTATCAAGCTGATATGATGACACGCCTATGTCAAGCAGTATACCGTCTGCCCCTTTGATTCCGAGCCTTTTAAGAATCTCCGGTATATTGCGGTAATTATCCCTTACAATGGTTACCCTGTCCTTAAATTCGGAAAGTTTCTCTTCCGCGGCCGTTATGGCATCCTCATCCTGGTCAATTCCTATGAGCCTTCCTCCGTCAGACAGATGTCTGCATATCTGATAGGAATGTCCTGCACCTCCGAGAGTCCCATCCACATATATTCCATCCGGTTTTATGTTAAGATTCTCTATTGTTTCATCCAGTAAAACTGATTTATGTGAAAAATTCATACCTGCCTTGACCCTTCCTATAACGAAAATCCCAGTTCATCAAGATTAGCCGCTATTTCATCCATATCATTATCATATTGTGCAGTGAGTTCCGACCACTTTTCCTTACTCCAGATTTCAATACGTCTGGATACGCCCACAAGCACCACATCCTTATCAAGTCCCGCAAATTCCCTGAGTACGGAAGGAATGAGTATACGTCCCTGCTTGTCCACTTCACAGTCAGCAGCACCTGCAAGAAAAAAACGTGTAAACTGTCTTGAGTTCTTATTCGTAATCGGCAGTGCTGATATTCTGTCTTCAAATACCTGCCAGTCTTCATTGGAATATCCGTATAAGCATCCGTCAAGTCCCTTGGTTATTACAAAGGTATCCCCTAACTTCTCCCTGAATTTCGCCGGAATAATAACACGCCCTTTGGCGTCCAGTGAATGATTATATTCGCCCTTGAACACGTTGTTACCACTCCTTTCATTAGAAATCCACCACTTTGCTCCCCTTGCCACCACAATCTGACACTTATATGGTTATATTAATACTTTTTTTCAGTATTGGCAATATATTTTTATATTTTTAAAGCAAAAAAACTGTTACTCCAAGAATTTAATTTCTTAAAGTAACAGTTTTCTTACATTATTATGTTTTTTATGTCACAACATTGGTGAAAACAGTCTGAGAACAGGAATAAGAATCACTCCTGCAGGCGTTTTCTTTCTGCAGAATTCCGGTGTAATAATCCGGCAGTCCTGCAATGTTGCGATAAAATCATCATAAATATCCTTTATAACCGGACTTTCGCACATCCAGACGGCGTTTTCATAATGGTGGGTCAGACTGCGGTAATCCAGATTGATTGTTCCCACAACAGCAACAGCATCATCAGATAGCATTACTTTGGCATGAACGAATCCCGGAGAATATTCATATATCTTCACACCTGCATTTATAAGCGGTTCATAATATGACCGCGTAAGCATATATATAAGCTTCTTGTCACCCCTGCCCGGTGTTATTATTCTTACGTCAATACCGCTTTTGGCTGCATTTTCCAGTGCGACCAGAAGAAGATTGTCAAGTATGAGATACGGCGTCATTATATAAACATATTTCCGTGCACGGTTTATCATATTAAGATAGACATTCCGGCCGTTGGCTTCATTGTCAATCGGATAATCCGTAAAAGGAACATAATACCCCTGTGTATCCGTTAATTTAATGTCAGGTCTGTAAGCGGACAGACTTTCATCCGTTTTATTAATGGAATTAAGAAGGGTGATGAACATTACTGTAAAAGCCCACACTCCGTTTCCCTTCAGCATTACTGCCGTATCCTTCCATACGCCGAACGGATGCGTCCTGTTAATGTATTCATCAGCAATGTTGATTCCGCCCGTGAATCCGACGTTTCCGTCAATTATGCATAATTTTCTGTGGTCCCTGTTGTTATAGCGGTTTCCCATTATGGATACCAGCCTGTTAAACTCATGACATTCAATTCCGTTTTTTTTCATTATATATACGGATTTTTCCTTTGACTTCACAAGACTGCCGAGACTGTCATATACCAGACGCACGTCAACTCCCTGTCTCGATTTTCTAATAAGAATATCCATTATACGTGAAAACATATACCCCTCATCAATAATAAAATATTCCATAAATATGAATTTTTCGGCTTTTTCCAGCTCCTCAAGCATTGCTTCAAACATTGCTTCACCGCATGGGAAATATTCACATTCGGTATTTCCGTATACCGGTGCATTGGCATATCCGTACAGATACTCGGCCTGGGGATATATATCAGGATATTTTTCCCTAAGTTCCCCGTTAACAAAGGGCACTTCAAGCGATGCCTCCCTGTATCTTCTTCCCAGATTATTAAAACGTATTCTCTCTTTATGCGTAAAATACACCTTGCCGTACATTATATACATTATCCAGCCGAAAAAAGGAAATACAAGAAGTATAAAAAGCCACGGGATCTTATATGACGGATTCATGTCAGTCCGTACAAGATAAAAAGCCATGACCATTGAAATAAGTGAAAAAACAGTATTCAGCAGAAGAGAATACTTCTTAATAAACAGAAGCGGTAAAACAATAACTGCAGCCTGCAAAACAACGGCTGCAACAAATATTACCAGCTTAATGATTTTTGAAAAGAATTTTTTCATTCAATTATCTCCAAATTCATGTACATTTTTTCACAGAACAAAGGAGTGCGGGAATATGCTAATTTTTATCATTTTCCGAATCAATTCTATCCCTTATCTGCTGCATTCTCCTGTCTAACTGACTTACGAGATCCGCACAGAAATACAGTTCTTCGGATATATTTTCAGCATCCTCAATGTTCTGCTTGTATTTCAGCTTATGCTCAAGGCTTGCCCAGAAATCCATTCCTATCGTCCTGAACTGAACCTCCACACGCATCGGTTTCTTCTCCGTTGTAAGAAATATAGGCACCTCGACAATCAGATGATAGCTCCTGTAACCGCTCTTTTTGGGATTGCTTATATAATCTTTTTTCTCAATAAGCGTTATGTCATCCTGTTGAAGAAGATAATCCACCAGTCTGTAAATATCATCAGGGAAAGAACAGATTACCCTTATTCCTGCCACATCATTAAGATTTTTCTCAATGGAATCTATGGTAAGAGGATAATTATTTCTTTCAAGCTTCTCTATTATGCTCTTCGGTTTCTTAATCCTGCATTTTATTGTTTCAAACGGATTACGGTTGTTCTGATGTGACAGCTCTGTGTTAAGAACGTCAAGCTTAGTCTTAACCTCTAACATCGCACACTCATATTTCATCATGAGGTTCTGAAATTTTCTGAAGCTTTCATTGTCCTGCACAAGCTTATCAATCAGGTTGTCTTTCGTTTCTTTTAACATTTATCATCCTCTTTTCCGATTATCCCATTCAAAAAATGTTTTAATCCTGTTAATGTATTCTTTTGGATTTTTTTCAAAACACCCGCAATGGTCAGCGCCATCAACGAGATACAGTTCTTTTTTTGAAGCACACGCCCTGTAATTCGCCACACTCATACCGTGAGGAACAAAGGAATCGGATGTTCCGTGTGCAAAAAATACCGGAACAGTACATTTTCTCATTGCCTCCGTGGCAGATGCCGCCTTTAAGCTGTATCCTGCCCGTTTTATGCATCTCTTCTCCATAAGATGCACCAGTCTGTCATTTCCGCCTTCATGTCCGAGTATTACCTTCCGCACTATATCATACGGTGTGGTAAATCCGCAGTCGGCAATAATCCCCCTTACATACGGCGGGAGCTTTCTCCCTGCAGCCATCATTACGGTAGCGGCTCCCATCGATTCGCCCATAAGATATATGGGAAGCGGATTATTTTTGTGAATGAAACGGTACCATGTACGGCAGTCCTCTGACTCCTGTATGCCAAAGCCCATGTATTTTCCCTCACTGTTTCCCTGTGCGCGCTCCTCAATGATAAGCACGTTGCACTTTTCCCGTACAAGCTCCTGTGCGGGTCCTGCACAGTCCTTCCATATTCCTCTCCAACCGTGCATCATGAGCACATTTCTCTCAGCATCCGGCACAATGATAAAATGTCCGGCAAGACGCAGTCCGTCATGTGATACCACTGATACCTTCCTTACATCCGCATCAGCAAGCCACTCATCATGTATCGGTCTGGGACTCATATTTTTCTCGGATACAAGCATTCTGCCAAGCCGTGAATTATTTCTTGCCACCATCAGTTCAAATGCCTGACGCAGCGTTATTTCCCGTGCAGCCACTGCCGCAGCAATAATTGAAAAAGGCAGAAAAAACATTATTTTCTTCATATATACTCTCCGTTTTCAGATTCTAAGTATATAATAGCCTTAATCCATGGGAATTTATACAAAAAATTCATTTTTTTAGTTTTTTTATAAAAATTTTACTAATAAGCAGGTACAGTACGGCAATAATCAGTGCTCCCGACGTATCAATCAGTACATCACGAAAACTGCCGTTTCTGTCCGCAACAAAAAGCTGATGTATCTCATCCGTCGAGGCATAAATTGCAGATACCGCCACGGCGGTTAACGCCGACTTTACCGCAGAAATTCCGCATGACTTCCTTAATGCCGCAATAAGAGTTCCCGAAAGTATACCGTATTCCGTCATATGTGCCGCTTTTCTCACAAAATGCTCCGACATTCCTATCCGGTCGCTTATAAGACTGCTGAGTCCGGACGATTCCGTACCGGATTCCATGGAGAACCTGAAAATAACTGCCATTACGGCAACAACAGGAATCCACCACAAAATTTTCTTCAGCAAAGCTTCTCTATCCTTTCTTTCATTTCACTCTCACCCATTATATGGATTATGCTCCACAGGTCAGGAGTATTGGCTCTTCCGGCAACAGCTATTCTTACAATCTCGGCAACATCTGAAATACTTCCCCTGTACATGTCAGGTTCCGCCTTGTATGCTTTCATGTCAGTAGCAAAATTAAGGCTGTCAGCCGTCTGTTTTAACTTATCAAACCATGCGGAATTGTCATCTTCGTGATTATACCGCGAAAGATATCCGTTCAGAACGGACTTTACGGTATCATCATCAAATCTGAAGGCTTCCCTTTCTCCGCCGTCACCGAAGAAAAATGAAATCATTTCCATAATCTGTACGGCATATATGAAATCCTTGCGTCTTCTCTTCATTCCAATGCCCATGTACAGTCTTAATATTGCAAGCATCTTATCCCTGTCTGCAAACCATATTCCTGCCTTGTCCGGTTCATTCTCAACCGCCCATTTATACAGAAAATCATATAATTCTTCCTCATCAAGTGATGCAAGAACATTCTTACATATATTATGAAGCTTGTCTTTATCAAAAAGTGCACCCGACTGACTCATTTTCTCTATGGTAAACGGGAATTCACTGATGTCACTGTCAGGATTTTTTTCATACCATTCTTCAAAATTGGAATTAAGAAGTGTCATAAGATATATCTTCATTGCCTTAGGATGATATCCGTCCTTACGGTAATAATCAAGCGAAAGCTCAGGGTCCTTTCTCTTGGAAAGCTTTCTCTTGCCGCCGGTCTCTTCATCAAATTTCATGAGATGTGCCGTGTGTCCGTATGCAGGCATATCAAAACCGAGCACATGAAAAAGTTCGTAATGAACCGGAACCGATGCAAGCCATTCACCGCCCCTGATAACCGTTGTGGTTCTCATAAGATGGTCGTCAACGGCATGGGCAAAATGATATGTCGGAACACCATCCCTTTTAAGAAGCACAATGTCATGTATATTCTCCGGAAGCTTAATTTCTCCCATGATACTGTCCTTAAAGTCTATTTCCCTGTCAGGACTTCCCTGTGAACGGAGTCTCAGGACATAAGTGCTGCCCGCATCAAGCCTTGCTTCAATCTCCTCCATTGTAAGATTACGGCAGTGCGCATATTCTCCGTAATATCCGGTCATTGCCTTGTCACTTTCCTGTCTTTTCCTTACTTCTTCAAGTTCCTCTTCCGTACAGAAGCACGGATATGCAAGTCCTCTTCTTACAAGCTCCTTAGCATACGAATGATATATTTCAACACGCTGACGCTGAAAATATGGCCCATAAGCATTGGATGTACCGTCATCCGCAAAGCCTGCCCCCTCGTCAAACTCTATGTCAAAATATCTGAGCGCATTTATTATCGTCTCAACCGCTCCTTCAACCTTACGTTTCTCATCAGTATCTTCTATTCTTAAATAAAACACACCGCCGTTCCTGTGGGCGATTCTCTCATCCGCAAGTGCACTGTACAGATTTCCAAGATGAATAAATCCCGTAGGGCTTGGTGCCAGCCTTGTAACCTGTGCATTCTCAGGAAGCTTCCTTGCAGGAAATTTCTGCTCATAATATTCCGGTTCATTTGCCACATTTGGAAATAAAAGTTCTGCTAATCTGTTAGTATCCATTGTATCCTCCGTTGCCATATCATGTAATCTTATGTTATTTTAGCATATTTTCATTCTTAATCAAGTTAAATGTTCCCTGTAATCATTCATAAACGAATTTGAAAAATCACGGACTTCTTTTTCAAACTCCCTTGCCGATATAATACGACAGCCTTCTCCTCTTATGATTATCTGTTCAAGTCCGTCTGAGGTCGCAACCGTTATGTCATGCTTTTCTCCGTTATCATGGGCAAACCTCTCTATATACAGGTCTGCGGTCTCTGCTTCCCTTGTATATACAACGTGAATATTATGATAACCGGTATATTCCTCGGTATGTCCCTTCACCCTGTATGCATCAAATACCACTATTACGTTAATACCTTTCATTGCCTGATAATTACACATTATGTCAAGAAGCCTTCCCCTTGCTCCGTCAAGACCGGTTTCTGCAAGCTCACTCAGCTCCTTCCATGCATATATCACGTTATATCCGTCCACTAAAAGATACTTTTCGCCTTCATGCCTTTTACCATAGGTTACTGTTACGGGAGCTGCGTCTTTTTTACGGTAAAAGCCCTGTCTGCGGGATGTATTGGTTCCTCCTGCCCTGCTGATAATCATGTCTATTTCCTCAGTGCCGATGCTTAAATCAGTCTGCGGACATACGGACACATTGCGGTATTCCTCCCTGCATGATGTTTTTTCGCCGGTTACCGGCATATGTGCATATTTTTTTACATCATACCATGGCACGATGCTTCCTACACCGTTAAAACAGAAAACGGAATCTGCCGTATTGTATATATCTCTTTCCGCATTGTATCCCAACGCTCCGATTACCTCATCCTGATTATGACAGCGTTCATATCCCCACAGCGTAAAGCTTATTTTTCCGGTTCCCCCTGTATACGAGATTACCTCCTGTCCGTAATTTCTTATAAGTGAGACCGGAGCAATACCCTTCATCAGTGCGGTTCCGTCACTGACTGCCGGATATTCCACGGTACCCTTCATTCTTTCGATGTCATTCATTGCACGTCCGATGTATTTTTCCGGCAGCTCAAGCGTATACGAATAATACGGTTCAAGAAGAATGTTATCCGCCTGCATAAGCCCGTTCCGAAGTGCCCTGTATGCCGCCTTTCTGAAATCTCCGCCTTCGGTATGCTTATTATGTGCCCTTCCGGTTACCAGCGTTATTTTCATATCGGTTATTTCCGCACCTGCAAGGACTCCTTTATGAATTTTTTTCTCGAGTGCGGACAATACCGTCCTCTGCCAGCTTCCTGCAAGAACATCCTCACTGCAGTCACTCTCAAATACAAGTCCGCTTCCCCTTTCAAGTGCTTCCATTCTTAAATGCACCTCGGCATAGTGTCTCAGCGGTTCAAAATGACCTATTCCGTATGTCATGCCGTCTATGGTCTCCCTGTATACTATTCTTCCGTTTCCGAACGTTATACCGACACCATATCTGTCATTGATAATCCTTTTTATTATATCCGTCTGCACTTCACCCATAATATCCGCATATATTTCCTTCATATCTTCATCATATGAGATATGCAGCTCCGGTTCTTCTTCTTCAACTTCCCTCAGGTATTTAAGCATTACGGCATCATCAGTTCCGTCAGAAATAATTATCCTGTACCTGAATACCGGCTCAATAATCGGAAGCATTTCTCCGTTCTCAGCCCCTAACTTCATTCCGCTGTATGTTCCGTTCAGTCCCGATACGGCGCACAGGCTTCCTGCAGCAGCAGATTCAACGGTTTCATAAGCATTCCCCGAATATATCCTTATGTCATTTACCTTACCATACTCACCTATAACACTTTTTATTTTCAGGCTTCCTCCTGTAATCTTCATGTGGGTAAGCCTTTTTCCTTCCCTGTCTCTTGATATTTTATATACAAGTGCAGAAAATTCATCCTTATACTCCGGCTGCAGCGAATATGTTCCGATACCCTCCAGCAGTCCGTCGATACCATATGCTCTCAATGCCGAACCGAAATAACACGGAAAGAGCTGTCTTGAATGAATACTGCCGGCAATGCTTTCATCAGACACATATCCGCTCTCTATATATTCATTCATAAGCTCTTCACTGCAGGTTGCGGCTTCCTGATGCATTTCTTTCCTGTCAGTGGTAAAATCCGCAATATCACCGTCAAGCCTGTCCTTAAGATTTTTCAGTATTTCCTTCCTGTCCGTCCCCGGCATATCCATTTTATTGACAAAAATAAATACCGGAACACGATAGGTTTTCAACAGTTTCCAGAGTGTTTCCGTGTATCCCGTCACTCCGTCGGCAGCTGATATAACAAGCACGGCATAATCAAGTACCTGCAGGGTTCTCTCCATTTCTGCCGAAAAATCCCTGTGTCCCGGTGTGTCAAGCAGGGTTATTGTTACCTTATCCGTCTTTATTATTGCCTGTTTGGAAAAAATGGTTATTCCGCGTTCCCTCTCCATTACATTGCCGTCAAAAAAGGAGTCTCCGTTATCCACTCTTCCCATCTTCCGTATTTTCCCGCCCATGTACAGCAGATTTTCCGACAGTGTGGTCTTTCCTGCGTCAACATGAGCTACCATTCCGACTGTTATATGCTTCATAACCGGTCCCTCTTATGCCCTTACGGCCCATCTCAGCTTGGTGGAATGTGCCCTTTTATTTCTTATACATTCCTGTGCCGACGGTCTTATTACTTCGCCTGAGACTGCACTGTATATGCCTTCTGAATACATACGTTTAAAAATCTGTTTTACTATTCTGTCTTCACCTGAATGAAACGTAAGAATGGCAATTCTTCCTCCGGATTCCATAACACCCGGCAGTTTTTCCAGAAATTCTTCCAGCACCTCATATTCGCTGTTTACATCAATTCTTAATGCCTGAAACGTCCTGCGGCACGATTTCTTAACTGCTTCCTTCCTGTCACCGGCAGGAAGGAATGCCAGTGCTTTCTCTATCATCCCGCATAAATCTCCGGTTGTCTCCGCCATATGCTTTTTTCGGCGTTCCGCCACAATGATTTCGGCAATTTCGGCGGCATAAGGTTCATCACTGTTTTCCGTCAGCATACCACAAAGTTCATCCTTCGTTATGTTCTTAAGCCTCTCTGATGCCGGTATGCCCGATGACGGGTCAAGCCGCAAATCAAGCGGTCCGTCGTGCTTGTAGGAAAATCCCCTTTCGGGATTATCTATCTGCATTGAGCTTACTCCGAGATCTGCTAACAGAAAATCAAATTTTCCGTTGCTGTCCGCTACCTTGTCTATATTTTTAAAGTTAGTCTGTATAACGGTCAGTATGTCATCACCATAACCTGCTGTTCTGAGTCTGTCTCTTGTCTTAACAATCTCTATGGGATCTATGTCAAGTGAGCACAGATGTCCCTTTCCCTGAAGCTGTTCAAGCATTTTCCTTGAGTGTCCGCCATATCCGAGCGTTGCATCAAGACCTCTTTCACCCGGTCTGATTTTAAGAACCCCGAGTATTTCATCAACCATAACGGGAATATGCATACCTGCCGGAGTGCTTCCTTTACTGATTACTCTTTCTATTGTATCGCCGTATTTATCCGGATTATGTTCTTTATATTTTTCACTGAATTTTTTCGGATGCGTACCGCTGTATCTTATCCTTCTTTTATGTCCGTTTTCCTGATTCATTGTCTTTCTCCGTTCAGATGAAGCGTGCAAATACCGACGCTCCCACAACCGTGAATATTCCGGCAACGGCAATTGACAGACTCGCCATTGCACCCTCAATACTGCCAAGCTCCATTGCCCTTGACGTTCCTATTGCATGTGAAGCCGTTCCCAGTGCCACGCCCTTTGACACAGGTTCCCTGATGCGGAACAGCCTGATGACGGTTTCTCCGATTATGTTACCGAGTATTCCCGTTATCACAATCACGGCAACAGTAATTGTGACGTATCCTCCAAGCTCTTCGGACACTCCCATTCCTATTGCAGTCGTTATTGATTTCGGCAAAAGGCTTACATACATTTCGTGGTCAAGCTTCCATATAAGAGACATCACAAATATGCATACAAGACTTGTAAGCGTACCTGAGAGTATTCCGGCAATTACAGCCTTATAATTCTTCTTCAGAAGCTCCGACTGCTCATAAAGAGGTATTGCAAGACATACCGTCGCGGGCGTAAGCAGATAACTGAGATAGGATGCTCCCCTGTTATATGTTTCATAATCAATTTTTCCTGCCCACAGTAAAAATATAATTATTACCACTGAAATAAGCAGAGGGTTAAATAAAGGAAAGCTGATTTTTTTTCTAAGCATACAGCCTGCAAAGTATGCACATATACTTACCGCAACTCCGAAAAACACAGAGTTTTTCAATAATTCATTCATTGTTCCCATCCTTCTTATTCTGACGGTGTATAACCGCATCCGATACCTTTCCGGACACTGCCATGACAAGAACCGTTGACACGGCAGTGATAACGGCAACAGGAAAAAAAACCGGTTTCAGCACGTTCCACGTAACCATAAGCCCCACCGCCGCAGGTATAAACATTATTGGCATAATTTCCACAAAAAAATGTCCGGCTTCCCTGACATATTCATATCTTATAAACCCGGTCTTCAATCCTGCATACATGATGACAAGTCCGTATATTCCCGCCGGAACGGGAAGCTTTATAAAATAATTAAGGACTTCACCAATAAAAGATATAAGTAATATTATTCCAGTCTGCCATATATATTTCACCGTACATTCTCCTCTTTTTCCCCATATCTTATCATAAATGCACTGTTAAGACAAGAATGCCGGATAAAAAGGTGCTGCGTCTTATTTGAGAATCTGCCAACTCTCCTACCTTCTAAACAGGCTGTCGCTGACGCACAGCGTTCCCCATCCCCATCTTCTGTCAGGCCATTCCTGCACTCCGGGAACCCTTGAAGCCCCTGCGATAAGTGCCGCCCTTATTTTCTCTCCATACATGAAAGGGTCATTTCCCTTTACAATTCCCCACTCCATCAGCAAAGCCGCACTTCCCGTAACAAACGGAACAGCCATTGATGTTCCGCTTCTTACGGCATATCCGCCGATTCCGGCCTGTGCCGATATGATTCCGACACCCGGTGCCGTAATATCCGGCTTGTATGCCACGGGATTCAGTGTATATCCCCTGCCTGAAAAAGGTGCATGGCTCAGCCTTCCCGCATCATAAGCGCCTACTGATATAACCTTATATGCCGTTGACGGAATAGTAAGTGTTATGTCAGGGTCTGCTGCCGTAAATCCGGTATTTCCGTTGACAAAATTACTTTCTGAGAGCCACATATCATAATATCCGCTTATTATTCTCTCAGGTACAAATATAAAATTCCATAACCCTTCCGATATGCAGCACCCGTCAGGTATTATCTGAAACAGTATTTCCTGCCTTTCTCTGTAAGGTGACGGTTCGCCGTAATACACATACACGGTATTGCCATTAATACGATACTTTTCAGTTCCCAGCGTCTTCCGAATGTACGTAATGCTTCCTGACGGATCGACAAGTCTTATGGAAAAATCATCTCCGTATCTTTTCCACAGCTGTATGTTAAGCGAGCTTTCATATCTGCCGACGGCAAGCTCGGTTCTTCTTTCCACATTATCAAGCTTTCCCGATGCGTGTATTCTTTTATCCGCCTCATTTCCGGTACCTGCCGCTATCGAAACCTTCCATACACTGCTTACATAATCAAGATAAGTTTCAATAAGCGAAAGCCCGTCATGTGCTCCATAGTTATTTCCAAAGCTCAAATTAACTGCAAGCGGTTTTTCATTACGCATTGCATATCTGACACAGAAATCCACCGCTTCCATAAGTCTTGCAGTATTAAAATACCTGTCTTCTCCAAGTCTGACTGCAATAATGTCAGCCTCAGATGCCACACCGTTATTTCCCGCAGCAATTCCGGCCACATGGGTACCGTGACCGCTCAGATCCGGAGCAAGATTCACAACATTATTCATTATTGCATTGTTTATATCATCCTCATAATATACATTTCCGTTTTCCTGATTATTAATTACCCTGATTCTTGTTAATCCGTCATTTTTTCTGAACTCAGGGTGCATATAGTCTATTCCGCTGTCAATTACCGCAATATAAGTTCCCGCTCCCGTCAGTGACAACGGTGTCCTTTTCAAGGGAATAATGCATGAGGAATATACTGAATATTCCCGCTCGTAAAAAAGAATGGAAGACTTTTCCACAAAAAGCACATTAACATTATCGGCAAGTTTCTCTATATTTTCCTTAGGAAGCATAACGATTCCATACCCTCCTAACAGCTCTTTTATTCTTCCTCCGAGTCTCTCTACCTCATCCGTAATATTTCCTGAATATCTTACAATCAGTTCCCACTGTCCGTTATTACCGTCATAACCCGTATTAAGGTTATCCGTTCTTTCTCTCTCTGATTCAGGTATGTCAAGTGCAAGACCAAGCTCATTTTCTATTTTCTGATTCATTTTTCCGTCTGACTTATTGATTTTTAAAATTAATATGTTATACTACATGAATTAATGAAATTTCAGGAGAAAAAATTATGCATATGTTTTTGCTTGCCATTATATATCTTGCTTTCATAAGCCTTGGACTTCCGGATTCCCTTTTGGGTTCCGCATGGCCGGTTATGCAGGAAATTTTCAATGTTCCGATTTCTTACATGGGCTTCATTACTATGATAATCAGCGGCTGTACAATATGTTCCAGTCTGATTTCTGACAGACTGACGGGAAGGTTCGGCACAAAATATGTTACTCTTGTAAGCATATTTCTGACTGCTGCGGCACTTTTCGGTTTTTCAGTTTCCGACAGATTCGTATATCTGTGTCTGTGGGCAGTTCCGTACGGTCTCGGAGCCGGTGCCATTGATGCAGCACTTAATAATTATGTTGCACTTCATTACAGCTCAAGGCATATGAGCTGGCTTCACTGTTTCTGGGGTGTTGGTACGTTAATAAGCCCGTATGTGATGAAATGGGCAATAAGCAATACCGTATGGAATGACGGTTACCGGACGGTTTCATATATACAGCTTGGAATAACCCTGATTGTGGGTGTGACGCTTTTTGCATGGAAGGCTGAATCTGCATCCGGGTCTTCTGCAGTAAGCAGAAAACCGCTTAAAATAAAAGATGCGTTAAAGATAAAGGGGGTTCCGTATATTCTTACGGGATTTTTCGCATATTGTGCTGCCGAGAACACCGCCATGGTATGGGCAAGCAGCTACCTTGTAAATGCAAGAGGCATGGGTAAGGACACGGCTGCCGGCTTCGGTGCCCTGTTCTTCATCGGTATCACTGCCGGCAGATTTATCTCCGGCTTTATTTCAGAGAAAGCCGGAGACAGAAGAATGATCCGTATGGGAACGGCAATAATTTTTACCGGCCTTATTATGCTTATAATGCCTTTTAAAAGCAATGTTCCTGCAATAGCCGGATTAATCACGCTGGGACTCGGCTGTGCTCCGGTATACCCGAGCATAATTCATTCGACGCCGCGAAATTTCGGCACAGAAAATTCACAGGCAATAATAGGCATACAGATGGCAGGTGCATATGTAGGTTCAACATTTATTCCGCCGGTTTTCGGTCTGATTGCAGACCACGTAAGCATTAAGCTTTTTCCGCTGTATATGATGGTATTCTTTATTCTTATGATTTCAATGACGGAAAAGACCTTCAATAAGGTACGAAACAGAGACTGACACGTCATTTACCGTATCTCAATTTCCCTGCCGAGTACCACGGAATATATGTACAGTCCGCCAGTCTTTCTGCCTGTAATACGGCTTAATGCTTCTCCGTACAGTTCAAGCTGTTTTTTATACCGTTCGATTAGTATTTTTTCGCCCTTTTCACCTTCGGGAACACGGTCGGTTTTATAATCGGCTATATACAGCCGGTCTCCTTCAAAGAAAAAAGCATCAACTATACCCTGTATAAGTACCTTTTCATCTGCCGGATACGCTGCATCCACCATATCTGCCCCGACTTCCGTTATAAAAGGCTGTTCCCTGAATAACACGCCTTCGCTGTACGCTTTTTTCATTCTGCGGGCAAGCTCTGAGCTGATAAAACATTCAAAATCACTTACATTTATGGTGTCTGCATATTCCTTTGGAAATTTTCCTTTTTCAATACATTCTTTCATATAATTTTCAATGCTTTTTTCATCCGTACAACGTTCATAATCCATTATTTCAAAAAATTTATGATATGCATTTCCGCGGAATACTCCCGTAACCCCGCTCTGTTTTTCAACAAATTCAGGAACCGGTACGGATTCCTCAGGCTGCGGAACAAGAACCTCCTCATATTCGCTTTCTTCCATTGCCTTATGCTTAATGTCTGATACGGAATACTTGCTTTTAAGTGAAAAAATACTGCCATAAGGATAGACATATTCAAGCATATCTTCAATTTCTGCATCATTTTCGGAATTATCCGTTATATCAAGCATTCGCCGTATGCCGTCACTTATGTCTCCGACTGTTTCCCGGACCTCTTCCGTTCTGCCGCACATGAGTTCCTCAGGTAAAACGGTAACGTATCTGTATATACCGCCCTGCGGTCTGATGTGATAAGCTGCCATTACAAGGTCAAGGTAGCTTTTTCTGCTCAATATGTACTCGGTATCAATACTTCCGCATACTGCAGCGTTATTCCATGCCTTAACGGAGGTATCGTTCGCAACTCCGGTAATTATCAGCTTCTGTCTGGCTCTTGTAAGTGCAACATACAGAATCCTTAATTCCTCTCCTATACTGTCAGTCATTACCCTGTTCTTAATTACCTCATGAATGAATGACGGATATTTTATTCTCTTTATGGTATCAACAATATTGATTCCTATCCCTAATCCGCTGTCCATAATGATGTCTCCTGACGTATCCGTCAGATTATACGTTTTTGAAGCATCCCCTAATATCACAACCGGAAATTCAAGTCCCTTGCTTCGGTGTATGCTCATGATTCTTACGACATTTTCATTATTTTCAAGTGCCTGTCCTTCTCCGTAATCCACATCATATTTTTTTATCTCATCTATGTACCTTAAAAAGTTAAACAGTCCGGAATAGCTTGTTTTTTCATAATCTGCCGCCTTGGTAATAAGCATGTCAAGATTATTCTTTCTTACTTCCCCGTTCGGAAGCAGTCCCATATAATCATAATATCCGCTTTTATATACCACATCATATATAAGCTCGCTTATTGTAAGTAATTTTGCTTTCCTTCTGTATGAAGCAAGAAGTTCAAGAAAATTGCGGCACTTTTCCCCCAGGGTATCCGTCTTTTCCGAATATCTGATAACGCAGTCATAAAATTCCGTCCTTCTTGCCGGTCCTTTAATGTATGCAAGCTCTTCTCCGTTAAAATTTGCAAAAAAAGATTTCATCGTTGATGCAAGCGGTATTTCCTGTCTCGGATTATCTATTATTTTAAGAAAATTCATGACGGTGCTTACTTCCCGTGCACTGAAATATCCCGTGGTCGAATCATATTTTGCCGGAATATTATGGTTTAGCAATATCTCTGCATACTCCGGTCCGGATTTTTTATCCGACCTGAGCAGTATGACAAAATCCCCGTATGTCAGACCGGTGTCTTCTTTAAGCATTTTCTTTATCTGCATTGCTGCCATATTGGCGCATATTTCCCTGTCATCCGTTTCAAGCTCTTTATAAAGTGATTTTTCTGCAACAATTATTTCCGTTGCGGTATCCATGAGATCCTCTTCCGTACCTCCGTAATTAAGCCTGTTTTCTTCCGTGTATTCCACTCCGCCGACACTTTTGTGCATGGCAAGTGAAAACACGTCATTTACCACATTAATTACGTTACGGCAGCTTCTGAAGTTATTGTGAAGCTCTGTTTTTCTGTTATCACCGTCATTTCCGTAGCTGTCATACTTGGACATGAACAGCCCCGGATCCGCCATTCGGAATCTGTAAATGCTCTGCTTAACATCCCCGACCATAAACATATTCGGTCTTCCGAATCTTGCACCCGACACTGCCGTAAGAATTGCTTCCTGCACAGCATTGCTGTCCTGATATTCATCTACATATATTTCCGTATATTTTTCCGCAAGCTCATCCGCAATTTCGGTATATGCATACTCCTCCGTTCCTTCCTCATGCTTTACGAGTATTTTCAGTGCAAGATGTTCTATATCCGAAAAATCAACTATGTTCCTGTCATACCTTGCCAATCTGTATCTTTCACTGAATTCTGCCGTAAGGGCAATTATTTCCTCTGCATGGGGTCTGCTGTCTTCAAGCATATTATATATTTCCTCAGGTGTATATTTAAGATAGCTGTCTGCCAGCCTGTTTATTCTGTTTTTTACGGCATTTCTGTTATACTGAACATACTGCTTCAGGCTCTCGTCTTCGGTATTTCTGATGGTTTTAAGTCTCGTAAAGCCGGTGTCCAGACATTTTCCCATCTCCACCGGGTCATTACACTCATATGCAGACGTAATCATTTTAAGGTCAGCTTCAATATTCTCCCTGTATGCCGCCGGCCCAGACGGCTCATTGCATACCTCAAGCATATCCCTGCATTTTTCCATGCTTTCTTTTAGACACAGTTTTACATACTTCAGAATATTTCCGTAAAACTCCGTATTGACAAGCTCATCTGCACCGGATATGTTATACAGCCTTATGCATGCGTCAAGCCATTCATTCTGCCAGGGATGGCTCTCCGCCAGCTTATACAGCTTCATTACGGTTTCCCTGATTGCGTCAAAGTTTTTCCCTGACGCAAATGCTTCAACATAATTCAGGAAGCGACTGTTTCCCTCAATAAATTTTTCTTCTAAAAGCTCATTGAACACGTCAGCCTTTAACAGTTCGAGTTCTCCCGGATCTGCCACTCTGTATGCCGGGTCAAAATCTATGCAGTTACAGTAATTCCCCAGTATATAAGTACAAAAGCTGTCTATTGTGGATATTTTCGCATGATCTATAAGTGAAATCTGCTTAATCAGGTGGGTATTTTCAGGCTGTTCTTCCAGTTTTTTATAAAATACAGCCGCAAGTCTTGATTTCATTTCTTCCGCTGCCGCTCTTGTAAACGTAACAACCACAATGGAATCAATATCCACCGGATTTTTTTCATCCGTAACCCGTTCTATAATCCTGTTTACAAGCACCGCCGTCTTTCCTGCACCTGCCGCGGCACTGACAAGCATGTTGCAGTTTCTTGTTTTTATCGCTTCAAGCTGTTCCTTAGTCCAGGCCATTGTTTTTTTCCTCCCATCCGAACTGCTGCCATTTATTATCCTTATCCATTTTTTCTATTTTACGGTATTTTCCCCTGAATCCGCATATTGAACCATATGGACAGTATGTACAGGAATCCTTATATGGATTAACCCTGATATCTCCTTTTTTTATTTCGGATACCATGGACAGCATTTTCTTTACGGAATAATCTGCCATCAGCTTCAGATGTTCATCGGTTTCAACGGAACCGTTAAAGGATATGGACCCGTCTTTATTGCATTTTACCGGAATTACGTCAGATTTTTCTTCAAAATCCCTGTCATAGTGTCTTACGCTTTCATATCCCACAATTCCGGAAGGACAGTATTCTTTTAGAAGCAGCGATTTATTATACTCATCGGGCGATCCTATGCTTACAAGCGGATTATCGATGTGATTGTATAAAACTCCTCCGGCATATGCATTTCCGTCAAATTCCATTAATGCCGTTTTCAGATAAAGCATGAGCTGCAGTTTTACTCCTGCATGTATTTCATCAAAATTCAGACTGTTTCTGCCTGATTTATAGTCTATAATTTTTATGTATTTCCCTTTTTCATCCTCAGCAATGTCAATACGGTCGGTTTTTCCGACTATTTCAATTTCGTCACACTCCCACGAAAAAGCTTTTTCAATTTTCCACGGTGCAAAATCCCCTGCCTTGAGCTGTTCACCCAATGCCCACACCGTATTGCATACAATATCCGTTATTCTTTTCTTCATGTATGCATTAATGCTGTTGTCGTTAAAATATGAATTGTTATAATCCATTGCCGCTTCATTGACATATTTTTCAACGTAATCATGCCTCTCCTCATCCGTAAGTCCGGCAAAGCTTCTGCCTTCCTGTTCAAGGTGTACCGCCGTAAGTTCAAGAGCTTTATGAAAAAGGCTTCCCATGTCAACAGGTGACAGCTCATATATTTTTCTCTCTTCCAGCTCCAGTCCGTAGGAGGCGAAATGAGAAAATGCACAGGCTGCGTATTTTTCAATCCTTGATATTCCTGTTTTTTTCATTTCTCCATACAGATATTCTGCTGATTTTTCCGTAAGTATGTCTTCACTGAGGCTCCGCAGGTATATGTTAAGGAAATGCTCCGTTCTTTTCCTGAATTCTTCTTTTTTCATAAAACAGTTTATCAGCTTTTGATATTCCTTATCATTTTTTGCAAGCCTTCCGTACTCCGACGCAACGTGAAGAGAGCCTTTTTTTCCTGCCATATAATCCTTAACAGTGAAGTCTGCCGGCTTTCTGACCGTCAGCTCAGGGAACATTTTCAAAAAAATACCCGTAATCCTTGACGGAGCAGTCTCCTTTCCTTCCCTGTCAAAGCCATGATACAGAAGATACAGCTGTTCCGACGGCTTCGTAAAATTAAGATACATATAGTAATTCTGTGTAAATGCTTTTTCTCTTTCTCCCGGAGCAAGTTCAACTTCCGCCTCAGACAGTTTTTTTCTCTCAAGCTCGGACAGAAGTCCTCCCCTGCCCGAAATTTTCGGAATAAGACCTTCGTTAACGCCAAGCACAAACAGTACCTTTATATTGTCAAACCGGCTTCTTTCAAAATCTCCGACAAGTACGCAGTCTGAGGTTGGCGGTATGATTCCGACTTTAATTTCCTGAAAGCCCGCATCAAGAATTTCTGAAAATTCCTTCAATGTAAGCTCCTCTTCCCCAAGAAGCGCATATATCCTGTCTAACAGTTCAATTACCTGACCATAGCTCTTGTTAAGCTCTTCCATTTTGGATGCATTCTCACACTCCCTGGCAAGTGCACTTACTTTTTCATAGAGATTTTCACTCTCCATAAAATCATATACGGCTCTTACATAACAGGCTGCAGTATGTTTTCCGCCTTTTACCGCTTCCGTAAACTGACGGATTTTTTCCATGAATTTTTCCCTTATTTCATTAATTACCTGCAGATCCACGGTCTTTCCCGGAAATCTGCGGACAAATTTTTCAGAATAACGCTTTTCTCCTCTTATGCCCAGCGCAAGAATATAATTCTCAAATATATCCGTTTCTTCATCCGGTATATCACATAAGCCGTTTTTTAGCAGACGAAATACACTCTCGTAGGAATAATTTCTCACGACCGTATCTATTGCCGATCTTAAATATTCCACAAGGGCATTATTAATAAGACTTCTCTTCATATCCATAAAATACGGTATTTCAGCCTCTTCAAATATTCCTGCAATTTCGCTTCCGTATTCCTGCATATCCCCTGCAATAACTCCTATATCCCTGAATCTCATTCCTTCCTGACGTACTTTTTTCAGTATTTCCGATGCCGTATATCTGATTTCTTCCTTCATCATCGGAAGGCACGCAATATGTATACTGCCTTTCTTTTCACGGCAGGTATTTCTGCCATATCTGAAAATATTCTTTTCAAGAAAATCCAGCTCCGGACTGTTTTTAAACCTGTATTGTCCCTCATCCGGTCGTATCTTTTCAAGTGTAAATTCTGTTTTTAACCTGTCTGCCATCTTTCCGAGCCCGGAAACCATTGTCCTGCTCATGTAAAAAAGCTCTTCTTCCCCATATATATGGCGGTAATCCACATCAGCAGATGCCGTCACGGTAAAAATCACTTCTTCTGCCATGAGGGTCATTTTTTCAATCAGTCTGTACTGTACGGGTGTAAATCCCGTAAATCCGTCAAATGCAATTACGCTGTTTTTCAGCATTGAGGATTTTTCTATAATCTTATCAAGCATTTCCGTTCTGTCTTCTACGGTTACATATCTTCCTTCCATACTGTCGGAAAACGCCCTGTATATGACATATATATCCTTAAGCTTCTGCCTGAGTCTGTCTCCTCCGGTATTTTCCGCAATTTCATACAGCTTTTCCGGGCTTATGCCATATTGCTTCAATTCAGAAATCAGGGATTTTATATCACTTATAAAGCCCTGCCCCGACGTCGGTTTTAACATGACCAGTTTTTTTCTGACATCCTCCATCACTTTCCTGATTATGAGATTTTTGCCCGTATCGTCTATGGTATCCCCGGGTTCAACGGAAAGCTCGTCAAATATTCTGTATGTAAGCCTTCCGAAAGTAAGAACGTCAATATTAAAAACTCCGTGCCTTTCATGCATGCTTACGATTTTTTTCTGTGCCTGCAGGGATGACTGTTCCGGAACCATGAGAATAAATTTTTTCTCCGGTTCTGCAATGGCCCTTTCAATAAGGTGACGATAAAGTATGTATGTTTTTCCGCTTCCTGAAGCTCCCGATAATATTTTAACCGGCATATTTTTTCCTCGCTTTGAATATTAATTAGTAATCAGTTGTCTGGAGTATATCATGAGTGCCAAAACCAAAATAGTTGTATTCAGGCTTAAAGAACTGCTGCTTACGGCGGTATTTGTGATTTTAGCCGTTATACTTATCGTCCTTCTTATACTTATTGTCAGTGGAAAATCCCGTGAAAAATCGTCAGCCGTATCAGCTCTGACTTATTCACCCGGAATATATACCTCTTCAATAATACTGTCCTCAAATCCTGTGGACATAGAGGTTGTGGTGGACGAAAACCGTATTAAATCCATCGATCTGCTGAATTCATCCGATGCGGTCACTGCCATGTATCCTCTTATAACCACATCATTTGAAGAGGTATCGGAACAGATAATAAAAAATAATTCAACGGATCATGTTACTTATTCCGAAGACAGTAAATACACGTCCGTTGTTCTTATCAATGCCATTGAGCAGGCTCTGTCAAAGGCGTGCGGTTAAACGGTCTGCCGCCGCTTGTGCCAGGACGGCGGCGGCAGACGTAATTACTGCAGATGAAATACTTTTTTTAATTTTTCATCTTCCCGCAGTACACGTTTTGCCGCTTCCCTGTATTTTTCTTCGTGCAGATATGTATATCGGAACGGCTTAATTGACGGTGCGATGTCTATTGCCTTTTCATAATCATCTGCATTAAGGTTAAGCGTCTCAGCGTAATCCCAAAAGCCTGTATCCGTAAGTATAGTGTCCACTCTTTTATACCTGTGATCCTGCACCACAGCCATAATGTATGTTGCAATTCCCACCTGTATTCCGTGAAGCTCCGGTCTTTCAAGAATCTTATCAAGTGCGTGAGATATCAGATGCTCACTGCCGCTCGTGGGTGCTGAGCTTCCCGCTATTTCATTGGCGATTCCGCTCATTGCAAGTGAATCAAGAAGCTCTTTCAGAAACAGAGGTTCATGAATGTCACTAAACGGGGTGCGTACAAAGCTGTTGACTGCTTTTTTTGCTATCATAAGTGCAAAATCATTTACCTTATCATATCCGTTCCTGTCTTCAAAAATCCAGTCATACAACGCCGTTATTTTGGAAATCATGTCCCCTATTCCTGAATACAGGAATTTATCGGGTGCACTTTTTATTACCTCCGTATCAACAATTATGCCGTATGCAAGCTTCGCCGGCACCGAATGGCGGCGCCCGTTTATAATAAGTGATGCGCTGGCACTCGAAAAACCGTCACTTGAAGATGAGGTAGGTATGCTGATAAAAGGCAGTTTTTTAAGATATCCGGTATATTTTGCCGCATCGATTACCTTACCTCCTCCGATTCCTATTACCGCCTGTGTATGTACGGGAAGCGAAAATGCAAGATTCATAATATCATTGATATCCACCGTGTCCAGCTCCTGATACTCAAGAACTTCAACCTCTGCTTTTCTGAGGGAATCCATAACACGGCTTCCGAACATGTCAATTAGTCCGTTCCCAAAGAAAATAACAACCTTCTTAAATCCTGACATTGCTAAAAATTCACCTGTTTTTTCCAATGCATTGCTCTCTATCTTAAGCAGTGTAGGTATTCCTATATGACTTCCGTTAATATTTCCCATACTAAACCTCCTTATCTATATTACGGTTCCGACAATACCCGGAAGCTCTGATAATGAATTAATTTCAGGTACTGCGTCACTTATTTTTCCAAATCCGTATTTTGCATGAATAAAGGGGATTCCGGCTTTCATGCTTGATTCATAATCACCCTGTATGTCTCCCACATACACTCCGCGTTCCACATTGTTACGTTCCATGATAAGAGAGATGTTGTCATATTTTTGTCTGTTATTATTGCCAAAACATTCAATATCCTCAAACAAATCATGAAAACCGTAATAGTCAAGGAAGCTCTCTATGTATCCCGACTGACAGTTGCTCACGATATAAAGATGATATCCCATGTCAATAAGCTTTTCCATGGTATTTCTCAGTTCCGGATAAAGCACTGCTCCGTTTTTACGAAGATATTCATTTTCATAATTTCCACAGATTTCTAACAGTTTCATGCTGTCCTCACGCTTTTCCCGTTTAAAAATCAGCTCTGCCAGCTCATCCATGGGCTTTCCCATGACTGCCATTATATCCCTGTCCGTAAGATGATATTCATATCCTGCTCCTGCTGCGGCTTCATTCCAGGATTCTGCAACCTGCCGTGCGGAATTCCACAAGGTGCCGTCCATATCAAAAATTATACCTTTTTTCATATTCCGAACCTCCACAAATATTCTCATTCTTATTAATTTTATCATACAGAAATTATTCTGCAATAAAATTATTACGGACATCCGGCAGAAAAAAAACGGTGCACCCCGACAGAGGCTGCACCGTTTCTGCATTTTACTTCATCAGTCAAAAACATCTTCTGCTGCAGTTACCGCATCTTCTATAATATCTGCTGCATCAGTAACAAGGTCATTAATGATTCCTCCGTTACCGGTTTCTTTATTGTTTTTTCCTGAAGTCTGCTTTTCACCGGATACTGACGTATTTCTCTGTGTATCTGTTGAGCTTTCTCCCTCACTCCCGCTGTCATTGCCGCAGGCTGTAAAAATACACATTGATAATGTCATAAGGCACCCGAAAACCAGATATTTTAATTTTCTCATATTCTCTGCTCCTTTACTAATCTTACATGGTTAGTGTTAGCAGAATCATAAAAAATTATTACCCTGTTACGTCCTTCATTGAATAATATCCTGCCGGCTTTCCTTTCAGGAATTTTGCAGCCTCAATTGCTCCTTTTCCGAATACGGTTCTTGAATATGCTCTGTGCGAGAAGGTAATAACCTCATCTTCTCCCGCAAATATGACATCATGGTCACCTACTATTGTTCCGCCCCTTACGGCTGAAAAACCTATTTCATTCTTAGGTCTCTGCATTCTGTCACTGCTTCTGTCGTATCTGTATTCATATTTTTCAGGAAGGCTTTCATTAACCGCATCCGCAAGTGCTATCGCAGTTCCGCTCGGTGCATCAAGCTTAAAGTGATGATGCTTTTCAACTATCTCAATATCGAATCCTGCCTCGGCAAGCATCGGTGATACTGACTTTAATACCTTAAAGAGTACATTTATTCCCAGCGACATATTGGCGGATTTCAATACAGCGGTTTTTGCCGACACTTCCTCAACCCTTTTGAGCTGTTCCTGAGAAAGACCGGTAGTACACAATACAACAGGTATATTCTTCTCCTCAACATAATCAAGAAGCCTGTCTGTTGCTTTTGCAGATGCAAAATCTATGATTACGTCTGCCGGAACATTACATTCCATAATATCATTAAATACCGGATAAGGCATGTTACCGTTATCTGCCATGTCAATTCCCGCAACTATGCTGACATCTTCATCAGCCGCTGCAAGCCCTGTTATTATCTGCCCCATTCTTCCGCAGCATCCGTTCATGATCACATTTACCATTATTCTAACCTCTTTTCTGACGGATTATCCCATAAGCCCGTAATTCTTCATTGCATTCTTTAATTTTTCAAGATTGGCAGGCTCCATAGGGGTCAGCGGTCCTCTGAGCGGTCCTGCCTCAAATCCCATAAGATTAAGTGCATGCTTAACAGGAATGGGATTAACTTCACAGAAGAGTGCTTTTATGAGTTCTATTGCTTCTAACTGTATCCTGCATGCTTTTTCAACGTCACCTTCAAGATACGATGCAACCATATCATGGGTCTGACGCGGTGCAACATTGGAAAGTACCGATATCACACCTTTTCCTCCCAATGAAAGAATCGGCACAACCTGATCATCATTTCCGGAATAAATATCAAGCTTTCCTCCGGTAAGTGAGGCAAGCTCGGCCACCTGTGAAATATTGCCTGATGCTTCCTTTATTCCCACAATATTATCATACCTGTCAAAAATTGCAGCAGCAGTTGCCGGAAGTATATTACATCCCGTTCTGCTTGGAACATTATACATTATAATCGGAATTTTTACGGATTCGGCAACGGCTCCAAAATATTCCATAAGTCCTTTCTGGGTTGCCTTATTGTAATACGGGGTTACGGTAAGAAGTCCGTCAGCTCCCGCTTCTTCCGCTTCTCTTGAAAGCTCTATTGCAGTTGCCGTACAGTTGGAACCGGTTCCCGCTATTACCGGTATTCTGTGATTAACCTGTTCCACACAGAATCTTATAACCTTCTTGTGCTCATCCTCAGTCAGCGTTGCGGCTTCACCGGTTGTTCCGCATATAATGATACTGTCTGTTCCATTAGCAATCTGAAATTCAATAAGCTCTGCTAATTTTTCATAATTAACGCTTCCATCAGCGTTCATTGGCGTGACTATTGCCACACCTGCACCTGTAAATAATGACATGGCACATCCTCCTTGATATTTATTTCAGATAAAAAAGAGAGTTGACGGGCTCGCCAACTCTTAAAGTCATAACATTCTGTTGAAGTATACTTTAAGTAGCTCCCCATCTTACGATGACAGTCATATATCTGTTAAATATATGCCCAGCCTGCATGAATTCAGGTTCATGCCGCTTCGGCGCCGTTCCCTTTCATAAGTGCTCATCTATGCCTGACATATCCCACGGACTACTGATGAACAGCGCAACCTCTACTTCTATATCTTCATAAATTTTAGCATTGCACCATATGCATGTCAATACCTTTTTTATTCTTCATCCACACATTCAATTTTGCTCACGGAAACTTCGTATGCAATACGTTTTTCACATTCTTCCTCATTGATTTTTTTAGTGTATTCCCTGCTCTGAATCCGTCCGAAAATCCTTATGTGGCTGCCCACTTCAAAGCCGGCGGCGAATCTTGCATTTCTTCCCCAAGCAATGCACGGAATGTAATCGGATTTTCCGTATGGTCTGTTTACGGCTATCAGAATGTCGGCAATTTCTCTCCCAAGCGGTGTTTTCCTGTATACGGACGGCTTACAGATATAACCGTCAAGGAATATCTGATTAGTACTGTTTTCCTCCATATAATCATCAAGGAACTGCAGTTCCCTCACAAATATTGAAAGTACAAGCCTGTTTCTTGTTTCTTCGTGCCTGTTATACGAGCGAAACTGTCCCGATGCCTCAATTATGACTCCTCTTAAGTCCTCCGTTACATCAACAAGCCTTTCAGATACCATAAGCGGAATAATATCCACACTGTCGGATAAACGGTTTACGGAAATATTCAGTGTGTAAAATCCCTCTCCGTAGACCTCATGGCTGTACTCAAATTCCGATACAACCTCACCTATAATCGTTACCCTGTTGTTTTCAATAACCTTATCAATCATCTTTGTATTTCTCCCTTCTTTTTGCACTCCGGATATTCCGGATTCTGTCTGATAATTTTATCAATATTATTTATATGCAGATATTAATTGTTTTAGAACAAAAACTTGTAAAATGTTAAATATATGTTAAAATGTTATGGTTGCTTGTATGATTTTATATAAATGGAGGCGTTTTATGATTACAAAACGTGATGATGTTCGTAACATTGCAATAATAGCACATGTTGACCATGGAAAAACAACCCTTGTTGACGAACTTTTAAAACAGAGCGGTACCTTCAGGGCAAATCAGGAGGTTGCCGACCGTGTTATGGATTCTAACGATATTGAACGTGAAAGAGGTATAACCATACTTTCAAAGAATACCGCTGTACAATATAAGGATACCAAAATCAATATTATTGACACTCCGGGCCATGCTGATTTCGGCGGTGAAGTAGAGCGTGTTCTCAAAATGGTAAACGGAGTAATTCTGGTCGTTGATGCATATGAGGGCGTTATGCCTCAGACCAAGTTCGTTCTTCACAAAGCACTTGAGCTTGACCTTGACCTTATTGTATGTGTCAATAAAATTGACCGCCCGGAAGCCAGACCGGCAGAAGTTGTTGATGAGGTGCTTGAGCTTCTTCTTGAACTTGATGCCAATGACAAACAGCTTGACTGTCCTTTTATATTTGCATCTGCAAGAGAAGGCTTTGCAAAATACAGCATTGAAGATTCTTCCGATAACCTTGAGCCGTTATTTGAGACAATTATCAGTCATATTCCGGGACCTGAGGGGGATGAGGATGCACCTCTCCAGCTTCTTATAAGCACCATAGATTACAATGACTATGTCGGACGTATAGGTGTAGGAAAAATAGAAAATGGAAAAATCCGTGTTAACCAGGAAGTTATGCTTGTAAACCACCATGATGAAAGCAGACATCAGCGTGTTAAAATAACTAAATTATACGAATTCAGCGGTCTTGCAAAGGCAGAGGTTGCAGAGGCCCCGATGGGCTCAATAGTTGCAATTTCCGGCATAACGGATCTTATCATCGGTGATACCGTATGTTCTCCGGAAAATCCGGTATCAATACCTTTCCAGAAAATTTCCGAGCCTACAATTGCAATGAATTTCATGGTAAATGATTCACCTCTTGCAGGTCAGGAGGGTAAATTCGTTACTTCAAGACATTTAAGGGAGCGTCTTTTCAGAGAGCTTAATACTGACGTAAGTCTGAGGGTTGAAGAAACTGATGACATGAACTGTTTTAAGGTTTCAGGACGTGGCGAGCTCCATCTTTCCGTTCTGATTGAAAACATGAGACGTGAAGGATATGAGTTTGCCGTCAGCAAGGCAGAAGTTCTCTATCATTATGATGAACGCGGAAGTAAGCTTGAACCAATGGAAGTCGCATATGTGGACGTTCCGGATGACTGTTCGGGGACCGTGATACAGAAATTAAGCATGCGTAAGGGGGAACTTAACGGCATGGCTCCCCTTAACGGCGGAACAACCAGACTGGAATTTTCAATTCCTTCAAGAGGATTAATCGGATACACCAATGAATTTCTTACCGATACCAAGGGAAGCGGTGTCATTAATACCATGTTCGACGGATACGGTCCGTACAAGGGAGACCTTTCATACCGCAAACAGGGGTCTCTCATAGCTTTTGAGAATGGTGAGGCAATTACCTACGGTTTATTCAATGCCCAGGAAAGAGGTACTCTTTTTATAGGGCCGGGTGAAAAAGTATATGCAGGAATGATTGTCGGTCAGACAGGCCGTTCTGATGATATTGAGGTTAATGTCTGCAAGACAAAGCATCTTACCAACACACGTTCTTCAAGTGCTGATGATGCGTTAAGGCTGATACCGCCAAGAATACTGAGTCTTGAGCAGTCTCTTGAATTTATTGACACGGATGAGCTTCTTGAAGTTACTCCTAAGAATTTAAGAATTCGAAAGAAAATTCTTGACCATACCGCAAGATACAGATCTAAAAAATAAGTTCTAAAAAAGAGCGTCATCTGACGCTCTTTTTATTATTATCAGTTGGTCTCGCTGACAATCTGATACACATCAATCTTAAACTGGTCAGCAGGGCTTAATCCTACAAAACGGCAGCCGTATGATATTATTCCGCTGTCTCCCTTGCTTTCCATTCTTACAACTTCAACCGTTGCATCAAACTGTTCCCTTGTCCAGAGTACTATCTTGGCTTCATAATACGAATTCAGCGGAAGAAATTCCGTTGTTTCTATACCGATACCTCCCTTGGAAATATTGGTAACCTCTACCTCGAAGTCATTCCTGTTAGGCTCATATGTCACTGCCCTGTCGTTATTAATTGACTGAAGCCTTATTGTGGCATTAATATTCATTCTCTTGGCCCAACGCTTCTCTGCAGTATTATTATCCATAATATCGCTCATAATTACCTCCACATATATAAATATTTATTCTGTAATGAACATTGCGTCACCGAAGCTGAAGAATCTGTACTTCTCTCTGACGGCTTCCGCATATGCATTCATTATACTGTCCCTGCCGGCAAATGCCGATACAAGCATGACAAGAGTAGATTCAGGAAGATGAAAATTGGTTATAAGCCCGTCAATCGCCTTAAAACGGTACCCCGGATATATAAATATGTCCGTATCCCCTTCTGATGCAGGAATATATCCGTCTTCACGGGCAGCAGATTCAAGGGTACGGCAGCTTGTGGTGCCAACGGCTATAATTCTTCCGCCGTTCTTCCTCGCATTGTTAATAATCTCTGCCTGTACACCATCTATATGATATGATTCTGTATGCATATGATGTTCTTCAATCCTGTCAGCCTTAACCGGCCTGAAGGTTCCAAGCCCTACATGAAGCGTGACTCTTGCTATATGCACACCCTTGTCTTCAATACTCTTTAAAAGTTCATTGGTAAAATGAAGTCCGGCAGTAGGTGCTGCCGCAGAGCCCTCATTCTTCGCATATACAGTCTGATATCTGTTCCTGTCCTTAAGCACATGGGTTATGTACGGCGGCAGCGGCATCTGTCCGAGACGGTCAAGTATCTCTTCAAATATTCCTTCGTATTCAAATCTGATAATACGGTTGCCGTCTTCAATGACATCTTCTATGATTCCCTTAAGAAGTCCGTCACCAAAAACAATCTCTGCACCGGTTCTTGCTTTTCTGCCCGGCTTAACAAGACATTCCCACGAATCTCCCGTTATCCGTTTCAGAAGAAGAACTTCAACGGCAGCTCCGGTGTCCGGCTTAATGCCCATCAGTCTTGCAGGAATAACCTTGGTATCATTAATTACAAGGCAGTCACCCGGGTTAAGATAATCCTTAATATCCCTAAATGTTCCATGTGTGATTTCCCCGGTGTTGCGGTTAAGAACAAGCAGTCTTGAGGAAGCTCTGTCTTCCAGAGGGTCCTGTGCAATCAGTTCCTCCGGAAGCTCATAATAAAATTCTTTTAAATCCATAACTATACTCTTTCCGTTATCTACAATTATGCCATAAATATCTTTTTTTAAAAATAGTCAATATGAACTAATTATTACTGTCTAAGCACTGCTCCGCAGGCGGTCAGTTCTTTTATAATTTTGTCCATGATACCGTTTATTTCACTGTCTGAAAGGGTACGGTCCTGTGCACGGAAGGACAGACTGAATGCTACCGACTTTTTGCCTGCAAGCACCTGTTCACCTTCATATATGTCAAAAAGTGTACAGCTTTCAAGAAGTTTTCCGCCTTTTTCCGTGATAGCCTCTTCAAGTGTTCCGACAAGTACATTTTTATCAACGACCATGCTTATATCCCTTGTGGATGCAGGAAATTTTGCAATACCCGCATATTTTTTGTCATATGACGCATTCTCCGTTATATAAGGCATGTCTATGACTGCAAAAATCACTTTTTCACCTATGCCATAATTCTCCGTAACCTCAGGATGAACCTCACCGATATATCCCACATTGGTTCCGTTGTATATTATGTCTGCCTGCCTTCCCGGATGTAGAAACGGCTTTTTATTATCCGGATCGTATGTAATTTTTTTCGTAAGTCCCGTTTTTTCAAAAAACTCTTCCACCACGCCCTTCATGGTATAAAAATCGCCGTCACCGTACATGCCAAGTGAAAACTGCGTTCTTTCCTCCGGAAGCTCCCGTAACGGAAGTTCTTTCGGAAGATATACGGATGCAATTTCATAAAGTCTTACATTTTTGTTCTTCCTGTTATAATTAAGTGAAAGTGAGGTAAGCATGCCGTTAAGCACCTGGGTTCTCATAATACTGAAATCCTGTCCGAGCGGATTCATTATGGTAACCGTTTTTCTAAGCTCAGAATCCTCCGGTATAAGAAGCTTCTCAAATGCCTTTGGGCTTTCAAACGAATAATTCATGCTCTGTGAAAAACCGCAGAACTGTGCTACCTGACGTGCTGTCTGTTCAACCCTGAGCTTGAATGACAGTCCGCCTGACATTGATTCACCGGACGGTAATGTTACCGGTATTCTGTCATAACCGAAAAACCTTGCAACTTCCTCCGCCATATCGCAGTCTCTTAAAAGATCCTGTCTGAATGACGGAATCTTGAGTGTATTGCTTTCTGAATCATATTCCATTTCAAGCATCTTAAAATACAAGAGCATATCCTCAGCCGGTATATCCGTTCCCAAAAGGCTGTTATACCTGTCCGGATTAAATGTAAGTGTTACACCGACAGGCTTCTCAGGAAATATGTCTATCATTCCTCCTACAACCTCTCCCGCACCAAGCTCTTCAATAAGCTGGCAGGCTCTGTTTATGGCAGCCTCCGCATTATAAGGATCAAGTCCTTTTTCAAATTTTCCGGATGCATCTGTTCTGAGTCCTGCTTTCTTGGACGAAAGTCTTATATTGGTTCCGTCAAAACAGGCAGCCTCAAATACCATTGTTTTAACTTCATCCGTAATTTTTGAATTTTCACCGCCCATAATTCCGGCAAGTCCTACTGCTTTTTCTCCGTCGCATATCATAAGCATTGACGAATCAACTTTTCTGTCCTGTCCGTCGAGGGTTCTGAATACATCACCGTCTTCCGCCCTTTTTACAATGATTTTCCTGCCTGATATAAGGTCATAATCATAAGCATGCATAGGCTGGCCGAATTCTTCCATGACATAATTGGTAATGTCCACAATGTTATTAATCGGTCTTATTCCGCTTGCAGCAAGCCTTCTCTGCATCCATTCCGGCGATGGTCCCGTTTTTATGTTCTTAACCATTCTCGCACAATAACGTCTGCATAGTAAATTATCCCTGACTTCTACTGAAAGCATGTCATTAATATCTTCATTATTGCCGGTTTTCTTAATTACCGGCGGAACGAATTTTTTTCTGAATGTGGCTGCTGCTTCTCTTGCAATTCCTATTACGCTGTAACAGTCTACCCTGTTGGATGTTATTTCATATTCAAAAACCGTATCCCTGAGGCCAAGTGCCTCTATTGCATCCGAACCGATAACCGCATCCGGTCCCATATCATAAAGACCTTCTTCAGGTGCTGCAGGATAATAATCCTTGGAAGAACCTAATTCCTCTATGGAACACATCATTCCGTATGATTCCACACCTCTTAATTTGCCTTTTTTAATTTTGATGCCTCCCGGTGTTCTGCTTCCGTCATGTCCCCCGGCAACCCTTCCTCCGTCAAGACATACCGGTGTCTTCATTCCTTCATATACGTTGGAAGCACCTGTTACAATCTGTATGGTTTCATTTCCGACATCCACCTGACATACCACAAGCTTATCTGCATCAGGATGTCTGTCTATTTTCTTAACCTGTCCCACAACTATTCTGTCAAGATCCGCATCAAGCCTTTCAAATCCTTCCACCTTGGTTCCAGTAAGTGTAAGGGCATCCGTATATTCCTCAGCCGTACAGTCCAGTTCCGGAACATATGCTTTTATCCATGATAATGCTGTATTCATATTTCTGTCCTCCGATTAAAACTGATTTAAAAATCTTACGTCATTTTCATAAAGTAATCTCATATCATCTATTTCATACTTCAGAAGAGCTATTCTCTCCAGACCTATTCCAAATGCAAATCCCGTATACTCTTCCGGATCAATTTTACTCATTTCCAGTACGTGAGGATGCACCATTCCGCAGCCCAGTATCTCTATCCAGCCTGAATTTTTACAAAAACGGCATCCTTTTCCTCCGCATTTAAAGCAGGATACATCCATTTCCGCACTCGGTTCGGTAAAAGGAAAATGATGAGGCCTGAATTTTACCTTCGTATCAGCTCCGAACATTTCCCTGGCGAACAGTGCAAGAGTTCCTTTTAAATCGGCAAAAGTAATATTTTTGTCAATAACAAGTCCTTCAACCTGGTGAAAACTCGGAGAATGGGTTGCATCAACCTCATCCGAACGGTATACCCGTCCCGGTGCTATCATTCTTATCGGAATTTTTCCCTTTTCCATCTCATGTACCTGGGTAGAACTCGTCTGAGTTCTGAGGACTATGTCTTTATTAATGTAAAAGGTATCCTGTTCATCCTTGGCAGGATGATTGGCCGGAATGTTCAACGCTTCAAAATTGTAATAATCATATTCCACTTCCGGACCTTCTACTACTTCATATCCCATTCCCACAAATATTCTCTCCACTTCTTCAAGTGCCACCGTGTTGGGATGTGAATGTCCGACAGGATTCTTTCTTGCCGGAAGCGTAACGTCTATTACTTCCTGCTTAAGCTTCTCCTCCCTTGCCCTGCATGCAAGCTGTTTTCTTACTTCATCAAGTCTGTTTTCTATTACGGTTCTTGCTTCGTTTACAAGTGCACCTACCGCCGGTCTGTCCTCCGGTGCAACATCCTTCATTCCTTTAAGTACCTCTGTGAGTTCTCCTTTTTTTCCAAGGTATGCCACTCTGATTTCATTAAGTGCATCAAGATCCGCAGCGGCATCAATGCGTGTTATTGCCGTATCTTTTATTGCCTGTAATTTTTCTTTCATTCTGTTATCCTTTCATATTATTCCTGCTTTTTTATTATTTGGGTGTGCATTCCTCGCGGAGCGTTTTTTATGTAACAGGGAATCGCAATTTCCGTCACATAAAAAACCTCATCCCAAGAAGGGACGAGGTTAAATCGCGGTACCACCCTAATTCCTGCTTATGCAGGCTCTCTGCATGCGTAACGTGCACCGACGGCATCTCCTACTGATGTTCAAAGATGCAGCTCCGGCATGAAATTCACCGTTCCGCCTGTTCATGAAAAGGCTTCCAGCCCGTGACCTTCTCTCTCTGTATGCAATGCGGTGGGCTACTGTGTGCCATCATTGCTTTTGACATATATCAGTTATTTTACCATATATTTTTCCAAAGTCAACAATTATTCAATCTTAGAAAAACCCGGCGAATATCTGAACCATGCTTTTGCAAGAATCTGTTCGCGGCTGACATATGTATTCTCCCAGAACCGTGAATCCTCGGATACGTTACGGTTATCTCCAAGAACAAAATAACAGTTCTCCGGCACATCATACGGTCCGTAATTACCGAACATCTTCTCTTTGATATATTTTTCATATACCGGTCTGTCATTTAGATACAGAACGCCTTCCACTATCTCCACACGGTCACCCGGAATACCTATTATCCTCTTAATGAATATCTGTGATTCATCATCAGGATACTTAAATATGATTATATCTCCGCGTTCCGGTTCTTTGAACAGATAGGCAAGCCGGAAGCCGATAAGCCTGTCATTGACATTAATCGTATTCTCCATCGATTCGGTCGGAACATGTGCATTAATAATCACAAAATGATTGATTAAGAGTGCTATTCCAACTGATGCTGCAATGATTATCAGGTAAATATACAGATTCTTATAAAGCTTCTTCCTGCGTGATTTCTTACGGCTGTCCGGGGTCTGCTTATTCATGCCAAAATCTGACCTTATATAGTCAAATTCCAATTCTTCATTATCTGCCATTATTACTTCCGATGATTTTATTTTGCAAGAAGCTTTAATATTTCATTACTCCTTGCAATAAATGCAGTCATCTGTTCCGGCTTAAGCTGTGAATTGCTTATTCTTGCCAAATCATATAACTGCTCACAGAGTATTGTAACATTTTCACTCTGTGGGTTGTCAAGTATATATTTGACAAGGTCATTATTCAGGTTAAGAACCAGCGTTTTGGTCGTTCCTCCAAAAAGTGACGGGTCCATTCCGTTCATGGCATACATTTTCATCATTTCAGCCATACGCTTTGACTCTTCATTAACCGTAATCATTGCCGAAATTTCCGAATTTACAAGCTTCTCCGCCTTAACGAGCAGCGTGTCATCATTAAGCTCTTTTCTGAATATTTCCGTAAGCTTTTCATTAGCCTCACTGTTATCCCCTTCACCGTTTTCTTCCTTAAATACGGATGACAGGTCAGAATCAATACTTAAGAAATGGACATTTTCATTCTTCTGCTCAAGATGACTGATAAACGGACGGTCAATGCCGTGCTTAAGAATAACGGCATCAGTTCCGGCATCACGGAACATTTTGATATACTGGCCCTGTTCCGTTTCATCCGTTACATAGAATATGGTATTTTCGTGCTTTTCCTTATTTTCTTCAAGACATTCAGGCATTGTAAGGTATTTACCGTCAAGGTTTTTAAATAAAATATAATCTTTCATCTTATCGCAGAACTTTTCATCCTTGAGGCATCCGAATTTTATGAAAGGACTGATGTCATCCCAGTATTTTTCATAATTTTCCTTATCCGTCTTACACATTCCGGAGAGCTTATCCGCAACCTTCTTGGTAATGTAATCAGATATTTTTTTGACAAATCCGTCATTCTGCAATGCACTTCTTGATACATTGAGAGGAAGATCCGGACAGTCAATGACTCCTTTAAGAAGCATAAGGAATTCTGGAATTACTTCCTTAATGTTATCTGCCACAAATACCTGATTGTTGTAGAGCTTTATTACACCTTCAGCTGACTCAAACTCAAGGTTGATCTTAGGGAAATACAGTATTCCCTTCAGATTAAACGGATAATCCATGTTAAGGTGAATCCAGAATAAAGGTTCCTTATAATCACGGAATACTTTTCTGTAAAATGCTTTATATTCTTCTTCACCACACTCATTAGGATGCTTCATCCACAACGGCGTGGTATCGTTAAGTGCAACAGGTCTCTTTTTGATTTTATATTTTTCCGTGGCCGGAGATGTCTCAACCGTTACCTTATTGCCGTCCTCATCTTCCTGCTCCTCCGTAACGGCTTCTTCGACTATGGTTTCAATTATCGTATCTGAATCAAGCAGTTCATCCTTCTCTATCGTCTGCGTTTTTTCTTCTTCATCATCCGCATTGTTCAAAAAGATTTCATACGGCATGAAAGAGCAATACTTTTCAATTACTTCCCTTGCCCTGTACTCGTTGGCAAATTCAGTACATTCCTCATTAAGGTAAAGCGTTATCGTTGTTCCTGTCTCTTCCCTGTCTCCGTCGGTCATATCATATTCTGTTCCGCCATCACATTCCCAATGTACCGGCACGGCACCCTGCCTGTATGAAAGCGTATCTATGGTAACCCTTTCCGCTACCATGAATGCCGAATAAAATCCGAGCCCGAAATGCCCGATTATCTGGTCCTCACTCGCTTTATCCTTATATTTTTCAAGAAATGCTTCCGCTCCCGAAAATGCTATCTGATTAATGTACTCATTAACCTCTTCCGCTGTCATTCCGAGACCCGTATCCGTAAACTGAATTGTTCTGTCCTTAGAGCTTACATTAATCTGAATCTTCATGTCCTTATCGTCAGGCATGTCACATTCACCCATAAGTCCCAGCTTCTTAAGCTTCGTAATGGCATCACAGCCGTTGGATATAAGCTCCCTGAAAAAGATATCATGGTCCGAATACATCCACTTCTTGATTATTGGGAAAATATTCTCACTGTTTATGGAAAGATTTCCGTGTTTTTCTGACATAACTTCAACACTCCTTCTTGATATAAAAATTTGCTATATATGTATACTAATACCATATTTTCATAAAGTCAAGAAAAAATTAGCACTCATCATTGTTGAGTGCTAACAAATATATTTTTATATATTTCAAATAAATTCCCCGACGTAATATTAAGCTCTTTTAGCTCAAGTCCGGCGAGATATTTTTCATTATACCTTATACTCATGCCTCCGGCATTTTCCAGATAATATGTCTCAAAGCTCTCTTTTCTTCTCTGCAGAACGATTTCGGCTTTTCCGGCAGAATTATCTCCCGTAATGTTATCATTAATGCATTTGATTATATAATATCCGTATCCGGTCTCAACAACACCGCTCACTTCACCCATTTCAAGTGCAAAGGCAGCATCTTCAAACTGTCTGTTATATTTTCCTTTTCCGAACTCCAGTACATAAACCGAATCATCACTTTCCTCCGAAGCCGCAGATGCAAAATCCGTACCTTCCGTTATATCGAGAAGCAGCTTTTCAGCCCTTTTTCTTATTATCTCTTTTTCCTGCCTTCCGACCTCGGATACAGAACCGTCTTCATTTTTTTCCATGGTACTCATGAATATATACTGTACCGATATAGTCCTCGCATCATCCGTGCTTACTTCCGTGTCAACGTCATCCGTAATTGCATAAAAAGCCTTTTCTGACAGCATAAGCAGCCTGAAAAGTTCTTCTGCCGCCTCCCTGTATTTCCGTTCTTCAATACCGCACTCTTCAACTGCTTCCGATATTTTCACGCTTTCATCTTCAGTAAGATTTATTCCCATTTCCTCAGCGACAGAATTAAGATACATAATGCTTTTTACCATGTTTTTAACAGAATCCGTTACATATTCCTCCATGGTCATGTTACCTATGTTCTGTTCCCAAACATAACGGTCAAAAAATTCTTCATATGCATTTTTCTGCCTGTTTAACAGAAGCTCTGCCATTGCAGTTGAAAAATACCGGTCATTGACACAGGCAAATTCACTGTCCGAAAACGGTCTTACGAACTTAACTTTACGGCATCCCGTAAGAACAAGCAGCATTACTGCCGTTAATACGGCGATTCTACGCCTCAACATACATATACCTTCCATCCGGAAGTGCAAACACTTCAAGTGCTTCCGTAATATCCTCTTCTGAGTCAATGCCCTCTTCTTCCGCATATTTCCGGAGTTCTTCTTTTCCCTGAAATACTTCCGCCATGCAGTCATTCAGAAATTCCTCTGCTTCTTGCATTGTAGCAGCAACAGGTCTTGGAAATAATTTACACTGTTCCTTCAAAAATACTTCTGCACACATCCTGTCAATTTTCATATTCTATCCTCCGATTATGTTCATTTTACGTGCTTCCTGCATAAGTGCCGATACAGGCAGTCCTACGACATTATTGTAATCACCTTCTATGTGCGATACATATTCACAGAAGCTTCCCTGAATGCCATATGCACCCGCTTTATCATCAGCTTCTCCGGATTCTGCATAAGCGGTTATTTCCTCATCCGTCATATGGTATACAAATACGCGTGTTTCACAGAAAAAAGTATTTATTACATCTTCTTTTTCACCATGATATATAATTGTAACTCCGGTATACACGCTGTGGCTTCTGCCCTCTATAAGCTTCAGCATTCTGACGGCATCAGCGGTATTCTCAGGCTTTCCGAGTATGCATCCGTCTGCCGCAACGACAGTGTCTGCTCCTATAATCACAGTATCATATTCACATTTGCCTGCAACTTCTTCTGCTTTATCCGCCGACAGCTGCATTACGACCCTGCATGGTTCTTTTTCCGTTATTTTTTCTTCTCCGGTCGAAGGAATAATTTCAAATTCAAGACCTATTCTCTCAAGCAATTCCCTTCTTCTTGGTGAAGCTGATGCAAGTACTATTTTATGATTTCTTATGTCCATCTTTTCTCCTATTCTTCAAACAGCGGTGTACTAAAATATCGCTCAGCCGTATCAGGCAGGATGGTCACAACAGTCTTCCCCGGTCCTAATTTTTTTGCCATCCTTATGGCTGCGGCAACATTGGTTCCGCTTGATATTCCGCACATCAATCCTTCCTTACGTGCAAGATTCTGAGCCGTTTTTATCGCTTCATCATCTTCTATCACGCATATGTCGTCATATATATTAACATTAAGTATATCCGGAATGAGTCCGTCTCCTATTCCCATCTGCAGGTGTGTTCCTATTGAACCTCCTGACAGAATTGCCGCATTGACAGGCTCAACCGCCCATATCGTCATGTCCGGATTATGCTCTTTAAGCACCTCTCCGATTCCCGTTATGGTCCCGCCGGTTCCGATTCCGGAACAGAAGCCGTCAATTTTTCCTTCCGCATCATCAAGAATTTCCATTGCAGTGCTTATCCGGTGTATCATCGGATTTGCCGGATTGGCAAACTGCTGCGGAACAAATACGTTCGGATCTTCTTCAGCCATTTTTAATGCCGTATTAAGACATTCATCTATGCATTTTCCTATGTCTCCGTCATCATGAACAAGAATGACCTCCGCCCCGTAATGTCTTACAAGAAGTCTCCGTTCCTCACTCACGGAATCCGGCATTATTATTATGGTTCTGTATCCCTTAACAGCTCCGATTAGTGCAAGACCAACACCCTGGTTACCGCTCGTCGGTTCAACTATCACCGTATTGCCGTTAATCTTACCCTGACGTTCTGCTTCAAGTATCATGTTATATGCCGTTCTCGTCTTTATTGAACCTCCGACATTAAGTCCTTCATATTTAACAAGAATTCTCGCACTGTTTTCGTCAGTCATATGCCTTAACCATACCAAAGGAGTCCTGCCTATTGCCTCCAAAATATTATTGTACATCATATTTCTCCATTATCCGTTTATATTATTATATCGTACTCTATTTAAAGAAATTATACAGTCCCATAAAAAACAGGGCAATAATTATTACGGGAAGAACAAACGTCATATATCCCCGCATAAATTTTCTGACCTTTGCACCTTTACCCTGATTAGCTTCATTCATAAAATTATCCCATCCCCAGCCTCTGCGGCTTACACAGAAAAGCACTATTACAAGCGAGCCTATCGGCAGAAACAGCTGTGATACGATAAAATCTTCCAAATCCATTATACCCGTCCCCGCACCAAACGGTGTAATTCCTTTAAGAAGGCTTGAGCCGAGTGCACACGGCAGTGACAGAATAAATACGAATATTCCGTTCATCAGGCAGGCTTTCTTCCTGCTCCAGTTAAACAACTCCATTGTTGATGACAAAATGCCTTCAAAGACGGCAAGCACCGTCGACAGAGCAGCAAACGACATGAATACAAAAAACAGACTTCCCCACAGTCTTCCAAGCGGCATATTATTAAAAATATTAGGCAGTGTAATGAATACAAGCCCCGGGCCGCTGTCAACGTCCACACCGTACGCAAAGCACGCCGGGAAAATAATAAGTCCCGATGTAATTGCCACAAAGGTATCAAGAAGTGCCACATTAACCGCTTCACCCATCAGTGCCCTTTTCCGGTCTATATAACTTCCGAATATCGCCATTGCACACATACCGAGACTCAGCGTAAAAAATGACTGATTCAGTGCCGCCACAATTACATTTGCAAGTCCTACCGACTTAACTTTTTCAACATCAGGCTTCAGATAGAATTTAAGTCCCTCTGCCGCTCCTTCCATGAAAAAGCTGTGTACCGCAAGTACCACCATTATTGCGAGGAGTGCAATCATCATCACTTTTGTGATTTTTTCAAGCCCCTTCTGCAGTCCGAGAGAGCATACGGCAAAACCCGCAGCAACGGCAATACCCATGTAAATGACATTTTTAACCCAGTCTCCCTTCACTGCCTCATAATATCCGCTGACTCCTGCCGAATCAAGTCCGGCAAGGTTTCCGCCGGCCGTTGATACGAAATAATATATCATCCATCCTGTTACTGTTGTATAAAACATCATCAGAATGTAATTTCCGATGACTGACATTTTCCCGTGTATATGCCATTTGGTTCCTTCAGGTTCAAGTACCTGATACATCGCCGCAGGGCTCTTTCCTGCTGCCCTTCCTATTGAAAATTCCATTGTCATGACCGGAATACCGATAATCAGCAGAAAGAACAGATATATCAGTACAAATATTCCTCCTCCGTTCTGTCCTGCCACATACGGAAATTTCCAGACATTGCCTATTCCTATTGCACAGCCTGCACTAAGCAGTATAAATCCAAGCCTGCTGCCAAGTTTTTCTCTCATGATCATTCCTCTTACTTATTTTTGCACTTCTTTAGATGATACCAACTTTTTAATTTTTTCTCAACATATATTTCTTTTTTTAATTGCCATATTACCTGTAATCTGATAAAATTAATCCATAATTTTTTTGAAAAGGTGATAATGAATATGGACAATGATGAAATCTTAGAAAGTACTGTAACTCTAACGCTTGATGATGACGTTGAAGTTGAATGTGCCGTAATATCGGTTTATGAAGCTGCAGGCAGACAGTATATTGCTCTCCTCCCCCTTGGTACGGAAGAGGAAGACAACGGTGAGGTGTATCTGTACCGTTACGGTGAAGACGAGTCCGGCGAACCTGTCCTTGATAATATTGAGGATGACGAAGAATATGAAATTGCCGCAGACGCTTTTGATGAGCAGCTCGACCTTGCTGAATATGATGAACTTGTTGACGAGGATGATTTATAAGAATGTGCTGTGGCACATTCTTATTATTTTATTATTATGAATAAGAAAAAAAATTTTTTAATTTTGGGAATTATAGTTTTTTTATGTATACTGGTTCTTCCGGTTTCATATTTTCTCCGCAGAATTTCAAAAAACAGAATGATGTCATACAATGAGACATTTAACGATGCCGGTCTGTCCGATGATGTGGATAATAATCCGTATTTTCACAGGCAGCCCGGATATTCATACAAATTTACCAAAACCATAAAGTATATGTCTTCCGTTACGGGTACAGAACGTAAAGCAAGGGTATTTCTTCCCGTGGGTTATTCGGATGATAAGCAGTACCCTGTCCTGTATCTGCTTCACGGATACGGCGGCGGAAGAAACACCTGGCGCAACAAAAATGCACAGGTAATAATCCAGAACCTGTATTATTTTAAAAATGTCCCGGAAATGATTGTCGTCTGCCCGGATTGCGTGGTAGGAACAGATGTTGACAGTGACATAAGCTTTTATGAATCCATAAAGTATTTTGACCTTACCGAACGCGAGCTTATTGACAGCCTGATGCCTTACGTTGAAGAAAATTTTCCCGTAAAAACAGGGCGCAGCAATACTGCCATTGCCGGTAACTCAATGGGCGGCAGAAATGCTCTTGCCATTGCCTTTAACAATCAGGACAGATTCGGATATGTCGGTGCATTTTCCCCGGTATCACCCGTGTATTTGGAAAATCATTCCGGTATTCCGTCTCTTACTGATGAACTTAAGATTGATGAAGAAACCGGACAGTTCAAGTACTTTCTGCTGTGTGTCGGCAGATCCGACCCGAAATGCGGCGATATAACCTATTATCTTCATGATTATCTTAACGGCAATAACGTACGGCATGAATTTTATGACGTGGAAGGCGGTCATGAGAACAAAGTATGGCAGAATGCCCTGTACAACTTCGTACAGCATATATTTACGGAATAGTAACCAAGGCGGGGATTGTGCCGAATATGACACAATCTTTTTTTCGTACTGCTGTATTTTATCAGCTTCCCGTCAACCGTTTTCGGCATTTTCTTTAATCCAATGCGATTACAGTATTACCCTACCGCAAAAATCATCTCACCAAATTCTGCCTCACATTTTGTAAAATCAATATTTTTAAAGTCGCTTCATAATTCTTTCAATCAACGTAACATCCGCCGGCAGCCACTCCACGGAATTCAATTCTTCTTTCTTCAACCACTTGGCTGCCTCATGTTCTTTAAGTACCATATCGCCGGAAACAACCTCTGCCCAGAAACAATCCATGGAAAGATGAAATGTCGGATAATCAAACTCAACCGTATCGATCAATTCTCCTACAAATATTTCAATATCAAGTTCTTCCTTTATCTCCCGCACAAGAGCCTCCTGTGGAGTTTCACTCTCCTCAATCTTTCCGCCCGGGAATTCCCAACCGTCTTTAAACTCTCCGTAACCTCTTTGTGTTGCAAAAATAATAGGTTCTCCCTTTTCATCTGTTGCTTTAATAATCGCTGCCACTACCCGTATTGTTTTCATGTAGTCCTCCTGTTATTGGAGGCAGAAATTTCATCTGCTTATGCAGACAGAGCATTTTGCCTCTTATTCATTTACAATATATTCATATAAATCTTCTCGTACCGGTACATCCAGCAGCCATTCAATCTCAACTGCCGTCCTGTCTGTATTTGGCATAATGAATTCTTTCACCTTACCGCTTGCCTGCATATATCCCAGATAATAAAACTCTTTGGAAATCTTATCATCCTTGTTCTTGCGTACAAACAAATGAACTTGAATTCCTCTTTCAGATGCATGCAAAAAGTTTTGTACATCCTCTGACGCAATGTTTCTTCCTGACTTAGATATTGCAATCAGGCTGCTGTTGCTTGTGAAATGGTCTTCATATTTAATAAAATCACTAATATTCTCTGACTTATCATAGTTAATAAACACCGGAAACGTTTTTGTCTTTTTATCATACTTATATCCGCCAATATTTAACGGAACTTCATTCGTTTCCCAGTTAAGCAATCGACACACATCCTCGTAGGTATACTTCTGATATAACACAAAATCTGTCCCCTTGTATGTATTGGAAAAATCACGTTCATAGCGGCTGATGCCAAATTCAATGAGTTCATTCAAAATGTCGCGAAAATCTCTATTAGCAAGCATCTTCTCAAATGATTTTGAAACATGATAATCCGTTCCACCGTCTTTTTCAATAAAAATACACTCTGCGTATGTATTCCTGCCCGCTCCTGCCGTGAACTCATTTGTCATAATATTTACAATGTTATCCTTCTGTTCTTCACTCATTTGGATACCATAATCCATTCTAAGTTCTTTTTGTAATCCGGCAAACAGTTCTAATCTATGTGCATATACAAGCATTCTTTTAAAAAGTCGTAACTCTTGAATTCGTTTACCACCGGCAAGCTTTTTGGAAACAAATTCAATCACTTTTTCTTCCTCAGGTGCTAATCTAAGCTCATACTCTTTTTCATATTTTACGAGAAATTTATAATAGCTTCCCAGGCTATTATTATCAAAAATCCGTAAGACATCCATCTCTCCATAATCATCAAAATCTCTTAACCTTGGAATTCTGCCCAGCTTATTTTTCAGATTGGTATAGTTTTCTTTAATGAGCCTGATATCGCTGAAATTAGCATTATCCACTGCTGCAAATATACGTTTTCTACTAATTTCATCAAAATGAATCGTACTCGCCCCCGGAATTACTCTGCCGCCTTCCATCAAATATCTTCTGATGTTGTCCTTGTTATAACTGCGATCCCCCGATAGTGCAATCGGAATCATAAAGTTATTCTTATAATTGCCGATAAAATCAAGAATAACCACATATTCCTTCTCTGCCGATTTTCTAAGTCCACGCCCCAACTGCTGAATAAATACAATTGGAGACTGTGTAGGACGAAGCATAATAACCTGATTTACTTCAACAATATCTGTACCTTCCGAAAATATATCCACGGTAATAATATAATCCAAATAGTCGTCTGTCTCAGATCTGGCATCCATTGTCAAACGCTCAACCGCCTCTGTCCTTATTTCTTCTGAATCAGCACCACTTAATGCAACAGTTCTTAAGCCTTGCTCATTAAACTTTCCGGATAATTCTCTGGCTTCATCTATTCTGCTGCAAAAAATCAATCCTTTCACTCTATCACCGGAATATCCAAAATACGCCGCCTGCTCCATAACATATTTAACACGTTCATCGCTTGTTAAATATCTGAAATTTTCCGTCTGTTCCTCCTTAGAATTTTCCTCATCCGAAATCATCGACAAATCCGTAATTCCAAAATAGTGGAATGGACATAGCAAATCCTCATCCATAGCTTGCTGCAAACGAATCTCGTAAGCAATATTGTGATCAAAAATTTCATAAATATTGCTCTCTATATTGTCATCACGCTTGTCCGGTGTTGCCGTCATTCCCAACGTAAACTTCGGCTTGAAGTAATCCATCACTCTTTTATAACTTCCGGCACTGGTATGATGTGCCTCATCATAGATACATGCATCAAAGTAATCTCTTGGAAATCTCTCCAGACTCTCTTGCCTGCTCAATGTCTGGACTGTTGCAAATACAAAATCTGCTTCATATTCATGCTTAATTCCGGAGACTAAGCCTGTCTTAACTCTGCTTCCGAATACTCTCTCAAAAGACACCTTCGCCTGTTGTGCAATTTGATTTCTATGCACCAAAAACAGAACCCTTTTGAAGCCCAATTCTCTCATTGCAAAGGCAGATGCATAGGTTTTACCTGTACCCGTAGCAGAAATCAGCAATGCTTTGTCCACACCTTTATTTCTTAATTGCAGCAAATTATATATAAATGCCATTTGCATGGAGTTAGGCTGCAATTTATATGTTTCAACCGATGGAAGGTTTTCACTTTTTGCAATTTTTCTTTGTTCTGCAACCATTTTATCAAACAGTTGCTTTTCTTCATACTTTTTTCGGTATTCCCCAATAAACTCCATATAAGGTTTTGTGTATTCCGTTGCATTCCAAAGCTTCTCGAATTCACCCAAAACAGTGCTTACCATTTCTCCTTTATTTATTGACACAAGTTTTGTATTCCACTCCATATTTCGCGTCAATGCATCCTGAGTCAAATTGGAGCTTCCAATAATGAAACGGTATTCTTCACTTTTTTGAAAGATATATCCCTTAGTGTGGAATCCGTTTCCTGCACGTTCCGTCTGATACATACGAAGTTCAATGTTTGAGAGACCGGCGATTGTATCTAATGCTATCGGATCACTAAAGCAAAGATAATCCGTAGTCATTATTCTGCCCGGCACACCTCTCCGTTCCAATTCCTGTAAAGTCTGTAAAAGCGGAGTAATACCGCCTCTTGTAATAAATGCCACACTAATCGCAAAGCTGTCGCATCTAAGTAATTCCTCTTCCAAGGCAGAAAACACTTTCTGTCCATTCTTACTGTCATTATATACAAGCTGCGGTCTGTATGCTAAATTAGAGTTAAAAGCACTATTGATAAATGCCGTGTTAAAACCACTTTGAAGTTCAGTTATATTATCTTTTATCATCTTCTGTTCCTCATTTCCACCTTATTCTTCTGCCCATAAATCTCCTTCAAATCCTCAATCGCCACTTCCGGAGCCATCGTATGAAACATCAAATAATTTCGCTTCATTGTCTCCACCGGTGCCTGCTTATAAATGGCTTTGCTGGATTCTTCCGTATAATAATGCCAGTATCTATAGATGTATCCGATCCAGTAAATCACATCTTTGGAATACACCTCACCATTTTCATTTAGCTTTTCTCCTGCTGCCTCAACAACTTCTTCCAGCAGATATTCTTCTCCTGCCCACTGCATCCGGTTATACGTGGAATCCAAAGCCTTCGCTGTTTCTGAATTCATGAATGTCTTTATAAAGGCTGCACTTCCCAATTGCCTGTTTGCAGAAAGCTCAAACAATCTGCCTTGAATATCACACAATTTTAATTCTAATTCATTCATGATATGCCACCTTTCGCTGCCTGGTCCAAAATCTCATCAAAGAACAAACCTTCTCTACGATAATTCTTACAAATATCATTTGCCAATGAGGATCCTTTTACTCGATTTGCCGCTGATATTTCTTTCAAAAAAAGTTTTTCCAAGTACGAAATTGGAATTTCTTTTTCTATCCGTACCGCATCGCAGCCCTTCCCAGTCACGGCAACATACTGTTTACCAAGTTCTAATGCAGATAAACTATTGACCAGTGCTGCATCTGTGATATTTCCAACAAAGAAGTTATCAATCACAAAAAACATTCTGTCATTCGCAATACTGCCGATAACCAGATCCTTATTCTTTGTTATTTCCTGGTACTTACGATAAAGAGGAGTACCTTTTATTTTTTCCATGCGTCCTCTGTGGTATGCCACAATCATTGCCCATTCTAAATCCGCTGGAACATCTAATACAGCAAGATCTTCTACTGATATAGATACCATATAGAATCTCGCATTTTCATAATCACAGATAAGCGTAAGTGCCTGGCTTGGTTCCGTTCCCATATAAAATCCTGCTCCAAAGTCACACTGCTTGCGGCTCTTAGGTGCAATCTTTCCTTCAATTCCAGACTTTGAACCATGATATAACAACACTCGTCCCGGCTCCAGATTAAGACTATTTGCGGCAGTTTTTATTTTCTCTATAACCATATCATATACCGGAACATTCTGCTCTTTGCATAAATCATAGATCTTATCCTGAGCAAGTTTATTCGGCAGTGCACGGCCTGCTCGTGTCAACCCCAGACCAAAAAAAATTGATTTTTTTGTATCCTCAAATATCACTTCCCATTATACCTGCTATTGCAGTATATTGAAATCAATATTTATGCTTGCAGAAGAAAGGAGTGCCACATTTCCTCGGCACTCCACACTCTGTAAACATCCACCTTACTTGAAAAAGGGATCATCAATATTCCATAGTATTTAACATAACTATTTCCCTTTTTTATAAAATCTAAATATTCCAACATATCCGTTAAGTTCTTCTTATTTATCATTGTTTACCTCTTCTACATTTTTATTCTTTATTACCTTCTCAGCTTCAATTAATGCAGTTCGTCGAATAAACTCACTATAAGAAGCATATGCTTCAAGCCTAGCGGCCTGCTTAAGCTTCTCAAGTTCTTCCTCACTAACCCTAATACTCATTGAAATTGTTTTGTTCATACACTTATCCTCCTGCAAAAACAATATCATTTATGTGCAACATTTGCAATACATTTCTGCACAGAAAAAACACAAAACAAAACCATAATCAATAGTCACTTCTACTATTAATTATGGCTTTTAAAGTTCTTGTATTATGTAATAATCATGTTTCTCACAAATTATTTTCCATAATTTCCAAATAATTTTCCGGAAATCCAATCAGATTCAAATCAATGTCATCCCTATACTCATCTATCACAGTTTCCACTGTTTGGATCAAGGAATTTTTACTACTTTCATCAGGAAGTCTTTTTAGCAGAACCAGTGTATACGCAAATAATGAATTATTTTTTATTTCCGGATGTTTTCTTAAAAAGGTGGTTGTAAACTTTGCCGGAGGATTAAAGTCTGTATTATACATCCTAGCCGCATGAGCACATTTATTTCGTAATACAGACAGGCAATGCAGATGGTTTTCTAATGTATCCTTACCTACTCCAATCATACTGGCTATAGCATCTTTTTCCGAATAATACATAGAACTGTATAATTTGGACATATTAGAAAAAGACATCAATTCCACAATAACCCACAGTGGCATTTTACTGGAATACTTTGTTTTGTGATGCTTCACTATCAAGCTATCCTTATAATAGTTTTGCTCCCTGCCAAAGGTTTCCATCACTTCCTTATAACCCTTTTTATTATAAAAATTACTTTCATCATAATGTTGATCATAAGGTGCCTCAGCACATTTTGCAATTGAAAATCCATAGGCTATCTGCGTTCTATAATATACCTCTGCTTTTTCAATATACCGACGAAATGTGTCACGTAATATTTCATCCACTTTATAAAGATGATACACCGTTTCAAATGTAGTCCCTTCTATGTAATCGCTACCGGAAGGTTCTTTCCTAAATTGCAAAGCATAACCAGTAAATCGGTAATAATTTATTTTTTTCAAAATATCTTTGGCTTTTTCTCTATCAGAAATAACCATCCCATGTGCAATCAACTTATCCAACTGTTCATCAAAGGTCAATGGTTTTTTCAAATCCATAAAATCTCTCCTTAACGTAAAAAAGCTGAGCACAAGTCTCAGCCTGGTCCCCAATGTCCAAAAGACTTCGGGCAACTCTGTTACATTTAGTATATGCAAAAAACATAAAAAATGCAATAGTTTTTTATATTTTTT
>CAYONC010000003.1:0-173232 GCA_964405265.1 uncultured Butyrivibrio sp.
GGTGGAATTGGCAGACACGCCAGATTTAGGTTCTGGTGCGCAAGCGTGCAGGTTCGACTCCTGTTATCCGCATTTTTTTATAAAATTGTGTGTCATCTTTTGTCATATATGGTATAATGAAATCATCAGAGGACTGTGGGAACGGAGGGATTAATATGACATTTGAAGAACTTGTACGGGAAGTAAGAGAAGCATATACTTCAGTGGACATCAGCGGCATACATGAACATGTGGCGATTGAGGTAGACATAAGAGGTGAAGCGGAGGGCGCATTCTATATTGAGATACGCAAGGACAGAATATATGTAGAGCCCTATGAATATTATGACCGTGATGCAATAATTACAACATCGGCAGATGTCATCCTTGATATTGCAAGAGGCAGGCTTGATGTGGAAGAAGCGGACAACACCGGAAGAATAAGGGTAAGAGGGAACCTTGACAAGACTTACCTCCTTAATGAAATAATTCATGTCTGACGACGGGCGTGAGAGAGGTGTTTTGGATTGAATATAGAGATTGACCTTGGAGAATATACGTCAGCAGATGCTTTTCGGGGAAGAACGGCAGCAAGAGGCATAATACGCAGGGAAGGCAAGTATCTTATGGTGCGCGGAAAGTTTGGGGATTACAAATTCCCCGGCGGAGGAACGGAGCAGGGAGAGACACTTACGGATACCCTGAAAAGGGAAGTTGCGGAAGAGACGGGATACAGCATCAATCCCGAATCGGTAAGGTTTTGTGGAATCACAACGGAAAAAAGAACCGTCGGCACAGAGGACATACTTGTCATGACATCTTATTATTATATATGTGAAACCGACGGGAAAGCTGGAGAACGTGAGCCGGATGAATATGAAGCAGTATGGACGGAGCTTTCGGAGGCATTGAACGGAAACCGTCATATGGCGGATACGGAGCACTGTCCATGGATAATAAGGGAAATGAAAGTTATGGAATATCTGCTTTCAGATACAGGACAAAATTCATAAAAGTACAAAAAATAATATACAAAAGACACATCAGTATGGTAAAATAGTAATAGCCATACTGATTTTTTTACAAGGATGTAAAGCGATGAATGTTATTGATGTGGAATACTACTACAATTATTACAAAAAGAGTATAAGCGTAATAAAACGTATTGAAAACAGACTTTTAAAATGTGCTTATTCTTATGACAAGTGGACGGAGCTTTTAAGGGAAAAATCTACCACGATACGAGAGCTTTATGAGGGCAACGAGAAGCATCTGAAGGAGCTGCTCAGCATAACGGTGGACAGCCTTAATAAAGAGCTTGCCGATAAGATTATTACGCACATTGATTTTTTTATGTCTGAGGGATACAGGGATTATCAGATGGTAGTGGCGGTACTCAATGTTCTGACGGAATATTATGAGATTAACGGACCTGAGTACAGACTTTTTGACTGCCATTTTTATATGGGTCTTCAATTATTGGAAATTCACGAATATGCAAGGGCAAGAGAATGTTTTGAAAATGCAGTCGGAATATATGACAGACCGCAGGAATGTACAGAAGAGTGGAGAAGATTCTGGATCATGTGCTGTTATTATTACAGCCTCCTGGCTGCCATATGTGATGATAACATAACGCAGCAGGAGGTATTGAGCTGCCAGAAGAAGGCACTTGATATATGGGTCGGCAGGGATAATATTGTTGATCACATGGATAATATCAGAAAAAGGGCTATTGTTAACATACTTCATTCACTTCCGTGTATCGCCATTGACAGATGGTTTGACAGGGGAGAGAAGATTCTTCCGGAACTGATTGAGGGAATAAAGCTTGAATATGATCTTCAGTACAGCGAATATGAGGGTGATGAGCTGAAGGTCAATAATAACATTTATGTTACCTATCACAAATATCAGAAGATAATGGGAATAATATCAGAGGAAGAGTACAATGAGCTTATCAGACTGAAATATTATTATGAGCATGAAAACGAAAAGATTTTTTCATATGGAAAATCTGACTTCATGGATATATTTAATGATGAGACGCTTGATGCGGATTTTAACATTAACAAGCTGTTTTACATGAATCACTCATATACATATGTTAATAATCTCATTCCGGAAATGATATCAATTAACCGTAAGAATATGTATCTTGATGAAATAGAGAGGTATTACAATTTTCTCCCGGTAGTCAGCGGAGACTATCTTGTGGATTATATGATAGATATTTATGTCAGGAAAATATTCAGATATACATATGATATTAATGATGTCATAAGGGTGATAGAGAAGATATTCCTTAACAGACAGGTAGTTACGGTTATCCACAGCGAGATGGTAAGCAAGCTGTCTGAGCTCATGACAAGGAAGTTCCTTAAAAAGGTTCCGGAGCTGTTCATCGGACAGTGCGGAACGGAGAATGTTAAGGATGTAATAAATCATTCAGACGAAATTATACGTTTTGTAAGTAATGCAGCCAAAATTCATGACATGGGTAAAATAAGATGTGCAGACATAATTAACCTCCAGTCAAGAAGAATATCTGATGCGGAATTTGCAATTATCAAGGAACATCCTGAAGAGGGCGCCGACATACTTGAAATGATTCCGGCAACAGCCGAATACAGGGATATAGCACTCGGCCATCATAAATCCTATAATGGAAATTTCGGATATCCGATAGGTTTTGACAATACAATGTCGGATAAGAGGATTGTAATTGACATTATCAAGATATGTGACTGTATTGATGCGGCAACAGATATACTCGGAAGAAATTATGCCAAAGCAAAATCTTTTGAAGTTGTTCTCAATGAACTTATAGAGGGAGCAGGAACCAATTACTCGGACGCGATTGTAAACCTTATAGTTGAGGACAAGGAGCTTATCAGTGAGATAAGCTGGTTTACGAGAGAAGAACGCCGTCATACATATTATGAAGTGTACAAGAATATGGTTGCGGACAAGGTTGATTTTGTCATGGATGATGAGCTTCATGTAAGGGCATTTGTCAGGGAGGATGCAGAGGATGTGGCAAGAATGAGGGGCGAATCCGAAGAAAATATCGTGACGGAATATGAGAAATGCATTAATAATTCATATGTTTTGTCAGACGGATACGGAATACTGTACGGATATATTTTCATGGAAGCTTCGGGAGAGACACTTGAAATCCGTGATATGTATATTGACAAGAAGGACAGAAGAAAAGGCAACGGCTCCCTTATGCTTACGGAAGTTGAAGAAATTGTAAGAAAAAAAGGATATTGCAGGTTAAAAATCCGTAACAGTCAGGAAGGTCATTTTGACAAATTTTTCTGGTACTGTGATTTTACCAATTATGATGAAAGCGAATACCTTCAGAAATACATATGACGGCGGCAGATACGGAACGGCTGATATCGGGAAAGTATTCCCACGGTATATGGAGAAAATACATAGAGGCATCAGCTGAATATAAGCTTATAAATGATGGTGACAGAATTGCCGTATGCATATCGGGCGGGAAGGATTCAATGCTTCTTGCCAAGCTCATACAGATGACACAGAAATATAAAATGTATGACATAACGGCAGAATATATAATGATGAATCCGGGCTACAAAGCAGAAGATAAAGAGCATGTGCAGAAAACGGCACGGGAACTTGACATACCGCTTAAAATTTTTGATACGGATGTATTTGAAAATGTTGTACACTCAGGAGGAAACCCGTGTTTTATATGCTCAAGGATGAGAAGAGGATATCTCTACCGCAGGGCACGGGAGTTAGGATGCAACAAAATAGCCTTGGGTCATCATTACAATGATGTTATAGAAACAATACTCATGGGAATGCTGTACGGGTCGCAGATTCAGACGATGCTTCCGGTAGTGGACAGTCGGAATGTTGAAGGAATGAAGCTTATAAGACCGATGTATCATATTAAGGAAAAACATATAACGGACTGGAGCCGTGATACGGGCCTTGATTACGTGAAATGCTCCTGCGGCATAAAAAGCACGGACGGACATGAAGATACGAAGAGATACAGGGTGAAGCAGCTTATTAAAGAACTGTCCGAAGAAAATCCGGCTGTGGAAGCCAATATCTTTGGAAGCGTAAAAAATATTGATTTGACAAAAATAATCAGCTGCAGACTTAACGGCAGCACATACAGCATACTTGATACGAAACAGAAGGAAGGGTGACAATGAAGGCATATTTATTTCTTGCCGACGGATTTGAAACCGTCGAAGCATTGTGCGTGGCGGATATTTTAAGAAGGGGAGGAACGGAAACGGTTACCGTGTCTGTATCCGACATCCGTGAAGTGACATCAGGACAGAAGATTACCGTAAAGGCAGACAGACTTTTTGAAGAATGTGATTTTTCCGACGGTGACGCAATAATTCTGCCTGGAGGAATACCGGGAACGCCTAACCTGAGGAAGTATGAAGGACTAAAAAAAGTAATGCAGGAATATTATGATGCAGGAAAAATTCTTGCGGCGATATGTGCGGCACCATCAATTCTTGGTGCGTACGGATTTCTGCAGGGAAAAAAGGCAACCTGCTATCCGGGATTTGAAAAAGAGCTTAATGGAGCCGTATATACGGGAGAAGCAGTAGAGACCGACGGTAACATAATAACTTCAAAGGGCATGGGAACCGCAACAGAATTCGGCCTTGCACTGCTTGAACAGCTTACTGACAGGGATACATCCGTAAAAATCGGGAAATCGATTCAATTTATAAAATAAAAGGAAAAACTTGTCATAATATTTATTGTAATGACACACATAATAAGAATACAACAGACAGCTGTTGTATAGATAGAAAAATTTATGTGTGGAGGTAAATAACATGAATAAGTCCGGTAATAAGACAAGTGTTCCCGAAGCAAAGGGAGCAATGGACAAGTTTAAAATGGAAGTTGCCAATGAATTAGGTGTTAATCTTAAGGAAGGCTACAACGGTGATTTAACATCAAAGGAAGCCGGTTCAGTCGGCGGCGAAATGGTCAGAAAGATGATTAGAAAACAGGAAGAGCAGATGTCTAAGTAATAGGACACACGCAGAAGCTGCCGCTTTATCCGCGAACGGATAAAGCGGCAGCTTTTTCAGCCGAACATATTAATGTAATGATAAGGAAGAAGAAACAGTCTGATATATTTTGCAGGAGCAAAATATAATCCCATATCAATAAAAACCGGACAGAATACTATGCAGCATACAATCAGTATGGGAATAAAAATTTCCGTAAAGCGACTCTTTACCGTTATTTTTATCAGAATAAATCCGAATATTGCAATCATGAGAATGTATAACATAATCGATGTAAATTCCTTCGCCGGCGAAAGTCCGTTACCTGTGACATACAGGGTTAATATGGATGCAGCGGAAAAAATTACCGTGGGAACAATAATATATGATAATTTTGTCATTGTACGAAAGTTCCCGTTAAGCGTAAGGAATGTACCTTTTTCATTATCTCTCTGCCACAGTATGCAGCCTGACATACCGGAGAGAAAAATCATTATTGACAGAAAGCCTCTTACGGGGAAGGTGAAGGATGTGGATATTGTACCTTCATTTATGTTACCGTCAGCATCACACAGGTCATATGTAATGTTAAGAAGCTTTTCACTGTATACATATTTATCATAATATCCGAACAGTTCATCCTTATAGTCACCTTCGGGCAGGTTCTGCGAAACATTTATGTAATTTTCAAGAATATTATATCCGTGAAATTTAATAAGCTCGGCATATACCATTTCATTAACTGATGACTGAAGGGCAGAGGCGGGAAGTGTCAAAACCGTTATACAGTTTGAAATATCAAGCTGCTTCAGCCGTTTTGGAAGATTATCCGGAATGATATATCCGCATATAAGTTTTTCGCTTATGATGTCATCTTTCATGGATGCGGCATCATCATATCTCACAAATTTTATTGTACCGTCTGTTTCCGTAAGGGCATCAGCAATAAGATTTGCAAATACTTCATCAGAATTATTCTCTATGTAAATCCCTGCAATATACCGGGATGATGTGTCTTTTTCCGTAATACGGCTTATTGCCGTCAGCATAACAGGAAAAATAATTAACAGGGATATAAAAAACGGATTTTTCAGCTGGCGTTTTAACAGTATAAAAAACCATGTAACGAATTTTTTCATTTAAGCTGACCTCCCTTTTAAATGGAATATGCCCATCGACGTTGATAAAAATATTATTCCGGATACCACGGAATAAACGGCTGACGGGAGGTATATCCTGCCGTAAAGCGCTGATTCACAGAGAGTGCACCAGTGTTTCACCGGAAGATAAGAGCCTATTCCTGCAATCGTTTCCGGGAGAAAAACCGCAGGCATTATTCTTCCGCAGGCGTATATCATTATGACTGCCGAAAGAAAGATGAGCAGGGTGCTTATTAACCCACTGTCTGCGGCAGTGCACAAAAAAGCCGTAAATGCCGTTACGGAAAGAGTCATTATCAAAAATGACAGTATACCGTTAAATGAAACGGCAAACGACGCCCCGACGGTTAACCTTCCTCCGATAAGTGTTATTGCTCCGAACAGGACGATAAACAGAAGTGAGGCGGCGGTGTATTGGCAAAAGCAGGTATATGTGTCGGATATGCCGTTAATTTTTGAAGCACGTACGGTAAAAATTCCTGTTACGGACATACCGGATAAAAGCATCAGCAAAACCACGGCGGTTGCAAAATAATAATCCGTGCTTGAGGCCTCTCCGGTTGCAGACAGCCGGATAACATCATAAAATTCGGTTCTTGCCATGGAATAATGTGTGGTCAGATCAGATGAATAAGCTGCAGACTCGGCAAGAACAACAGGACCCATGTCGTGATTTTCAACCAAATCCGCAAGGGCGCGTGTGACAGCCTGACTGTATGCGAGTGAACGTGAACCGGCATCAAGTATTGATGAGAAAATCAGCGTCTCAATACCGGCATCTGACGGCAGTATAATATGCGGATTGACAGGTGTTCCTTCGATTATTGCATCCAGAAATCCTTCAGGAAGAATTACTGCTGCGGAAACCGTACCGTCAGATACCATGGTCAGGGCTTCATCACTGCCTGCAACTGTTTTGAAAGAGGCAATGCTGCTCATGCTGTCCATTGCAGCATATATTTTGAATGCAAGATGTAAAAGTGTATCGTTTTCAGGCAGGACGACGGCAACATTTACATGTACGCCGGAGCTGTCCTCATTCATCAGTTTCGTGCCGCATATCCCCACTGCACCGGCCGTGACCGCAAGAATTATGCTGCATATGATAAAGCGGGGGATATAGGAAACGGATGCCTTAATCTGGAAAAACAGGAAAAGCAGGTGCTTTTTAACCATCGGTATTTACCATCCTTTCCATTATTGAAGACAGTGACGTTCCGGGTTCTGCTTCCGTGAGTATGCCGTCCTTCATATAGAGAAGCCTGTTACATACGGACAGCTCGGTTTCCTCATGACTTGCGATTATAACTGTACCGCCGTCCGACATATATTTTTTAATGTAATTACGGATGTCATTTTTGGCAAGAATGTCAAGGGAGGCACCGGGCTCATCAAGGATGAGTATTTCAGGGTCCTTTGCGAGTGCACATACGATACTGAGCCTTTTTTTCATGCCGCCGGACAGATGCCCGGCTTTTTCACGAAGACATCCGTCAAGACCATATTCTTTTATGAGACCGCCTGAGATGTCATCTTTAAGACTGTGGCTGCTGTCACAATACCACAAACGCAGATTGTCAAGCACCGTAAGGCTGCCAAACAGCGGATTGTCCTGCGGAACATATCCGGTATGCCGTGAAAAATATTTGCTGTCCGACAGCGGATTGTGTCCGGAATACATGATTCTGCCTCCGGACGGCTTTAATGCACCGGCAAGTATCTTGAGCAGTGTTGATTTGCCGCAGCCGTTGGAACCGATTATTCCGATACAGTCCCCGCGACTGCCGGAAAACGATATATCATTTAGTATTTTTTTCTTTCCGTAATGCTTGGATACTGACTGTATTTCTATTAATGACATGATTTACCTCCGATAATAACTGCACATATTTTAGCACATCATATTTTTAATTGCAAAAAAATAATCCATGTGATATAATATCCGCTGTGCGACATGACAACGAGCCGTTTATTTAAGGAGGAAATTGGTAAAATGAGTTTTACAGTCGAAAATTTAGAAAAGAACATGGCGAAGCTTACCATTACGGTACCGGCTGAAGAATTTGAGAAATCACTTCAGAACGCTTATATGAAGAATAAGAACAAAATCAGTGTGCCGGGCTTTAGAAAAGGCAAGGTTCCGCGTGCAATGATAGAGAAAATGTACGGTGCAGGAATATTTTACGAGGATGCGGCTAATGATGCCATTCCTTCTGCATATGCAGAAGCTGCTGAGGAAAGTAAGCTTGACATAGTTTCACAGCCTGAAATAGACGTTACACAGGTTGAAAAGGGCAAGGATTTTATCTTTACGGCATCTGTTGCTGTTAAGCCTGAGGTAACACTTGGTAAGTATCTTGGAGTAGAAGTTGAGAAGATGGATACAAAGGTGACGGCTGATGAAGTTAAGGCTGAGCTTGAAAAAGTCAGAGAGCAGAATTCACGTCTTGTTGAAGTTACGACAAGAGGTGTTAAGGATAAAGATCAGACAGTCATTGATTTTGAAGGATTTGTGGATGGAGAACCTTTTGAAGGCGGCAAGGGTACAGATTATGCATTAACGATAGGTTCACATTCGTTTATTGACACATTTGAAGAACAGTTAATCGGGGCTAAGGTCGGTGCGGAAGTGGAAGTCAATGTTACATTCCCTGAAGATTATCATGCTGAAAATCTTGCAGGCAGGCCTGCAATGTTCAAGGTAACCGTTAAGGAAATCAAGACAAGAGAGCTTCCTAAGTTAGATGATGAATTTGCACAGGATGTATCAGAATTTGATACTCTTGCAGATTATAAGGCTGACATTAAGAAGAATCTTACCGAAAAGAAGAAAGAAGCAGCCATAAAAGAGAAGGAAATGAAAGCGGTTGAAGCAGCAGTTGAAGCAGCATCCATGGACATCCCGGAGCTTATGGTTAAGACGCAGGTTAACAGAATGGTTGAAGACTTTGCACAGAGACTTCAGGCACAGGGTCTTTCAATAGAACAGTACATCAAGTATGTAGGCGGTTCGCCGGAACAGTTTATGGAATCAATGAGACCGGAAGCACTTAAGAGAATCAAGAACGGACTTGTACTTGAAGCAGTGGTTAAGGCTGAGAATATACAGGCAGAGGATTCGGAAGTTGATGCTGAAATTGAGAAAATGGCAGCGTCATACCGTATGGAAGTTGAGAAAGTTAAAGAATTTATCGGTGATGCCGAAAAAGAACAGATAAGACAGGATCTTGCAGTACAGAAGGCAGTAGAACTTATCGGTTCCAAGGCAGTGGAGAAGGCAGCCGGAAAACAGGCTGAACAGGCAGAATAATCAATAACCGGGAGGTTGCTTATTATGAGTATGATACCTTATGTAATTGAACAGACAAGCCGTGGAGAAAGGTCATATGACATTTATTCAAGACTTCTTAAAGACAGAATTATTTTCCTTGGAGAAGAGGTAACTGATGTATCAGCCAATATAGTTGTGGCACAGCTTCTTTTTCTTGAAGCTGAAGATCCGGGCAAAGACATACAGCTGTATATCAACAGTCCGGGCGGTTCGGTGACTGCAGGAATGGCTATTTACGATACCATGAATTATATTAAAAGTGATGTATCCACAATCTGTATCGGACTGGCAGCCAGCATGGGGGCTTTCCTTCTGTCGGGAGGAACAAAAGGCAAGCGTTATGCGCTTCCTAATGCGGAAATAATGATTCACCAGCCGAGCGGAGGCTCAAGAGGTATGGCATCTGACATGAAAATCGTGGCAGACCAGATTCTTAAAACGAAAGCCAGACTTAACGAAATTTTGGCCGCCAATACGGGAAAACCGATAGATGTTATCGAGAAAGATACCGACAGGGATAATTATATGACGGCACAGGAAGCACTTGAATACGGTCTTATTGACAGTATCATTGACAGCAGAAAATAGTATCAGGGAACTCCCGCCTAATGTGGCGGGAGTTAGTTAATATTGTATGGAGGATGGTACAAATGGCAGGAAGAAAAGACGAAGAAATATGCTCATGTTCTTTTTGTAGAAAGAATCAGAATCAGGTAAAGAGATTAATTGCCGGACCCAACGGAGTATATATATGTGACGAATGTATAGAAGTATGTTCGGAGATAATAGATGAAGAGTTTGACGAAGAATATGGTGTACCCGGTATGCCGGGCATGATTGATGACATCAATCTTCTGAAACCGATGCAGATTAAGAGTCTGCTGGACGAATACGTTGTAGGGCAGGATGAAGCTAAGAAGGTGCTTGCCGTATCGGTGTACAATCACTACAAAAGAATACTTTCAAATGACGTATCTGATGGTGATATAGAACTGCAGAAAAGCAATATTCTTATGCTCGGACCTACAGGTTCCGGAAAAACCTATCTTGCACAGACACTTGCAAAAATTCTTAACGTACCGTTTGCGATAGCCGACGCAACCACGCTTACAGAAGCGGGATATGTCGGAGAAGACGTGGAAAATATACTTCTTAAGCTTATACAGGCAGCAGATTATGACATCGAAAGAGCAAGCAAAGGAATTGTATATATAGATGAAATAGACAAAATAACAAAAAAATCCGAAAATGTATCAATAACAAGAGATGTATCCGGTGAAGGCGTACAGCAGGCACTGCTTAAAATTCTTGAAGGAACGGTGGCTTCCGTTCCGCCTCAGGGAGGACGCAAACATCCGCAGCAGGAGCTTATACCGATAGATACAACCAACATTCTGTTTATATGCGGAGGAGCGTTTGACGGACTTGAGAAAATAATCGAGAACCGTATGGATCAGAAGGCCATAGGATTCAATTCCGTAATCACGGAAAAAAATGAAGCACCCATAGGTGAACTGTTTGAAAAGGTACTTCCTCAGGATCTCGTAAAATTCGGACTTATACCTGAGTTCGTGGGAAGAATACCGGTAACGGTGGCGCTTGACATGCTGGATGAGGATGCACTTGTTAACATACTTACGCAACCGAAGAATGCTCTTGTAAAACAGTACAGAAAGCTCTTTGAATATGATGAGGTTGAGCTTGAGGTTACGGATGATGCCGTCCGTGCAATAGCAAAGAAGAGTCTTGAACGTAAGACCGGGGCAAGAGGATTAAGGTCAATCATGGAAAAATCAATGATGGACGTAATGTACAGAATACCATCGGATGATACCATATCAAAGTGTATCGTAACACTTGACACGATAGAGAATAATGCATCTCCGGTTATCGAAAAAAGAGAAGTTAAACCGGTAACGCAGACATTGAAGAATATTGGAGAGAACGCATGAGTAAACAGGTAAATAATTTACCCCTTATTGCTCTCAGAGGAATGACCATACTGCCACATATGGTCATTCATTTTGAAGTAAGCAGGAAAAAATCAATTCAAAGCATAGAGCATGCAATGAAAAACGGACAGACGATTTTTCTTGCCACACAGAAATCCGTAGACATTATGGTGCCGACGGAGGATGAAGTGTCGGAATACGGAACAATATCGGTAATAAAGCAGGTTATCAAGCTTGAGGGCAGGGCAAGGGTAACCGTTGAAGGCAAGGCAAGAGGAAGAAGACTGACCTTTGAAAACGGAAAAAATGGTCTTACCGCAGATGTTGAAGCAGGCGAGGAAAATGACGGCACGCTGACGGAGAGGGAAAAATATGCCATGTCGGATATTCTTATAGATCTCATGCAGGATTATTATCTGCATATGGATAAGAAAGCCGATGAGACCATTCCGCGCCTGAAAGCCGTAAATGACATATATGAGCTTATATACCGGTGTGCGGCGGAATGTACCGAAAATCCGTTAATGCGCCATGACATTCTTGCAGCAGGAACTCTGAAGGAAAAATTTGATTATCTTACGGAGCTTATATGCAATGAGATGCAGACTGCGGAAATTAAAACCGAACTTGCAGAGCATATGAGGGAACGTGTTGAAAAAAACCGCAAAGATTACATTCTGAAAGAACAGCTTAAATTCATAAAAGAAGAACTCGGGGAAGAAACCTTTGACGAGGATGTTGAAGAACTGAAGAAAAAAACCGTGGAGCTTGATGCCCCGGATTATGTAAAAGAAAAACTCCGCAGGGAAATACGCAATTATGAGAGCATACCGGACAACTCATCAGAAGCATATGTGGTGAAATCATACATTGAAACGGTTCTTGCAATGCCATGGAATAACCGTACTGAAGAAAATACGGACATAGTCCGTGCGGAAAAGATTCTTGACAGGGATCATTACGGACTCGAAAAGGTCAAGGAACGCATATTGGATTTCCTTGCGGTACACACGGTAAAAAAGGATGGAGAAACACCGGTAATATGTCTTGCAGGACCTCCGGGAACGGGAAAAACGTCCGTCGCCTCATCAATCGCAAAAGCCGTTAACAGAAAATATGTAAGAATCTGTCTTGGCGGAGTACGGGATGAAGCAGAGATACGGGGACACAGAAAAACATACATCGGTGCCATGCCGGGAAGAATAGTGGAAGCACTTACACAGGCAGGAACAGGTAACCCGCTTATTCTGCTCGATGAGATAGATAAAGTGGGAAATGACAGCAGGGGTGATACCGCATCAGCACTGCTCGAAATACTTGACGGTGCCCAGAATAATGCATTCAGGGATCACTATGTGGAAATTCCGGTTGATTTGTCGAACTGCTTCTTCGTTGCAACGGCAAATGACGTGTCACTGATACCGAAGCCGCTTCTTGACCGTATGGAAATAATTGAACTGAACAGCTATACAAGAAATGAAAAATTACATATAGCCGAAAAATATCTTGTAAAAAAACAGATGAAAAAAACAGGTCTTACCACCGGAGACATATCCTTCAGCCGGAGTGCACTCAATGCGATTATTGAAAAATATACAGCTGAAGCCGGAGTGCGTGAGCTTGAAAGAATGATTGGAACGATATGCAGAAAAACGGTAAGGAAGAAGCTGAAGGGTGAAACGGAAAAGCATAAAATCACTGCATCAGTTTTGAAAGATTACCTTGGTACGGAAAAATATGATAAAGATGACGTGCTGACTAAGGATGAGACCGGACTTGCAAGAGGGCTTGCGTGGACAGCCGTGGGAGGAACGGTTCTGGATGTTGAAGCATGCCTCATGGATGGTAAAGGAGAGATAATCCTTACGGGACAGCTGGGTGATGTAATGAAGGAATCTGCAATGGTGGCATTGGGATATATCCGTTCACGTGCAGACAGATATGGCATCAGCAGTAAAATTTTTGAAAAAAAGGATATACATATTCATGCACCGGAGGGCGCAGTTCCTAAAGACGGACCGTCCGCCGGAATTACAATGACGCTTGCCATGATATCAGCATATACGGGAAGAAAAATATGTCATAAAACAGCAATGACGGGTGAAATAACCCTTCACGGAAAGGTTCTCCCGATAGGAGGATTGAAAGAAAAGCTTCTTGCCGCTAAAAGTGCGGGAGTGAGCAACGTGCTTGTACCTGAAAAAAACCGAAGGGATGTTGATGATATGGAGAAGGAGATAACGGAGAAGCTTAACATCATATATGTTGAAAAAATGGAAGATGTTGTGAAAGCGGCACTCAGATAAAAGGAGAGAGGCACATATGGTAATAAAAAAAGTTAATCTTGAAACCGTATGCGGAATAACCAGCAGACTTCCGGAGAATGTACTGCCTGAGGTGGCTTTTGCAGGAAAATCCAATGTCGGAAAATCCTCACTGATTAATGCACTTATGAACAGAAAATCGTATGCAAAAACGTCGTCACAGCCGGGTAAGACACAGACAATTAATTTTTATAATATTAATGATGTGTTTTACTGTGTGGATCTTCCGGGCTACGGATATGCGAAAACTGCAATGGAAATAAGGGCAAAGTGGGGTAAGATGATAGAAAAATACCTTCACACGTCGAAAATGCTTAAACAGGTATTTCTTCTCATAGACATAAGACATAAGCCGTCTGAAAATGACAGGCTTATGTATGAGTGGATAAACTCTCAGGGATATGAACCGGTTATTATTGCAACCAAGCTGGATAAAATCAACAGAAGCCAGGTACAGAAACAGGTTAAAACGGTAAGAGAAGGTCTCGGTATGACGGAAGACGGAATAATTGTGCCTTTTTCGGCAGAGACAAAGCAGGGACTTGATAAAGTATGGGAAATAATTGATAACGTAACAGGCTTTAATTCATAAAAAGTTATTTTTTTCTTATTTGCGGTAATAATAAGCAGGTAGGAGGATGATGACATGAATGGATTGAAAATCGTAACCGTGACAGGAATGGAAGTGCTTGATTCAAGGGGCAATCCCACGGTGGAAGCAGAAGTTGTACTGGAAAACGGTGCGGCAGGGCGTGGCATTGCACCGAGCGGAGCATCCACAGGTGCTTTTGAGGCACATGAGCTGAGAGACGGAGATAAAAGAAGATACATGGGGAGAGGCGTTTTAAATGCCGTTAATAACGTAAATACGGTTATAAGAGAAACCATAACCGGAATGAATGCAGATGACATATACGGAATTGATTCTGCAATGATAAAAGCCGATGGTACGGAGAATAAAAGCCGGCTGGGTGCCAATGCCATGCTTGCCGTATCAGTTGCATGTGCCAATGCGGCGGCAGAAGGTCTGAAAATACCGCTATACAGGTATATGGGCGGTATAGCCGGACAGTGTATGCCTGTTCCGATGATGAACATTATTAACGGAGGAGCACATGCCGGCAACTGCCTTGATTTTCAGGAATTCATGATTATGCCGGTTAAAGCGTGCTGCTTTAAGGAGGCACTGCGAATCGGGACGGAAGTATATCACAGTCTTAAGACTGTGCTTGCCGAACGGAATTTTTCAACGGCAGTAGGGGATGAAGGCGGTTTTGCACCGGAAGTAAGTGATGCATATGAAGCACTTGAGCTGCTGTCGGAGGCCGTTAAAAAAGCCGGATATGTTCCGGGAGAAGATATATGTTTTGCAATGGATGCGGCCGCTTCAGAATTGTATAAGTCTGAAAGCGGCATGTATTTTTTTGAGGGAGAAAGCAGAACGAAAAGAACCGTTGTTGAGCGGACGACGCTTGAAATGATAGATTATTATAAAAATCTGACGGAAAAATATCCTGTCATTTCAATAGAGGATCCGCTTGATGAAGAGGACTGGGACGGCTGGAAGGGGATTACCGCCGTGTTGGGCGACAGAATCAGGCTTGTGGGGGATGACCTTTTTGTTACCAGTTCAAAACGGCTGCAAAAAGGAATTGAAAACAAATGTGCCAATGCAATACTGATTAAGCTGAATCAGGCAGGAACCGTGTCTGAAACGCTGGAAGCGGTAAAGCTCGCCCATAAATCAGGATATTCCGTAATAGTATCGCACCGCTCAGGAGAGACGGAGGATACCACTATTGCGGATCTGGCAGTGGCAATGTCTGCGGAATGTATAAAAACCGGAGCTCCGTGCAGAAGTGAAAGGGTTGCAAAATACAACAGACTTCTGCATATTGAATATGATTTGCCAAAATATGTGATGAAATGATATAATCACTCTAAATAATGCATGATGAAAGGATTCGTAATGAACAACAGAAAATTAAGGATATCGTTTCTGATTCTTTTAATGGTTTTAATAACGGGTTGTGCCAATAGAACGGGTACAGTCATAGTGGCACCAACCCGTGAAATCGAAAACACTGCGGATGATGTGACAGAACCCGCAACCCGGACGTATTCAGGCGAGATAACCGGCGTTACGGAATATAACGCAGGTGAAAAGACCAATAAGCAGAAAGATGTATCACTTATGGCAGAGATAACCGGCGGCATGCAGATGAACGGGGAAAAAATGTACAATCCTGAGCTTCATTCCATAAAAGACAGCTTAATAATAAGCTATAGTCTGGAAACCGATGCCGGAACGGAGGTCCATCTTGCCGTATATGACAGGGAAACAGCAGGTCTTTTGTCAGATGTGACTGCAGAAAGCGGTTCAGCATATATACTGGAGGGCAGAGACTGCATTGCCTGCATAAAGGATACGGAAGCTTCATTTAAGATTACGGTGTATGATTCCGGCCTTAATATACTGCGTGAAAAGGAAATTACAGGTACCTACGCAGGATGGTTTTCAGAAAATTTTGAGAGAATGTATATAACCTCCGACAGAAGCCTGTACCTGTATAATCTTATGGAAAAAGAACCGGAACCTGAGCTTATTGAAACCGAAAACCGTTTTGCCTGTTCGAACGTTGATTCCGTATATACCGGGACGGATGGAGCGGATTATATTGTTGCAAAAGGGATGTGCGGTGATTTGAAGGAATATACCGGAACAATTAAAGCGGATACCGGTGTATTCGTATATCTTCAGCCGGCATCGGATAATGATTATTATAATGCGATGTATATAAACGGAACATATATAACGGAGAATATGTCAGAAGATATGATTTCACAGAGAATAGTATACAGACCCGGTGATATTCCGGTGGTATATTCATGGCCTTATGAGTCGGAAAAGAACACGGAAGCAACCATACTTGCCGGCGGCAATGTGTATTTCAGCCACATTGACGGGAATAAGGTGGAAGCTGCCGTATTTGACAGAAAGACCAGGCTGTGTATTGCCTCAACGTCATTTACCGTTGGCAGTGCGGGTGGAGAAGGATATGTAATGCTGTGTTCAACGCCGGTATATACGGAGGACAACGTGCTTATAATGGAATATGCGGATATGTCCGGGGCCGTCGGTTTCTACAAATGGGAACAGGACGGAACGGATGGCATATGGACCGGTATGTCCGTATATGACTATGCCGTGCCTGATGTGAAGGTCGCAGAAGTTGACAACAGATATAATCCGGCTGATTTTCATCCGGGCAATATCCCTGACGAACTGAAGCCGCTGCGTGAAAAAGCAGATAAACTTCAGGAAAAATACGGCGTAATGATTCACATAAGCAGGGAATGCAGCAATATGCTGGGAAATTATGCGATAGTGGCACTGGATGACTATGAGCAGGTAAACAGGGCACTTGATGAGCTGGATACAGAGCTTGGCAAATATCCTGAAGGTTTTATGGAACAGTTCCGTAAGGACGGTATGGCAGGCATAGACATATATATAACTTCCGCGATTATAGGATATAACAGCGATGCACTTGAATATGCAGGAGGATTTCAGTGGGAAATGGGAAGCCAGTCAATAATAGCCGTTGACTGTACCAACAAAGGAGATTTACCGGTAACGATACATCATGAGCTGAGTCACGCAATAGAAAAATATGTTGCGAAAAAAAATCTCCTTGATGACGTCAAGTGGGAAAAATTAAATCCTACGGATGGAGCATATGCCGATTTTTATACGTATTCTTACCGTCAGTTCGGATTTGACGGAACCGTAAAATACACGTATTACGGCTGCGACAGCCTTGATAACGTATATTTTGTTGATGATTACAGCATGACATATCCTGCGGAGGACAGGGCAAGATTATGGGAAAACATAATGTCCGATTCCTCGATAATCGAATGGGAAAATACCCCGAATCTCGTTAATAAAATTAACTATTATGCATCATGCATAAGGGCGGCATTTGATTCAGCGGGATGGGAAGATGTGATGTGGGAAAAATATATAACGGAATCATAAGACAAACAGGGACTGCCTTGGTGACAGTCCCATGACGGAATGGTATCAGTCCCTGTGGTTAATGACCACGGGGGTTTTTGCTTTTATGGTATCCCCTGAAGCTCTGTGGCTGTCCGGAACACGCATTGTACCTTCATGGTTCAGAATCCTGCGGACATAGTCCTTCTCATCCTTAAGCGGGGTGTCAAACATCATTCCGTACAGATTTTCGTTTTCCGTGCTTCCTTTCAGGTGCAAATCCGAACCGGAAGTCATGAAAATGTTGTTTTTACGGCAGTATATCTCTGCATTGTGATTACAGTAATCATAATTGAATGTATTGTATGCTTCCATGGCATCACAGTTATCAGGATTTACATAAATTGTGCTTATGTAAGGACGTTCACGGAACGGATGCGCCTGAACCACGAGACCGCCGTCTCCGTGAATAATATCATACTGACGGGACCTGCTGTATGTGAGAAGGTCCGGATGCTCGATAAGCCAGTCAGAACCAAGACCGTAAATAAGAAATTCATCGCCGTCAAAATTTGCCTCCCAGCCGAAAAAAACAGGAAAACCTATTTTATCTCCTGCTTCTTTTGCAAGTTCATAGCTTCTGCAGAATGCCCTGATGCGTTCTTTCCAGTCCTTCATTGGGGGAATACGGCAGTTCCCGTTAAAAAAATGATCCGTAATAAATATACCGCTGTAGCCTGCTGCCTTATAGTATGCCGGATATTCCGCCGCCGGAGTGGATGCACAGGCACTGCTTTCATAAGTGTGCAGATGTGTTTCATAAATGAACATGTATGTCACCTCCGTACTTGATTATATCACAATAATGAATTAAAATAAAACGACAACAGGAGAAGATTGCAAATGGAAGAAAATAAAGGCATTAATTCCGATGTATTGAAAATTACGGCTTACCTTACAATGATTATTGACCATATCGGGCTGGTGTTTTACGACATGATTCCGGAAACCGCATATATTATGTGCCGGTGTGCCGGGCGTATTTCGTTTCCGATATTTGCATTCTGCATAACGGAAGGCTATGTACATACATCAGATGTACGGAAGTATACGGGACGTATACTGGCAATGGCATTTGTGTCAGAGATACCGTTCAACCTTATGAGCGGAGGAAGCATACTGTATGCAGGAAAATGTAATGTACTTTTTACGTTTGCAGCCGGTCTTGCGATTCTTGCGTTTGTGGAACATTCACGCAGCATAATCGCATCATTTGCAGTTACTGCCGCAGGGATGGCTTTATGTATTTTTATGAAAACGGATTATTCATGGGTTGGAATTGCATATATAATGGTAATGTATTATACACGCGGCATGGGTTGGATAAGATATGTGTGTGCCTCGGTGATTTTATGGATGAATGGAAGTATTCTTAACCTTGCAGCACCGGCAGCACTTATTCCCATACACTTTTACAATGGAAAAAAAGGCAGAATGTCCAAAATATCGGCATATCTGATTTATCCGATGCATATGATTTTATTATTAACCGTAAGAGAGGTTGTTTTAAATGTCTGATATTTTTGATTATATGGACTGGAGGGGAGACATACCGGTCTGCGCTGACGGAGTGAATGAGGTGGACGGACTTATTTTTTCCCAGATGTCATATATACCGTTTGAAACGGTATGCGAAGATATTAACGGTCTGACGCTTAAAAAAATATATGAAAAAATATCCGACCGAATTTCGGAGGAAGATGTGGAAAATATGTCAGCTCTTCTTAAAAACAGCTATGCCGTTTTAGGGAAAATGGCATCCTGCGACAGATACGGTAAACTTAAGCTGGTTAATTATGTCACCGATTTTAATCCGGATGATGCAAAACAGTTCGCCGCGGTTACGGTTGCATTGGATGACGGTAATTATTATGTTGCATACAGGGGAACGGATGATACGCTTGTAGGCTGGGAAGAGGATTTCAGGGCGTGCTACATGATGCCGGTGCTGTCACAGACGGAAGCGGTAAAATATCTTGATAACGTTATGTCATGTTTTCACGGCAACGTCTATGCGGGCGGACATTCCAAGGGAGGTAATCTTGCCGTGTATGCCGCAATGGAAATACGGCCTGAATACCGTGACAGGATTATTCGCGTCGATAATTATGACGGACCCGGATTTCTTCCGGAATTTGTTGAGCGGGAAGAATACAGATATATGAGCCGTAAGGTATATACCTATAATCCTGAATGTTCCATTGTCGGAATGATAATGTTCAACGGACTTGACGGCATAATTGTTGAAAGCAGCGCAAAAGGATTTCAGCAGCATTCCGGGGTGACGTGGATGGTTAAGGGGAAACACTTTGTCAGAGGATGTGAATATGAAAAGCTAAGCAGGAATTTTGCGGGTGTCAATAAGGCATGGATAAATGAAATCAGCGTGGAAGAAAGAGAGCTTGCCATAGAAATTGTATTCCGTGTTCTTAGAAACGGATTTGATACCGTTACGGGTATGAAGGAAGGATTTTTTAATACGGCGGCAACTATTATACGCTCATATAAAGATATAGATAAAAGTACGAGAAAGGCAATAGGCAGAATAATCGGAAAAATGATAAGGCTTGGTGGTGATTCCATATCCGAAATACGCCGGGAACATAAAAAAATCAGCGTTTATATGGACAATGAAGAAAAAAAATGATACTATTACATGATAAGAAGCCTTAGAAAAAAGAGGTGTTTTATGGATACAATACAGAAAAAGGTCGATGCGGTAACGGGCCTTCCTTTGTATGATACTTTTCTTGAAATATCAAGGGATGAAATTGATAATAATCCGGACAGGCATTATGCCCTTATATCAACGGATATTGCCAATTTCAAATATGTCAACAGGATATACGGATATGACAAGGCGAATGAGTTGATTAATGCCCTGATAGATGTGATTACCGGAACATACCGGGAGATTGTATGCACCTGCAGGACCCATTCGGACCATTTTCTCAGTCTGTTCAGATACAATGGCGACAAGGATGGATTTGTCAGAATTGTTGACGAAGACAGCAGAATGTTTGTGAAGAAGAATGCAAGGAAGTACCCTTCCGTATCACTTCATCTTAACAACGGAATCCTGTTTATAGAAGACAGAAACGAGGAACTTGCATACAGTATTGACAAGGCCAATGCGGCAAGGAGAATCTCCAAGGGTAATTACTGCGTCACAAGTGTTGTATTTTCAGATGAAATGATTTGCAAAAAGGAAGAAGATGCCAAGATAATGTCAATGTTCGATCATGCAATTAAGAACGGCAGCATAAAGACATTCTTCCAGCCCAAGATGGACATAAAGGGGCAGCAGATAGTCGGTGCTGAGGTATTGAGCAGAATCTATGATGACAACGGTAACATGCTTATGCCTGATTCATACATTCCTGTTCTTGAGAACAGCGGAAAAGTGGTGGAGCTTGACCGGTACGTGATGAGAGAGACCTTTTCGGCAATACGTTACTGGATGGATATGGGATGGAAAATTATTCCGGTATCGGTTAACCTTTCAAGAATGCATTTTTATGAGGATAATGTGGCAGATCATATATATAATGAGTTCTGCAGATATAACATACCGATTGAGTACATTGAACTGGAGCTGACAGAATCACTCTTCTTTGCGGAAGCAAGAACGATGGTAAAGGAGATATGCAAATTAAGGGATTACGGCTTCAAGGTCAGCATGGATGACTTCGGAATGGGATACAGCTCTTTAAGCGCACTGGGAACACTTCCGGTTGACATAATTAAGTTTGATAAGGAATTTATCAGAAACAGTATGCAGCATGATGCCGGTTATCAGATACTTAACGGACTCATTAATGTATTTAAGAAGATTAATTATGATGTCATATGTGAGGGAATTGAGACAAGGGAACAGGAGAAAATGATATTTGAATGCGGCTGCGATAATGTTCAGGGATTTCTGTATGACAGACCGCTTGAACGCAGCGTATTTGAAGAAAAATATATCAAAAACAACTAATTTTTACTCAAGGAGGATATAGCCATGGCAAGAGGAGGAGGCGGCGGAGGCCGTTCAAGCGGAGGCGGCGGAGGAAGCCGCTCAAGCGGAGGAGGATTCAGGGGAAGTTCAGGAGGAAGAGGTTTCAGCGGAGGAAGCAGAAGCTTTAGCGGAGGAGGATCATCCTACAGAGGACCGGCAGGAGGGGCACACCACGGAGGACCGGCAGGAGGACCATATCACAGACCACCGCATCCGCATTACCGCAGAAGACCCGTGTATTACGGAGGAAGAAGCAGTCATACGGGAGGATGTGCAACCGTAGTTATAATGATTGTAATTATTTTTCTTGTACTTATGCAGGCGTGTTCAGGAACTGCCATGATGGGTATCGCCGCATGTGCGTCATGCTCTGCGGGTTCTTCTTGTTCGGTTACGGGACTTGAATACAGCACAACCAAGAGAGAGCCTATGAGTACGGATAATACCACATATAATAATGACTGGTATACGGATGAGTTGGGCTGGTTTGAAAGAGGCGGAAGAACACTTATCAATGGACTTGAGAGCTTCTACAAAAAGACGGGTGTGCAGCCGTATGTATATCTGTATTCCGACAAAGGTGACGGACTGTACAAGGATTCGGCTAAGATTGAAGAAGTTGCCAACGGACTTTATGATAAAATATTCGGTAAGGATGAAGGACATCTGTTGTTTTTGTATGTGGCATGTCCTAATGATTCACCGGATTTAATGGATGGAGATTACATATTTATCTGCGGTAACCAGACGACTGTCGTAATGGATGAAGAAGCCAAGTCAATACTTAATTCAAGATTTTTATACAATTATGATAATACATCACTTTCGGTTGATGAGCTGTTTTCCGATACATTTAAAGATGCGGGCAAAGCAATAATGGCAGGACCGATACATATGAGATATGTGATTATTATAATAGTTGCAATTCTGGCGGTTGTAGTACTTGCAGTCGTATTCTTTAAATGGTGGAAGGCTAAGACTGCCCAGAAGAATAAGGAAAGTGAGGAACTTGAGAAAATACTCAATACCCCTCTTGATTCTTTTGGAAAATCTGATGTTGATGACCTGAAGGATAAATACTAAAGAGACGTACTGTCCGGAGGTACATGCCTGTAATGCAGCGTGTGCCTCCTTTTTTACTCTGTATGCAAAATAATGTGACAAAGTGATGGAAAAATAGAATTTTTTATTGAAATTTCTTTAAATATGATAAATAATGATATAGACGATTAAGATTATACGGAGGGTTATTATGACATTATATGAGTTGATTGGGTACGCGAAGGAAGAGCAGTGTTCGGATATCCACATTACGGTCGGTACCAATATAGCAATAAGAAAATTTGGCGAACTGAAAATATTAGAACCGGCGCCTACTGCTGAGGAGTCAAGAGACATGATTTTTTCACTCCTGAGTTCTGAACAGGTTAGAAAAGTTACGTCGGGTAAGGACGTGGATGCAGGATGTATGCTTCCGGACGGCTCAAGAATCAGGGTTAACGTATATCAGCAGAGAAATAATCTTGCAGCGAGCATACGTCTTCTTAATGATACGATACCGACGTTCAGGGAACTTAATCTTCCTGCGTCAATTGACAAGATGCTTGAGATTCCGAGCGGACTTGTGCTTATTACGGGTCCTACCGGTTCGGGTAAGACCACGACCCTTGCATCAATGATTGCACAGATCAACAGAACAATGGCGAGACATATCATGACAATAGAGGACCCTATTGAATATGTATTTAAGCGTGATAAGGCGATGATTCACCAGCGTGAGGTAGGAACGGACGTGGAATCGTTCTCGACGGCACTGAGGTCATCACTCAGGGAAGATCCGGATATCATTCTTGTCGGAGAGATGCGTGATCTGGAGACTATATCGGCAGCCATAAGTGCAGCTGAAACGGGACATCTTGTATTCTCAACACTCCATACAACGAGTGCGGTACAGACGATAGACAGAATTATAGATGCGTGTCCGTTAGAGGGACAGAACCAGATGCGTTCACAGCTTGCTAATGTTCTCAGGGGTATTTTTTCACAGCAGCTTATTCCTATGCTTAACGGACAGGGAAGAATTGTTGCCACAGAGGTTCTTATCAATAATACTGCTGTCGGCAATCTTATCCGTGAAGGCAAGACCGTACAGCTTCCTACGGCAATGCAGTCAGGAAGCAGACAGGGTATGCACAGTCTTAATTCGGATCTTATCAATCTGATTAATATGGGATACATATCCAAGGAAGCTGCAATTAAGGTTTCATATAATCCGTCAGAAATTGAAAGAGTATAAAACCGTTATTTACTTTTTTGAAAAGCAATGATAGAATAACTAATAAAAATCGGGCACCGGAGGAACATCAATGAGTCATTACACGAAGGAAGACATAATCAGATTGGTAGAAGAAGAGGATATCAAGTTTATCAGGCTGCAGTTTACTGATATATTCGGCATTTTCAAGAATATTGCAATAACGAAAAGCCAGTTAACGAAGGCATTGAATAATGAGATGATGTTTGACGGCTCGTCAATAGACGGGTTTGCACGTATAGAGGAATCAGACATGTATCTAAGACCGGATCTTGACAGCTTTGTTATTTTTCCGTGGAATCCGGAAGATGAAAAGGTTGCAAGACTTATCTGTGACGTATACAAAACGGATGGTACGCCGTTTGAAGGTGATCCGAGATATATACTCAAGAAGGCTGTGGCAGAAGCTGCCGCAATGGGATATACATTTAACGTTGGGCCGGAATGTGAATTTTTCCTTTTTAACCAGGATGAAAATGGTGCCGGTACCACGGAATCCAATGACAGGGCGGGATATTTTGATTTAGGACCTGTGGATGAAGGCGAATATACCCGTCGTGAAATGGTAAGAACACTTGAAGAAATGGGATTTGTCGTTGAAGCGGCACATCATGAATGTGCACCTGCACAGCATGAAATAGATTTTAAGTATGGTGAGGCAGTGAAGACTGCGGATTCTATCATGACCTTTAAGCTTGCGGTTCAGACCATTGCCAATAAGAACGGACTTTACGCGACATTCATGCCTAAGCCTAAGAATAACATGGCAGGTTCCGGTATGCATATCAATATGTCGCTGGAAAAGGACGGCAGGAACATTTTTGCAGATGAGAATGGTAAGAACGGACTCAGTGAGGAGGCATATCAGTTTGTTGCAGGACTTATGAAGCATATTAACGGAATTGTGGCCATTACCAATCCGCTCGTTAATTCATACAAGAGACTGATTCCGGGATATGAGGCTCCGGTATATATAGCATGGTCAGCCAAGAACAGAAGCCCTCTTATCAGAATACCTGCGGCAAGAGGTAAAGGAACAAGGATAGAGCTCCGTAATCCCGATCCTACCGCTAATCCGTATCTTGCCCTTGCAGTGTGCCTTATGGCAGGGCTGGATGGTATCAGGAACAAACTTCAGGTGTGCGAAAGCGTTGATGCCAACATTTATGCAATGCACAAGAAAGAACGCAGGGAAAGGGGCATAGAAAGCCTGCCTGAGACTCTGTATGATGCAGTCAAGCAGATGGAGAAGGATGAATATATTATGAATTTCCTTGGTGAAGAGCTGGCTGAAAAGTATGTGGAAGCCAAGAAGAGTGAGTGGAAATCATACAAGGTTACGGTCAGCGAGTGGGAAATCAACGAATATCTTAATAAATTTTAAAAATGGTGCTGCCTGTCCCACATGATGGTGATAAGCAGCATTTTTTATGTAATAGGAAATTGAAGCGGACTTCTCCGCTTTCTTCTTGAAAAAAGGTCTTAAAACAGGAGGAAATATGGCAGACAGAATAAGTGAAGAGATAATGGAATATGTCGGCATACTTTCAAAGCTTGAATTATCCGCAGAGGAAAAAGTAAAAGCCGGTAAGGACATGGAGACGATGCTGAATTATATTGACAGGCTTAATGAGCTTGATACATCAGGTGTTGAGCCTGTGACACACATTTTTAAAACCGAAAATGTGATGAGGGAAGATGTGATTACCAACGGTGACAGAAGTGAGGAAATGCTTATGAATGCACCCAAAAAGCACAATATGTCTTTTGTTGTGCCTAAGACGGTAGAATAGCAGGAGGATAAGACAATGAATTTATCAAAGTTAACCGCCGTGGAGCTGGCTTCTGAAATAAAAGCGGGCAGGGTAACTGCCGTTGAGGCTGTGGAAGAGGTAATAAAGAATATAGAACAGAGGGAAAAGCTGTATAACGCATATATTACGGTTGATAAGGAAAAGGCACTTGCCGTGGCGGCAGAAGTGCAGCGAAAAATAGAGAACGGTACGTTAACGGGACCGCTGGCAGGAGTTCCGGTTGCGATAAAGGACAACATATGTACGGAAGGAATGCTGACAACGTGTGCCTCACGTATTCTCGGAAATTTTCTGCCTGCATATTCTGCTGAAGCGGCAGACAGGCTGTGCAGGGCGGGAGCTGTGATTATAGGTAAAACCAATATGGATGAATTTGCAATGGGTTCAACCACGGAAACCTCAGCATATGGTATAACGAGAAATCCTGCTAATCCGGAACATGTACCGGGAGGTTCATCAGGAGGTTCAGCAGCGGCAGTGGCAGCGGAGGAATGTTATTTTGCACTTGGCTCTGACACGGGAGGCTCCATAAGGCAGCCGGCATCTTATTGCGGGGTTGTAGGTATGAAACCGACTTACGGAACAGTGTCAAGATACGGACTTATTGCATATGCATCTTCGCTTGACCAGATTGGACCTGTCTGTAAGGATGTCAGGGATTGTGCCACGGTTCTTGAAATTATTTCAGGACATGATGAAAAGGATTCTACATCCGTAAACAGACCGGATACGGATTTTACGTCTGCACTTGTTAAAGATGTAAAAGGAATGAAAATAGGTATACCGGAAGAATATTTCGGCGAAGGACTCAATCCGCAGATAAAAGAATGTATCATGAATGCCGTATCACTGCTTGAAAAGAACGGCGCAACGATTGAAAAGTTCAGTCTTGATCTTGTTGAGTATGCCGTTCCTGCCTATTATACCATTGCATCGGCAGAAGCAAGCTCTAATCTTGAACGGTATGACGGTGTAAAATACGGATACAGGGCTGATAATTATCACGGACTTCATAATATGTACAAAAAAACAAGAACGGAGGGCTTCGGTGAAGAGGTTAAGAGAAGGATAATGCTTGGTTCTTTTGTACTCAGCTCAGGATATTATGATGCATATTATCTGAAGGCACTGAAAGTAAGGACCATGATTAAAAAAGCATTTGATGAAGCTTTTTCAAAATATGATGTCATTGTGGCACCGGCTTCACCGACGACGGCACCGCGTATAGGAGAATCATTAAGTGATCCGCTTAAAATGTATCTTAGTGACATATATACGATTTCGGTTAATCTTGCAGGACTTCCGGGCATAAGCATACCATGCGGAAAGGATTCCGCCGGGCTTCCGGTAGGCATACAGTTTATCGGTGACTGTTTCAGGGAAAAAGACATTATCCGTGCGGCATATACCTGTGAATCCCTGATTGGCAGGAAGGAATAAGGAGGAGCTGGCAATGTTAAAAGAATACGAAACAGTAATAGGACTTGAGGTTCATGTGGAGCTTGCCACAAAAACCAAAATTTTCTGCGGATGTTCCACTGCATTCGGAGGAGCACCGAATACACATACATGTCCCGTGTGTACGGGTATGCCGGGCTCTCTTCCCGTTCTCAATAAAAAGGTTGTGGAATATGCCGCAGCTGTGGGACTTGCCACAAACTGCCGGATAACAAGGGAATGCAAATTTGACAGAAAAAATTATTTTTATCCTGATAATCCGCAGAATTATCAGATTTCACAGCTGTATTTTCCGATATGCAGGGACGGATATGTGGAAATAGAGCTTCCTTCGGGTAAAACAAAAAAGATACGGATTCATGAAATACACATGGAAGAGGATGCCGGAAAGCTCATACATGACGGACGCCCGGGTGAATCACTTGTCGATTATAACCGTTCAGGAGTTCCTCTTATAGAAATTGTTTCTGAACCGGATATGCGCAGTGCGGATGAAGTTATTGCATATCTTGAAAAACTCCGTCTCATTATTCAATATCTTGGAGCATCGGACTGTAAGCTGCAGGAAGGCTCAATGAGGGCGGATATTAATCTGTCCGTAAGAGAGACAGGCAGTGAACGGTTGGGCACAAGAACGGAAATGAAAAACCTTAATTCCTTCAGTGCAATATCACGTGCAATAGAAGGAGAGGCATACAGACAGATAAAAATTATTGAATCCGGGGAAGCTGTTGTACAGGAGACCAGAAGATGGAATGATGATAAAGGCGAATCATATGCAATGCGTTCCAAGGAGGATGCACAGGATTACAGATATTTCCCTGATCCGGACCTTGTGAGTGTTAAAATCAGTGAAGAATGGCTTGATGAAATACGTCTTCGACAGCCGGAGTTTAAAACTGAAAAAATGAATAGATACAGAGAAGAATACGGAATACCGGATTATGATATTCAGATAATAACCGATTATAAAAGATTAGCAGACATTTTTGAAGGGGCAACGGCTTTGTGCGGTAATCCGAAAAAGGTTTCCAACTGGCTTATGGTGGATACAATGCGTATACTTAAGGAAAGAGGAATGGATGTATCGGAAATTCATTTTTCACCGGAGAACCTTGCAGCACTCATAAAGCTTACGGATGAAGGCATTATCAACAGCTCCGTCGCCAAAGAAGTATTTGAACATATATTTGAATCGGACACGGATCCGGTAAAATATGTCGAAGAACATGGTCTTAAACAGGTTAATGATGAAGCAGCACTCAGAAAAGCGGTTGAGGAAGTTATTGCCGCCAATCCACAGTCGGTTGAGGATTACAGAAACGGTAAGGAAAAAGCAATAGGCTTCCTTGTGGGTCAGACAATGAAGGCAATGAGGGGAAAAGCCAATCCGTCAATGGTTAACGGCATGATTAAGGAAATCATCGGTCAGGCAGATTAATGCAGCAGGGTCAGAAATTGACCCTGTTTTTTGCTGAAAAAGATATTGACAAAGTAAAGAAGGAATGATATTGTGAACATATGAACAATTAATCATATGTTCACATAACGCAGGAGGTTAAGATATGCAGGACACAGACATGGAGTTATGCGAAATGCATCATGTTCATAAGGACATAGTAAGCAGAATTAATGCGGAAATGCCAAGGGAAGAGGAGTTATATGACCTTGCGGAGCTGTTTAAGGTGTTCGGGGATTCTACACGCATAAGAATACTTTATGTATTGTTTGAATCGGAAGCGTGTGTATGTGATATAGCTGAAGCACTCAACATGCAGCAGTCAGCCATTTCACACCAGCTGAGAATACTTAAGCAGAGCAGGCTCGTGTCAGGCAGAAGGGAAGGAAAATCAGTAATTTATTATCTTGCCGATGATCATGTAAGGTCAATCATAAATCAGGGCAGGGAACATATTGAAGAATAGGAGCATCAATTATGAAGAAGAAATTTAAAATGGAAAATCTTGACTGTGCACACTGTGCAGCAAAAATGGAAGACGGGATTAAGAAAATCGCAGGCGTGAGGGATGCAACCGTGAATTTTATGACTCAGAAGCTGGTTATTGAAGCTGATGACGAGCTGTTTGATGATATAGTAAAGCAGGCCTCTTCCGTATGTGCGGGAATTGATTCAGAATGCAGGATAATAGTGGAGTAGCATATGAACGGTAAGCAGAAAAAGGTTTTGATCAGAATAATCATTACGGCAATTCTGTATGTAATGCTTCTGATAGCGGAGCATGCACTGCATTTTGATTATTTTTCCGTTGCATGGGCAGAAGCAGCGGCATATCTTGTACCATATATAATCATAGGATATGACATAATACTGAAAGCCGGTAAGAATATAAGCCGCGGACATATATTTGACGAGAATTTTCTGATGATGATTGCTACATTTGGTGCGTTTGCCATAGGCGAGTATTCCGAGGCACTTGCGGTTATGCTTTTTTATCAGACAGGTGAATTATTTCAGGGATATGCGGTCGGTAAATCCCGCAAATCCATAGCAGATATGATGGATATATGTCCTGAATATGCCAATGTGGAAGAAGAGGGCAGATTAATTAAAAAAGATCCGGAGGATGTAATTCCGGGTACGATAATAATTATCAGACCCGGAGAAAGGGTACCGCTTGACGGAATTGTAGTGGATGGAGAATCACTTATCGATACGGCGGCACTTACCGGTGAAGCCGTGCCAAGGAGTGTAAGAACGGGAGAAAGCATCATCAGCGGATGCATTAACGGCAACGGAATGCTTAAGGTTAAGGTCACAAAAAGCTTTGAAAATTCCACTGTGTCCAAGATTCTCGAACTGGTTGAAAATGCAGGCAACAGGAAGGCACGGGTTGAGAATTTTATAACAAGGTTTGCAAGATATTATACTCCGTTTGTAACAATAACCGCTTTTCTGCTGGCGGTGATACCGTCTGTCATAACAGGCAACTGGACAGAATGGCTTAAGAGAGCGTGCATATTTCTGGTCGTATCCTGCCCGTGTGCACTTGTGATTTCTGTTCCTCTCGGTTTTTTCAGCGGAATAGGAGCGGCCTCATCCAGGGGAATACTGATTAAGGGAAGTAATTTCCTTGAAGCGGCTGCAGGTATCAGGAATATTGTTTTTGATAAGACCGGAACGCTTACCAAAGGTGAGTTCAGCGTAACATCCGTTATAAGCAGGGAAATGAAAAAAGATGAGCTGTTAAAATATGCTGCACTTGCAGAAAGCTGTTCAACGCATCCGATAGCACTTTCCATAAAGGAAGCATACGGAATGGAAACGGATACATCGGTCATTACATCATCAGAAGAAATACCGGGACATGGTATTAAGGTTATGGCGGAGGGCAGATGCATCATAGCCGGCAATGCTGCAATGTTTACAAAGGAAAATATTGATTTTGAAGAATATACCGGAATGGGAACCATGGTATATATAGCAATAGACGGTAAATTTTCCGGAACGGTTGTTATATCGGACAGTCTGAAGCCCGGAACACGGCAGGCTCTTGCAGGGTTAAAGAATAATGGCGTAACCGATATGATAATGCTGACGGGAGACAGAAAAGAAGCTGCCGCAGAAGTGGCAGAGCTTGCAGGTATTGACAAAGTATATGCGGAACTGCTGCCCGGAGACAAGGTGCGAATTTTTGAGGAAATAATGGAAAATAGCGGAGGGAAAACCGCTTTTGTGGGTGATGGAATCAATGACGCACCCGTGCTCACAAGAGCTGATGTGGGCTTTGCCATGGGTAGTATGGGAAGCGATGCGGCAATTGAGGCGGCAGATATTGTGATTATGGATGATGATATCGGAAAGATAGTATCTGCCATTAAAATTTCACGTAAAACCATGCGTATAGTTAAGCAGAACATCGTATTTGCATTAGGAATTAAGCTGGCTGTGCTGGCAGCAGGAGCGTTTGGTATTGCCAATATGTGGTGTGCGGTTTTTGCGGATGTTGGTGTGTCTGTAATTGCAATATTGAATTCGATGAGAATGCTTGGGAGGAAAAATATTTCCTGAAAACAAAAACGGCGGTAGAGGTCTGACCCTGCCGCCATTTAAAATGCGGTTATAAAAATAAAATATTTCAGCAGCTGCTCTTATTCTCCAGTTCTTCAAAAATATAATCGAATACGGGAGCCATTCCGACAAATTCACATCCGTAAAAATATTCATTGTCTTCAAGTGCTTCACATCTGATAATTTTCACAACGCAGTAGAGAATTGAATCATCACCGCCAAGATTAAGCTGTGCATTGAAATAATATCCCATCGGCAGAATGCTTTTGGAGATAAAGCCGAGCCCTGATTTGGAAATATCCTTGACTTCTATCGGTGATTCAATATAAATATTATCTGAATTCTGATTAAAAACCGTTGAGATAACAAGATTAACCGTTACTCTTATTCTCTTATGACGTCTCTTGTCCTGCATATGTAACCTCCGTTAGTTGTTTTACTTATAATATTATAATATAATTCCGGTATAAAACAAGTGTGTTTTTCCGTTGACTTTACAAAATACAGTGTACTATAATCTATTTGGTTAATGCAACAACAGAATTTATATGGGAGAAATGACATATGGCAACAGACAGATACCAGACACCGCTTGCGGAGAGATATGCAAGCAGGGAAATGCAATATATTTTTTCACCGGATAAAAAGTTCAGAACATGGAGGGCTCTCTGGATAGCACTTGCAGAAGCTGAAAAAGAGCTTGGACTTGGAATTACGGATGAACAGATAGAAGAGCTTAAGGCACATAAGGATGACATTAATTATGATGAAGCCGTAAAACAGGAAAAGATAGTCAGGCATGATGTTATGGCACATGTGCATGCTTATGGAGTCCAGTGCCCCAAGGCTAAGGGAATAATCCACCTCGGAGCAACATCATGTTATGTCGGAGATAATACGGATATCATAATTATGACGGAAGGACTGAAGCTTGTACGGAAGAAGCTCGTCAACGTAATTAATGAGCTTGCTGCATTTGCAGACAGATATAAAGAACTTCCTACGCTTGCATTTACTCATTTTCAGCCTGCACAGCCGACAACGGTTGGAAAGAGGGCAACACTCTGGATGCAGGAACTCATGCTGGATCTTGAAGACCTTGAACACGTAATTGACGGAATGAAGCTTCTTGGACAGAAGGGTACAACCGGAACACAGGCCAGCTTTATGGAGCTGTTTGAAGGAAATCAGGAAAAAATCCGTATACTTGATAAAATGATAGCTGAGAAAATGGGATTTAAGGATACTTATCCCGTATCAGGTCAGACATACTCAAGAAAAGTTGATACAAGGGTTGTAAATGTGCTGGCAGGAATTGCAGCAAGTGCACACAAATTTTCCAACGACATAAGACTTCTCCAGCATCTTAAGGAAATAGAAGAACCATTTGAAAAGTCACAGATTGGTTCTTCAGCGATGGCATATAAGAGAAATCCCATGAGAAGTGAGAGAATAGCGGCACTTTCAAATTATGTAATGGCAGATGCACTGAATCCGGCGATTACAAGTGCAACACAGTGGTTTGAAAGAACACTGGATGATTCAGCCAACAAAAGAATGTCTGTGCCGGAAGCATTTCTTGCCGTAGACGGAATACTTGACCTCTATCTTAACGTTGTGGACGGTCTCGTTGTATATGAAAAGGTTATATATAAGCATATCATGGCAGAGCTGCCGTTTATGGCAACGGAAAATATTATGATGGATGCCGTAAAAGCAGGAGGAGACAGACAGGAGCTTCATGAAAGAATACGTAAACTTTCAATGAAGGCAGGTAAAAGGGTTAAGGAAGAAGGACTGGAAAATAATCTTCTTGAACTTATTGCGGAAGATCCTGCTTTTAATCTTACCCTTGACGAACTGAAAAAAACAATGAATCCTTCTCTGTATACCGGACGCTCAAAGTGGCAGGTGGAGGAATTTCTTGCGGAAACCGTACGCCCTGTTCTTGACGGATACAGGGATGAACTCGGTATTACAGCGGAAATTAATTGTTAATCTTTACATAATGAGTCTTTTAATGTATACTGGTTAGGTATGCGGTCAGGCATATAACATTAACAAAAATTAGGAGGGACACACATGGTAAGAGCTATAGTAGGTGCCAACTGGGGTGATGAAGGAAAAGGTAAAATTACCGATATGCTTTCTGAGAAGTCTGATATAATCGTAAGATTTCAGGGAGGAAGCAATGCAGGACACACAATCATTAATGATTATGGAAAGTTTGCACTTCATTTACTTCCGTCAGGTGTGTTTTATAATCACACCACAAGCGTAATAGGTAACGGAGTGGCACTTAACATACCATATCTGTTTAATGAGATAAAGGCACTTGAAGAAAGAGGAGTTCCGACTCCTAAGATTCTTGTGTCAGACAGGGCACAGATATTAATGCCTTATCATGTGGATTTTGATGCCTATGAGGAGGAAAGGCTTGGCGGTAAAGCGTTTGGCTCAACCAAATCGGGAATTGCACCTTTTTATTCAGATAAATATGCCAAGATTGGTTTTCAGGTAAGCGAGCTGTTTATGGACAGTGATGCACTGAAGGAAAAAGTAAAAAGAGTTGTTGAATATAAGAATGTACTTTTGGAAAATCTGTATCACAAACCGGCAATGAACCCGGATGATATATATGAGCTGCTTGTTTCATACAGGGATATGGTTGCACCATATGTTGCAGATGTGTCATTATTTCTTCATGAAGCAGTTAAGGAAGGCAAAACCATACTTCTTGAAGGCCAGCTCGGTTCGCTCAAGGATCCGGACCACGGAATATATCCGATGGTTACATCATCATCAACACTTGCATCATACGGAGCCATCGGAGCAGGAATACCGGCTCAGGAAATAACAGATGTAATAACCGTTGTAAAAGCTTATTCGTCTGCCGTTGGTGCAGGAGCCTTTGTCAGTGAGATATTCGGAGAAGAAGCGGATGAACTCAGAAGACGCGGAGGAGACGGAGGCGAATTCGGTGCCACAACCGGTCGTCCGAGAAGAATGGGCTGGTTTGATGCGGTTGCAACAAGGTATGGCTGCAGAATGCAGGGAGCAACAGAGGTTGCATTGACGGTTCTGGATGTACTCGGATATCTGGATGAGATACCGGTGTGTGTGGGTTATGAAATTGACGGAGAAATTGTTAAGGATTTCCCTGTTACATATAAGCTTGAGAAAGCGAAGCCGGTACTTAAGAAGTTTAAAGGCTGGAAGACTGACATCAGGGGAATAGACAGATACGAAGACCTTCCGGAAGAATGCAGGACATATATAGAAGCTATTGAAAAAGAACTTAATGTTCCTATAACAATGGTATCAAACGGTCCTAAGAGGAATGAAATTATATACAGAAAGAGCAGTCTGAAATAATATTTGCGGCTGGTGCGGGATGACAAGGTGTTCTGCATCAGCCGTTTAAAGTTGACAGAACTTAATTTTTGTAATACACTGAACAAATAGTTAGCTTTAACTAACTTGGTTAAAAGGAGCAATGGAATATGATAAAAACAACTTTAAAAATCGAAGGAATGGCATGCGGAATGTGTGAGAGTCATGTCAATGACGCAATAAGGCGCTCTTTTAAGGTAAGCAGCGTTACTTCCTCTCATAAAAAAGGCATAACGGAAATTGTGTCGGAAGAACCGGTGGAACGGGATAAGGCAGAAGCATTGATAAAAAATACGGGATATACCTTGACCGGATATGAAAGTGAACCATACGAAAAAAAAGGTTTTTCACTGTTCAGGAAAAAATAACGGATAAAGTCAGGGTATGGGTTCATGAACACATACCCCGTTTTTTCAGTCATTTTCATTGAAATCTTCTTCAGTAAAAGGGTCATCCTTTTCATCGGCAAATATCATTTCCTCCGGTTCGTCCTTTCTGTGGGAAAGTCTGTAAAACATCATAAAAATGTAAATCATGAACGGAACGATAAAGGTTGCAAATATTGACAGACGGAGCAGCTTATCGGCTGTGCTGTTGTTAATCAGGGCAAGTACAAGACTGGCTATGTACATTCCGGCAAGCAGAATGATTCCGATTACGGCCATAATCCTGACTGCTTTGGTTCTTTTTTTCATGTGGCAGTCCTCCTGTGGATAATAATAAAAAGTATAACAGCAAACAGCCGTGTTTGCAATGAAAAACAAGGATTTTATTGACTAAGGCAGGGAGTTGTTATATACTTTCAGAAGTAAAATACAACTGATAGGAGAAATGATATGACTTTATTGGAGCAGTGGAGAAATTCCGCTTATGACCAGAATAACAACCGTCAGGCACAGGAAGTATTCTGGAATAATTATTTTCAGCTTGAGAAATGCATATATCAGGAACTGTTGAAGAATCCGGACGAACCGGTTAAAGGAACGGTTAAAGAGCTTGCTGACAGGTATAGTCTTGATGTCCTCACGATGACAGGTTTTCTTGACGGAATAAATGACAGTCTTAAGGAACCGAACCCGATTGAGACAATGGACGAGAATACAGAGGTAAATCTTGATTATGACAGGGAACTGCTTTACAAGAACATGGTTGATGCAAGAGCAGACTGGTTATACAACCTTGCGGAATGGGATGCACTTATCGATGCTGACAGAAGAAAAGAACTCTATAAGGAACAGAAGCTGTCAACAACCGTAGTCAAAGGACCTAAGATATCAAGAAATGATCCTTGTCCTTGTGGAAGCGGGAAGAAATATAAAAAGTGCTGTATGATATCCTGATTTACAGGATTACAAGGGTTGAACCAATCTTAAATTCATAAGCAACGTAGTTTTGTACGCATCTCGTATGCATTTGTTCATGTGTACACATAGATGCGTACAAACTTTCAGACAGACAAAAGGTAAGTTGTTGCATGAAAGCAGGAAACCGTGGTTAATATGACCGGTGTGTCAGGAGGAAAATAAATATGGGATTGATTAAATGCCCTGATTGTGGGAAAGAAATATCAGATAAAGCGGTTATGTGTATCGGATGCGGTTATCCGCTTCAGGAAATGATTAGTAAATCACGGGAACAGGAAATTGAATTAATTCAAAAACAAAAGGAAGCTGAATTAAGAGCCAGAATAGAAGAGGCAAAAAAGAAAAAAGAAAACAGAAGACCAAATGTTAAAAATGCTGATACTGCAAAACAATATTATTGTGAAGATTGCCATACACAAAATCCCGTATACAGCATATGTTGTAAAAAATGCGGAAAAGAATTTGGAAGAAGCGTAACTGTAGCTGAGTCAAAAACTAAAATAAATAAACAACCGGCAGCTCCTAATCCTGATTTCAAAGGTGTATACAGGTATTCTTTAGGGAAAAAACAAGAAGTATATTGTCCAAGATGTAAAAGTGAAAACTGCTCTTATTATATAGAACAAAAGGCAGCAAACAGCAAAGCAAGTTATTCACATAATTTAAATATATTAAGACCTTTCACTTATGCGAACAAAAAAGAGAAAATAAAATATGTTACAGAAAAAAAGCTCTTATGCAATGATTGCGGTAATATATTTTATTAAAAAAATTTTGCACTAAATATAGCGGCTGAATGAGTTGAACGATACATAATAAATGGTGTATCGTTCAATTTTTTAACGGATGAAATTCGTGAAACGGCAGCCTTGTGTGTTTATCTTCCTGATTTATATCCTACCAGTATTTCCGGGAATTTCGTAAGAATACGGTTAATTATATTGTCGGATGCTTTTTTTGAAAGATTTCTTATTTTAAAGACTTTCTTTTTGTCCGTAACAATGCAAAGAGGATGGAACAGCCTGGTAAATTCCTTCATATGATGTATTTCATTATAATTGTATATCCAGACAATGTTTTCTAACGGAACAATGTCTACGTCACTTTTTGTTACTGATATGAGGAAGCTTTCCGTTATGAATACGTTTTTGCGTCCTGTTGCCACGGCTCTTTCGTATTCGCTGCAGGCTTTTTCAAAAAGCAGGCTTCGTCTTCCGTAGTGACGGAGGCGCATAACGGAAAGAGAAAAATCGGGTCTTATAAGTACAAAAATTTCAATAAGCGCAAATATTGCCGCAATAACGGAAACAGCATAAATTGAAATAATGATAAAACGTGTAAAATCCCTTGAATAATCATACTGGCTGATTAGAACGGGACAGCTCAAGTCTTTCATTCCGTCGATGGTAAAATTAAGCTGTTCTGCCATATTGGAAATTATGTGTCTGTATGTGATATCATCACGGACAAGCCTTGCGGTAACAACGGTATTGGTAAGAATGGAAGCAAGGCCTGCATCGCTGCCGGTATCCGGCATTATGAAAAAATAACATATGTCATCAATGGTTGCATAATAAATATTTGCCTTAACATCTTTTCCGGTTGAATAATCAAGGCCGGTATAATATAATTTATCTGCCGTAAATTTTATATAACGGACGTCATCGTCATACATGCCGGATATGGATGAAATGTCCTTTACCGAAGGCGGAAAAAGAGAATCACTGAAAGGATTGGCTATTGTTATTATGATTATGGCAATGCTGATTGCCATTGGAATTATAAGTCTCGGAATGACTCTGAGACGTATGAGGCTTTTGAAATTTCTTTTTTTCATTGTAACAGTCCTGTAATTTTTTTTACAGTATAAGATATTAATCATAAATTATCAAGAGGAGGAAAAATGAATTCTTACACATATTTTGCCGGAGTATATGATGAATTTATGGATGATATTCCCTATGCAGAATGGGCTGACAATATAAGCAGGTATCTTGAGAAGGCGGGCTGTGAAGGATGTTCAATGCTTGACGTGGGATGCGGAACCGGAAGATTCGGCACGCTTATGCAGTATGAAGGCTACAGTGTTACCGGAATAGATTTATCCCCTGCAATGATAAAACAGGCATTAAAGAGAAAAAAACGCATGAAGACAGATTTGCGGTTTTATGTGATGGACATGAGGAATATTAATCTGAGAGATAAATATAAGGTTGCGGTAAGCGTGTGCGATTCCGTAAATTACCTTATGAACAGGGAAGAACTGACAGAAACGTTTAGAGGAATTAAGAATATACTGGAAGACGGCGGATTGTTTCTGTTTGACCTTAAGACAGAAAAATTTTTTAGAACCCTGGGAGATGAGATATATAATGATGAGAATGAAAAAGGCGAATATTACTGGGAAAATCATTATGACGAGGAAGTCCGAAATAACGAATATTACATATCATTTTATATAAAAAAGGGCAGGCTTTACAAAAAGTATGTGGAGGAGCATGTACAGCATGTATTTACTCCGGAGGATGTAAGGCTGTGTGCTGAGGCAGCCGGATTAAAGCCGGAGGCGGAGCTTAACGAACGTCTTGACGGTCCGGCTGACTATAATGCGGACAGGGCATATTACATATTAAAGAAAGAAGGAAAAAATCATGAATGATTACGTGGTAAGAGCAACGGCAGCATCAGGACAGGTAAGGGCATTTGCTGCATATACGGGGAATATGGTGGAATACGCAAGGGCGGCTCATAATACAAGCCCTGTTATTACGGCAGGACTTGGCAGACTTCTTACTGCCGGAAGCATGATGGGAAGCATGATGAAGGGAGAGAATGACATACTGACCCTTAAAGCAGAGGGAAGCGGACCGGCGGGTTATTACCTTGTTACTTCGGACTCTCACGGAAATGTCAGGGGGTATGCTGCTAATCCGGATGTAATTCTTCCGGCAAATTCTGCGGGAAAGCTGGACGTCGCCGGTTCACTCGGAGTGGGACTTCTTACGGTTACCAGGGATTTGGGACTGAAAGAACCGTATACGGGGACCTGTGAGCTGGTTACGGGAGAAATTGCCGAGGATCTCACATACTATTTTGCGACAAGTGAGCAGACACCGTCGGCAGTAGGACTCGGTGTTCTTATGACCGCAGAAAATACCGTGAATGTTGCAGGAGGTTTTATAATCCAGATGATGCCGGATGCAACGGAGGAAACCATATCGTCGGTAGAAAAAAAGATAGAAACGGTTACGTCCGTTACCGCCATGCTTGAAAAAGGCATGACACCGGAGAACATTATAGAATATATTCTTGAAGATCTTGAACCGGAAATACTTGAAAGGACTCCCGTAAGATTTTTCTGCGGCTGCTCAAGGGAAAAAGTTTCCGGGGCACTTGCTTTGCTTGGCAGGGAAGAACTGCGTTCGCTGATTGAAGAAGGCAGTGATATAGAGATAAAATGTCATTATTGCAGTACCACATATATGTTTACTCCGGAAGAGTTAAAAAAAATTGACTAATTCATTTTGATGTGATACATTAAGAATGTCGCGTGGCGATAAGTTTTTTTTGGAGGTAAAACCATGATGAAAGGTACAGTAAAGTGGTTCAACAATCAGAAAGGTTACGGATTCATATCTGATGAAGAAGGCAAGGATGTATTCGTGCATTTTTCAGGACTTTCAATGGAAGGTTATAAGACACTTGAAGAAGGTCAGAAGGTTGAGTTTGAAGTGACTGAAGGTGCTAAGGGACCACAGGCAACTAATGTTACTAAGATTGACTAATCACGGTAACTCATGTATAACATATATTCAACAGGTTTACAGTGTGCCTTTTCAGATATAATATGGATTTATGATATTTTAAAAAGTATATTGTCATTCAAGTAGGATTATGGGCGGGGCTGTCATTTATGACAGCCTTTTCATGTAAAATAAATTATGAAAGGAAATATATATGAATTTATTGTTCAGTAAGGCGGCAGAAACGGTGGAGGCCGTTACCGAGGCACCGACGGAGGCACCATCGGTTGCCATTGATTTAAGTGCTTATGACATGACGGCGACAGTACCGTCATCTAAGCTTATATTAACGATAGCGGGACTTGTACTCCTGTTTGCTGCTGTTGTGGCAGTGGTTATCCTGATAAGCAGGAAGCAGAAGGGAAACGGATTCGGAATACTCGGAGGTATTGCAACATATCTTGTATTTTTTTATTTTGCAATATCCGTCATAATAACCGTGCTGTTTACATTTTCACCGCTTAAGAAATATGTTCAGGAGGCATCGGACGGAACCACGCTGATAACGTCAACAACGGTATTTGTTCTGGTATATACGCTCACAACGGCACTTATACCGATAGCGGGACGCTGGATGAGCAATAAAACCTTCGGATACAGAATGAATACATTCGGACAGAATCTCTCATTTGGTCTCGGTGTGGCGTGTACCCAGGCTGTCTTTACAATGTCGACCCTGTTTCAGATGGCCGCATCCATGATAATTATCAACAGGAGCGGACTGGAAACCCTTGTTTCCGGTATAATTACCAAAACGGAATCGGGACAGTATATGGTGGCTGAGGGTAAGTTGGAAAAGGCATATTCAACGCTTGATACTGCCATGGAACTGATTGATTTTAAAACCTCGGCACTTATTCTTCTGTCACTGGTTGCGATTATCAGTTTTATATACCAGATAGCGATAACCGTACCAATGTATGCTTCACATCAGAAAAAGGCATCAATGGGCTGGTACGGAATGATATACGGCTCGTATCTTGCAATACAGGCATCGCAGTATCTCAATGAGAGAGAAGTCATTAATGAATATGTACGCTTTATTATTGTCGCAGCGGCAGCCGGAATTATGATATATTTCTCATACAGACTTTATGTCAGACTTTATAAGTCTGAAGAAAGGGACATAAAAAAAGAAAAAGAAGAGCTTCAGAAAAAGCTTCAGAAAAGTAAAAAAATACCTAAGTTTGAAAACCTCAGTAACTTGTAAAGGGTAACATCACTTTATGCTTTAACAGAATGAAAAGGTGCAGCACCGTTTTGGAGCTGCACCTTCTTTTTAAGGAATTATGACAAGTTTATCATATGGAACATCCGTATCAATCTGACCGGCTTCACGCAGTATGTCCGTGAGAAGCGAGAATGATTCCTCGTCAAAAACGGTGGTTGTTTTCCAGGTATCCTGACTCTTGTAACGTTCTACTATCAGGGTAATTGTATCAGTATCAGTGTCATCAAAACATGGAGCAATTACCCCGGCAATTTCAGCAGACGTGTGGGAATTGACATAATCAAGACCCTTCTGAACGGCTCTTGTGAAACCCAAAATGACGTCTTTATTTTTTTCAATGTAGCTTTTCCTGGCACAGTATGCGGTATAAGGTACGTAACCGCTGTCAACGCCGAGGGAGGCAACAACGTATCCTGTACCCTGCTGCTCAAGTGCGGTGGCGCCGGGTTCAAATTCAACCGTAAAATCATATCTGTCATCTCCGGCAAATGCACCTGATGTAAGCCCGAAATCAATATTCTGCTCTATTGACAGGTCTTTTTCCGGGTCTATGTTATTTTTTTTCAGAATGTATTCAAGTATCATCTGAGGCATTCCGCCTGCCCTGCCGCCAATAACGGTAGCTCCCTTTATCATATCCCATGTAAAATTCTCAATGGGAGTTCTTGAAACAAGAAAATTTCCGGCACGCTGTGTAAGACCTGCAAAATTCACGGCATAGTCGTCAGCACCTTCAATATATGCATATATTGAGGATTCGGAACCCATAAAACCTATGTCGGCGCTGCCTGACAGAAGTGCTGTCATGGTTTTATCCGCACCAAAGCCTGTTTCTAACGTAAGACTTATGCCTTCATCCTCAAAATATCCTAATTCCATTGCAACATACTGTGGTGCGTAAAAAATAGAGTGTGCAACCTCGTTAAGGGTTACTTTTTTCATGCCGTCGCCTTCTTTTTTGCAGCCGTACAGGCAGAAGGATATCATCAGCATGACAATAAGGGGTAAAAAAATTATTTTTTTCATAAAACCTCAAAAAGTATTTTTTATCATTATATTATGGAAGTTAAAAAAGGTTATGACTATTGACAGAAAGTTTAAATGTTGTAAAATTAAAAAGTCAATAATTTACGAGGTGAAGAGACAATGGAATTTAAGCATTCAGAGAAGTTAAATCATTTTTCAACGGGAATTTTTGCTGCACTTGATGAGAAAAAGAATGAATTAATCAGACAGGGCAGAACAATATACAATCTTTCAGTGGGAACTCCGGATTTCAGACCGCCGGAGCACATTATGAAGGCAGTGTCGGAAGCGGTAAGCATACCGGAAAATTACAGGTATTCACTGATTGATTCGGAAGAAATGCTCCGGGCAGTAGTGGATTATTACGCCGACAGATATGATACGGAGATATCGGCGGACGAAATTACGGCGGTAAGGGGAACACAGGAAGGTATGGGACATCTTGGAATGGCATTGTTAAATGAAGGCGATGCGGTACTTCTTCCTGATCCGGGATATCCGGTATTTGAAGCAGGCTCTTATCTTGGCGGAGCGGATATATTCTATTATCCGCTGACGGCAGAGAATGATTTCCTGCCCGTTATGGAGAACATACCGGAAGACGTTTTTAAACGTACTAAATATATGGTGCTTTCATATCCGTCCAATCCCGTAGGAGCATCAGCACCAAGAGAACTGTATCTTAAAGTAATTGAATATGCAAAACGCTACGGATTTGCGATTATCAACGATAATGCATATTCGGATATTATTTTTGACGGCAGGGAGGGCTTTTCATTTCTTTCCCTTCCGGGAGCTAAGGAAGTGGGAGTGGAGTTTTTCTCGTTGTCAAAATCCTTTAATGTAACAGGATTCAGAATATCATTCTGTATAGGCAATAAATCAATCATTGATGCATTGAAGCTTCTCAGAAGCCAGTATGATTTTGGAATGTCATATCCTGCACAGAAGGCGGCGGTTGCTGCACTTAAGGGACCGAGAGACAGCGTAAAGGAACAGTGTGCGGAATATCAGAACAGGAGGGATGCCCTTCTTAACGGACTGAGAAAATACGGCTGGAATGTGCCGGATTCACACGGAACAATGTTTGTATGGCTTCCGGTTCCTGAGGGGTATACCTCTGACGGATTTTGTGAAGCACTTATGGATATGGCGGGAGTCATAGGCACTCCGGGTACGGCATTCGGACCTAAGGGTGAGGGATATATAAGATTCGCCCTTACAAAGCCGGCTGAGGAGCTCGCATATATAGCAGATGTTATAGGAAAATCGGGAGTATTAAAAAAACTTTCTCGGTAATACTTGTTAATAAAATACCTGCTATGGTACAATTTAGGTGCTGAACATTTGAATTAGGAGATTAATGGTGAAAAAACATTTTTTTATAAACTGTATTTTATCAGGAGTCATGACGGCAGCGGTTTTGTCAGGCTGCGGAAAGGAACCGGTAAAGTATTGTACTGCCGGAATGAGCAAGATAGAAAGTCATGATTATGAGGGAGCAATAGAGGAATTTCAGGAAGAAATAAGCAGGGACACGGATAACAGGGATGCATACAGGGGACTTGGAATTGCATATTACAGGCTGGGAGACATGAAGTCAGCAACGGATAATTTTAAGATTGTTATTGATAAATCAGGAAGCAGATATGACGACATACATCTTGATTCAATGAAATATTATGCGGAATGTCTTCTTAATTCAGGAGACTATGACTCTGCCGTCAGGTATTATTCGGTTCTCCTCAGCAAGTGCGGAGATGAAGAAAAGGCAGACTTTTATTATTTAAGAGGATGTGCATATATACATCTGAAGGATGAGAACAAGGCAGCACTTGATTTTGAAAATTCACTTAAGTGTGAAGACGGTGATTATGCCACATACTGCAATATGTATAACGAATTTATGGAAAGCGGTTATGTTGACAGAGCCGAATCATATCTTAAAAGACTGATTAATGCTGAGGATGCGGATAATCTTCTGATTGGAAAAACTTATTTTACACTGGGGAATTATGAACTGGCAAAGCAGTACCTTGAGCTTGCATATGACAGCGGCGAAGCGGAGGCAACATATTATCTTGCCATGAATTATGAAAAACAGGGAAAGTATTCGGAAGCAGAGAGCTTCTATGTATCATACATGAATAAGAATAAGGATGATGCCAATATATATAATCAGTACGCGGCATATCTCATTAACAGGGGTGCATATGAAGATGCACTCACATATATTGAAGACGGACTTGAACGTGCAGACGGGGAATGTGAGAAAGCACTGCATTATAATGAAGCAATATGTTATGAATATCTGGGTAATTATGAAAAAGCACTGGAGCTTTTTGAAAAATATGTGAAGCAGTATCCGGGCGATAAGAATGCAGGCAGGGAATACAGCTTCTTAAAGACAAGATAGGACGGATTAATGGTTGATAATACAGAGAAAAAGGAACGTGTAATCCTTGTGGCGGTAAGCCGTAACGACAGGGATAATACCGAAGTTTCAGTGGAGGAGCTGAAGGAGCTTGCTGCCACGGCGGGAGCCGAAACGGTTGCGACGGTAATACAGAAGCTTGAGTCCTTCAATTCTGCAACATATGTCGGCAAAGGCAAAATCGATGAAATACTGGACCTTGTTGCGGAATATGATGCAACGGGCATAATATGCGATGACGAGCTGACACCTGCACAGATGAGCAATCTGTCTGATGCACTTGGAATTAAGGTAATGGACAGAACACTTCTGATACTTGACATATTTGCGGCAAGGGCGAATACAGCCGAGGGCAGAATACAGGTTGAACTTGCACAGCTTAAATACCGTTCATCAAGGCTTGTCGGATTAAGAAATTCGCTATCAAGGCTTGGAGGAGGTATCGGAACAAGGGGTCCGGGTGAAACGAAGCTTGAAATGGACAGGCGTATTATTCATGAGAGGATAGGGCAGCTTAAATCAGAGCTGGCATCCGTTGTTACACACAGAGAGCTTACGAGGACGCAGAGAAGCAGGTCGGGTATCCCCATCGTTGCCATAGTCGGATATACCAATGCCGGAAAGTCGACACTGTTAAATACCATGACGAATGCGGGAATACTTGCTGAAGACAGGCTTTTTGCAACACTTGACCCGACGACAAGAAATTATGAACTGGACAGCGGGCAGCAGATACTTCTTACGGATACAGTCGGATTTATTAACAAGCTCCCGCATCATCTTATTGAAGCCTTTAAAAGTACGCTTGAAGAAGCTGTATATGCTGACATAATACTTCATGTGGTTGATGCTTCAAGCAGTGAGGCAGACATAAAAATGCATGTAGTGTATGATACCCTTGAAAAGCTGGGAGCAGGCGGTAAACCGGTTATAACGGCATTTAATAAAACAGATGTGGCGGGAAAAATAATAATCAGGGATTTTAAAGCTGATAAAACAGTCAGAATATCAGCAAAGCACGGTGACGGAATTGATGCTCTCAAAAATGCCATTGAGGAAGTGCTGAGAGAGAGTAAAATATATCTTGAGAAGCTTTATGCCTATGATGAGGCAGGGAAGATTTCATTAATCCGTAAGTACGGACAGCTTCTTAACGAGGAGTATGTTCCCGAAGGAATTGCGGTTAAGGCATATGTTCCGGCAGAAGTATACGAAAAAGTCAGATAGGAGAAATTTCATGAGTTATGCAGACAAGATCTTTATAGACATGTGCAGGGATATTCTTGAAAACGGCGTAAGCACGGAGGGAGAGAAGGTAAGACCACACTGGGAAGACGGGACACCGGCATATACCATTAAAAAATTCGGCGTTGTGAACAGATATGATTTATCCAGGGAATTTCCAATCATTACATTGAGAAAAACGGCACTTAAAAGTGCAACGGATGAAATGTTGTGGATATGGCAGAAAAAATCCAATAACATTAAAGATCTGCACAGCCATATATGGGATTCATGGGCAGATGCAGACGGCTCGATAGGTAAAGCCTATGGTTACCAGTTAGGCATAAAGCATGAATACCGTGAAGGAATGATGGATCAGGTGGACAGGGTTATATATGACCTGAAAAATAATCCATACAGCAGAAGAATAATTACCAACATATACAACCATCAGGATCTGCACGAGATGAATCTGTATCCGTGTGCATACAGTATGACCTTTAATGTCACATGCAAAAAAGGAGATGACAGGCTTACACTTAATGCAATTCTCAATCAGCGTTCACAGGACATACTTGCCGCCAATAACTGGAATGTGGTACAGTATGCCGTTCTGGTGCATATGCTGGCACAGGTATGTGACATGAATGTGGGCGAGCTTGTACATGTTATTGCCGATGCACATATATATGACAGACACATACCGATTATAGAAGAACTGATTTCAAGACCGGTATATGATGCGCCGGTATTTCATCTTAATCCTGAAATCAGGGATTTTTATGAATTTACAAGAAATGACGTATCACTGGAAAATTACGTTACGGGTCCGCAGGTACTTAATATTCCCGTGGCAGTCTGATTGGAGGAAATTATGAATTTAATAGCGGCGGTTGACAGAAACTGGGCAATAGGATACAGGAATGAACTGCTTGTAAGAATACCGGAGGATCAGAAATGGTTCCGGGAGACGACAACAGGCAAGGTTGTAATAATGGGACGCAGGACGCTTGAAAGCTTTCCTAACGGAAGACCGTTAAAAAACAGGGTCAATATAGTAATAACGTCCGATACGGACTATCATGTAAATGATGCGGTGGTGGTTCACGATATTGAAGAAGCGTTAAGGGAAGCAGCAAAATACAATGATGATGATGTATATGTAATCGGAGGAGAATCGATATACAGGCAGATGCTTCCTTTTTGCAGTACGGCACATATTACACACATTGATTATGCATATAAGGCGGATTCCTATTTTCCGGCACTGGACGAACGTGAGTGGACAGTTACGGAGAGAAGCGATGAAAGAACTTATTTTGACCTTATATATGAATTTGTAAAATATGAAAGGAAGAAAACGGATGATAGATAAGGAAGTGGCAAAAAAATACAGGAGAAAGGTTACAATATATATAACAATAGGTGTAATCGTGGCACTTGCAAGCATAGCACTTTCAGTTATCATGATTGTGAATTTGTAGCATTTTATGTCCGACGGCATATTTTATAGCATATAACCGAGTGAAAGGTATAATTATGCTGATAGCTTTAGATGCAGGACACGGCGGAAGCGACCCGGGAGCCGTTTATAACGGCAGGAATGAAAAAGATGACAATCTGAGACTTACAACAGCGGTAGGCGAAATACTTGAAAACAATGGTATAGACATATTCTATACCCGTGATACCGATATATATGAGACACCGTTTAAAAAGGCAACTGATGCAAATGAAGCAGGTGCGGATTATTTTGTCTCGTTTCACAGAAATTCAAGCGAAAATCCCGATACGGCAAGCGGTGCACAGGTTCTTATATACAGTCCGGGAGGAGAAAAGGAGATACTTGCGGAGAATATCCTGAATAATCTTGTGAAGCAGGGCTTCAGGGATCTCGGAATTGACATACGTCCGAATCTTGTAGTCCTTAAAAGAACCGGAATGCCGGCTGTGCTCATTGAAACAGGTTTTATAAATAACTCATCTGATAATGAGAAATTTGATAATGAATTTGATGAAATAGCAGGGGCCATAGCAGAAGGCATTCTTATGACGGTTAACAGGGCATCGGAATTGCCGGCAGCCGCAGAAAACCAGAATATGGTTTCCGATCCTTATGAAGGACTGTATGAAAATGACGGGAAGGAAGATAATTCTGACAGGGGATGCTCATGTGACACGCTGTACAGGGTTCAGGTCGGCGCTTTCAGAAGCAGGGAATCAGCCGAGAGACTGCTGTATCCGCTGACGGATTTGGGATTTCCTGCATTTATAATTTATCAGGACGGTTTATATAAGGTTCAGGTCGGAGCATACAAAAACCTTGACAATGCGGTAACAATGGAACAAAAGCTGCGAAGATACCGATATAATACGTATATAACGACATGAAACAAATTTACGGATAATGACAGGGCATATCAATAAGGTATGCTCTTTTTTTGAACAATAAATACAAAAAAATTGAAAAAAGGTATATGCTAACGGAGGTTTTTTTGATAAAATATACGTATACTGAACAAGGGAGACTGAGACGATGCGTAAAACCAAGATTATATGTACATTAGGTCCGGCAGTGGATGATGATAAGAAGATAGCACAGCTCATTACAGCCGGTATGGACTGTGCGAGGCTTAATTTTTCTCACGGAACACATGAAGAGCAGAAAGTGAGATTTGACAGGGTAAGACGGATAAGCGATGAGCTTAATGTATCAATTCCGATACTTCTTGATACTAAAGGCCCTGAGATACGTCTTAAGGATTTTGAAGGCGGAAGTACTGTTCTTGAGAAAGGGCAGCAGTTTATACTTGATACGGACAAGACCACACCGGGTGACAATACACGAATCGGGCTCTCTTATGACAGACTTGCGAAGAGTGTTAAAAAGGGAACGAAGATTCTTATGGATGACGGCAAGGTAGAACTCAAGGTTACTGAAATCAAGGGAAGCCGTGTTATATGTACTGTTGTTAACGGCGGAAAGATAAGCAATCATAAGAGTATTAACGTGCCTAACGCAGAGATATCGATGCCGTATATAAGTGATGCGGACAAGGAAGACCTGATTTTCGGGATACAGCTTGGTGTTGATTTTATAGCGGCTTCTTTTGTAAGAACCGCAGATGATGTTAAGAGTCTTCGCAAATTCCTTAAGGATAACGGCGGCAGTGACATCAAAATAATAAGCAAAATCGAGAACAGTCAGGGTATCAGAAATTTTGATGAAATTCTTGAGCTTAGTGACGGAATCATGGTTGCAAGAGGTGACCTTGGCGTTGAAATTGCATTTGAGAAGATTCCGCCAATACAGAAATATATAATTGAGCAGTGCAACCGTAAGGGCAAGATAGCAGTTACGGCAACCCAGATGCTTGAATCAATGACCCAGAATCCAAGACCGACAAGGGCTGAAGTATCGGATGTGGCGAATGCCATATATGACGGAACGTCCGTAATAATGCTTTCAGGAGAATCAGCAGCAGGAAAATATCCTGTTGAAGCTGTGAAGACGATGGTTAATATAGCCCTTAATACAGAAGAATCCATTGATTACAGGAAGGCATTTGATGCAGATAAGTACGCACTTGAACATAATATCAGAACTGCCGTATGTGCATCGGCACACAGTGCGGCTGAATATCTTGATGCCCAGGCAATAGTGGTCATGACGAGAACGGGACATACGGCAAGGATTCTTTCGTATTTCCATCCGGAATGTCCGGTAATAGCTGCAACAATCGAAACAAGAGGAAGAAGGCAGCTTAATCTTACATGGGGCGTTAAGCCGATTGACTCCATTGATCTTGATACGTCGGATTCATTCGTTGAATATGCAATATCCAAGGCGAAGGAGAGCAGACTTGTTAAGAAGGGTGATAAGATAATAATTGTTATTTCATCAAGTGTAGAAACTGAAAATGATACAATGAGAATTTGTACCGTTTAATATATCAATTCAGCAGGGAGGCAGAAATATGAAAGAGTATTCAATTCTTATGGTGGATGATATTGAATTTAATCACAAGCTTGCACATTCCGTTCTGGATGATCTTTATGATTTATATGAAGCTTATTCAGTGGCAGAAGCGTTGGAGGTGTTGGACCGAATCAGTCCTTCCCTTATTCTGCTGGATGTTGTCATGCCGGAGCGTGATGGATTTGATTTCCTTGATATTCTTAAGGATAATGAAGAATACAGGAAGATACCGGTCATATTTCTTACCGGAGATACAAGCTCTGAAGTGGAGATACAGGGCTTCAATAAGGGAATTGTGGACTGCATTACCAAGCCGTTCGTTCCGGAGATTATGAGAAGAAGGATAGCTACCCATATTGCATTATCGGAATATGAACATAATCTTGAAGCCATTGTGGCGAAGAAGGTAGAAGAAATTGAAAGCATGTATGACCTTATTGCATCAAGCTTTGCGGGACTGGTGGAATCCAGGGACGGTATAACGGGAGGACATCTGAAGAATACGGCATTGTATTTCAAAGCATTCATAGAATATCTGATGACGAGACCTAAGTATGCAGACGTTCTGACACCCGCAGTTGTAAAAAAAGCAATACGCTCGGCTCCGCTTCATGATGTAGGCAAGATAGCAATAGAAGATGCCGTTCTGAGAAAGGATTCATCACTTAACGGAACGGAATTTGAACGAATGAAGCAGCATGCAGTTATCGGCGGAGATTTGTTCTTACATATAACGGAAGGCATAACGGATAAAGAATTTGGAAGGGTTGCGGAGCAGGTTGCAAGATATCATCATGAAAAATGGGACGGAACCGGTTATCCGGAAGGTCTCAAGGGTAAGCAGATACCGCTTGTGGCAAGAATTATGAGTATTGTTGATGTATATGATGCGCTTACTTCCGAGCGCTCGTACAAAAAGCCTTATTCACACGAAAAATCAATGGCGATAATCGCTTCGGGAAGGGGAACCAATTTTGATCCGGAGCTTGTGGATGAATTTATTGCATACGAGAAGGAAATTAAAAAATGTCTGATGTCTAAGGCGGAATTTAACAGAATAAAGTATTTCAGAAACAGAACATAATGATAAAAGAGATATCCTGCCCGGATATCTCTTTATTATTTATTTCTTATTATTCGGAATGCATTGCCATGTGGTTCTTCAAGGCTTCAAATGTCTCATCACTTATTATGTGTTCCAATTTGCATGCATCCTCAATGGCGGTTTCTTCACTGACACCAAGCTTCATAAGCAGGCTGCTTAAAGTGGTATGACGTTCGTATATCTTATATGCAGTAGCATAACCGCTGTCCGTAAGGGTTATAAGACCCTCCCTGCTCACGGTTATATAACCCTTGTCCTCTAAAATGTGAACTGCCCTGCTGACGCTCGGCTTGGAATAATTCATGTGGGAAGCAATGTCAAGCGAGCGGACGGTGCCCTTTTCTTTTGTAAGAATATATATGGTTTCCAAATACATTTCACCTGATTCGTGTAAGCTCATTAATAATCTCCGTTTCAAATATGATTATTTTATTTTACAATGAAATTGAACAAAAGGCAATATTAGGAAATATTTAGAATAATTTAGAAATATTTAAGGAATTTTTTGCTCATAATGTGATATATTAACATACAAAACTGAAAGAAGAAAGGAAATATCCTAATATGATACGTTTATTCAGAAATTTATCTAAAAAGGACTGGCTGTGTGTTTTTCTGGGTATAGGATTTATAGCATTACAGGTATGGCTTGATTTAAAAATACCTGATTATATGTCTCAGATAACCATGCTGGTGCAGACACCGGGCAGCGAAATTAACGAGATACTGGCAGAAGGCGGAAAGATGCTCCTGTGTGCACTGGGAAGTCTTGCGTCGGCCGTACTTGTATCAATGCTGGCAGCAAGGGTAGGAGCTGATTTTGCAGCAACACTCAGATTAAAATTTTTTAACAAGGTTCAGAGCTTTTCCATGGAAGAAGTGGACAGATATTCAACCGCAAGTCTTATTACAAGGTCAACCAATGATATTACACAGGTACAGACCTTTGTAATAATGGGATTTCAGATACTTATAAAAGCACCGATTATGGCAGTATGGGCAATATGCAAGATTGCGGATAAGAATGGTGAATGGACACTGTCAACCGGTATAGCGGTGGTTCTTCTGCTTATTATTGTAGGAATATGCGTTACGGTGGCGTTGCCGAAGTTTAAGAGACTTCAGGGACTTACCGATGACATCAACAGGGTAACAAGGGAAAATATTACGGGCCTCAAAGTTGTAAGGGCTTATAACGCCGAGAAATACCAGGAAAAAAAGTTTAATGACGTTAATGAGGATTTGACGGAAACACATCTTTTTACATCTGTTACGATGTCATTTATGATGCCGGGAATACAGCTCATAATGAACGGACTTTCTCTCGCAATATACTGGATAGGCGCAGTAATAATCAATAAAGCGGCACTTGCCGACCGCTTTACGCTTTTTTCGGATATGGTGGTATTCACCTCATATGCCGTGCAGGTTGTAATGTCATTTATGATGCTGGTTGTAATTTTTATAATTCTTCCGAGGGCATCGGTTTCCGCAAAGAGAATTAATGAAGTTCTTGATACTGAAATTTCAATAAAAGACGGAGAATACGAAAATGACGGCAACGTGAAAAAAGGAGAAATTGAATTTAACAGTGTCAGTTTCAGGTATCCTGACGGTGACGGATATGTTCTGAAGGACATAAGTTTTCATGCAGGAAAGGGGGAAACCGTTGCGATAATAGGTGCCACCGGATGCGGAAAAAGTACATTGATTAACCTTATACCGAGATTTTATGATGCAACGGACGGAGAAGTCAAAATAGACGGTGTCAATGTTAAGGATTACAAAATTTCAGATTTAAGGGAAAAAATAGGATATGTATCGCAGAAGGCAATTCTTTTTGGAGGAACAATAGAATCCAATATTGCATACGGAGAAAACGGTGGTCCCGGATATACTGACGAAGATGTAAAAAATGCGGCGGAGACGGCACAGGCAGCTGAATTTATAGAAAAAAACAGCGGAGGATACGGTTCTTATGTAGCTCAGGGCGGAGCCAATTATTCGGGAGGACAGAAGCAGCGTATATCAATAGCAAGGGCAATATGCAGAAATTCAGAAATAATGATATTTGATGATTCATTTTCCGCTCTCGACTATAAAACGGATAAAATTCTAAGAAAGGCATTGGAAGAGAAGTGTGGAAATTCAACGCGAATCATTGTTGCACAGCGTATTGGAACGATCCGAGATGCTGACAGAATAATTGTTATAGATGAAGGCAGAATAGCCGGTATGGGAAAACATGATGAGCTTATGAAGAACTGTGAAGTATACAGGCAGATAGCTTATTCACAATTATCAAAGGAGGAACTTGAATAATGGCAGATGAATACAGAAACAATCCTCCAAAGGGACCAATGGGACGTGCACCGGTGGGAGCAGGGGAGAAGTCCCGTGACCTTGTTGGAACATGGAAAAAAATAATCGGCAACAACCGCAGATATTTTTATTTTGTACCTGTCGCACTGGTGTGTGCGGTTATTTCAACGGTTCTGACCCTGATTGGACCTGATAAGCTTAAAGACCTGACCAATATCATTTCGGAAGGAATAATGACTGAAATTGATATGGACAGAGTGCTTCCTATATGCATTACCCTTGTAATTTTCTACGGTTCAGGTATGCTTCTGTCGCTTGTACAGAATATTGTAATGGCTGTGGTCACCCAGAAGATTACAAAGAATTTAAGAAAAAGTATTTCGGAAAAAATTAACAGACTTCCGATTTCATATTACAACAGAACCACGACGGGTGATGTGCTTTCAAGGGTAACCAATGATGTGGATTCCATAGGACAGTCCCTTAACATGAGTGTCGGAACACTTGTTTCAGCGGTTGTGCTTTTGGCAGGTTCACTTATAATGATGATTAAAACCAATATAGTCATGACGCTGACGGCAATAATTGCTTCAGCACTCGGTTTTGTCATAATGGCATTTATCATGAAAAAATCACAGAAGTTTTTCTGGCAGCAGCAGAAACAGCTGGGTGAAATCAACGGATACATTGAAGAAATATACTCCGGACATACCGTTGTAAAGGCATATAATGGTGAACGTAAGGCAAAAGAAAGATTCTCCGGCATGAATGACAGACTCCGTGAAAGCGGATTCAAGGCACAGTGTCTTTCCGGACTTATGATGCCGATTATGACTTTTATCGGAAATTTAGGCTATGTTGCCGTATGTATAGTGGGGGCCCTGCTTGTAATCAATGATAAAATTTCATTTGGTGTAATTGTTGCTTTTATTATGTATGTGAGATATTTTACACAGCCTCTTTCACAGATAGCACAGTCCATGCAGGCAATGCAGTCTGCCGCAGCAGCAGGAGAAAGAGTATTTGAATTTCTTGAAGCGGATGAAATGGAAGATGAAAGCAATAAAACAACGGAAATCAATGAAGCAGAAGGATATGTGGATTTTGAACACGTACGCTTCAGCTATGAAGATTCAGATGAAACCGTCATCAGGGATTTTTCCGCAAGCGTAAAGCCGGGACAGAAAATTGCCATAGTAGGACCTACCGGAGCAGGAAAGACTACACTTGTTAATCTTCTGATGCGTTTCCATGAGGTTACGGGCGGCTGCATAAAAATAGACGGTATCCCTACAACAGAAATAAAAAGAGAAAATGTTCATTCCCAGTTCTGCATGGTTCTTCAGGACACATGGCTTTTTGAGGGAACGCTCAGGGAAAATCTTATATACTGTGCGGAAAATGTCAGTGATGAGACAATGAAAAAAGCGTGCAGGGCGGTAGGACTTGACCATTTTATAAAAGCACTTCCGCACGGCTATGACACGGTACTGAATGATGCACTTAACCTGTCACAGGGACAGAAGCAGCAGCTTACGATTGCAAGGGCAATGATAGCGGATAAGCCGATGCTTATTCTGGATGAGGCTACAAGCTCCGTGGATACAAGAACCGAGCTTATTATACAGAAAGCAATGGATGAACTTATGAAGGGAAGAACATCTTTTGTAATAGCTCACAGACTTTCAACAATAAAAAATGCCGACGTAATTCTTGTAATGAGAAACGGCGATATAGTAGAAAGCGGAAATCACGAAGAGCTGCTTGAAAAAGGCGGTTTTTATGCAGAGCTGTATAACAGTCAGTTTGATAATGAATAAAAAAGAAAAACAGAGGGTTCGCATATGCGGACCCTCTGTTATCAGGAGATAGAAACAATTATCGATAATGAAACTGTATCGCTCACATACAATTTCATTGTATCATTTGTAATATTATGATACACTAAAAAACATATTTAGTAAAATTCAATATTTTCATTAATATGATGAAAATAATTCAACAAGGAGCGGAAGATGACATTATTATCATACAGGGTTTTTATAACCGTCGTTGAAAACATGAATTTCCGAAAAGCGTCTGAAATTCTCAATCTTACTCCGTCTGCCGTAAGTCATTGCATCAGCGGAATGGAGCAGGAACTCGGTTTTCCCCTTTTTATAAGAAAGAAGAACCGTATAAGTCTTACAAGTGACGGGGAAATTCTTATTCCATATGTTAAAAGACTTCTTGCAGACGAGGATGCCATATGGCAGACGGTTGATGAGGTTAAGGGAATGACCAGAGGACGTATAAAATTAGGGTGCTTCAACAGTGTATGTACATGCTGGATTCCGAAATTAGTGGCAGAATTTAAAAAAGAGTATCCCGGCATAGAAATAGAACTGTATCAGGGGACATATGACGATATTACCGAATGGCTTGAAAACGGCACCGTGGATATAGGTTTTCTGTCGGTTTCAAGTGCGGGAAACATACCGATTAAGCCTCTTTACCGCGACAGGCTGATGGCGGTTGTACCAAAGGGCTTTAAAAAGGACGGAAAAAATTACATAAATATGGATGAGCTTAAGGGTTACGAATTTGTACAGCCGGCGGAAAATTGTGATGCTGACAGTCAGATGATTTTTGAAAAATACGGTTTTGAGGCACGCTCGACAATACATGTGGTAGATGACATGTCAATTCTTACAATGATACAGTCGGGCTTTGGAGTGTGTATTCTTCCGAAGATGACAACGGACGCTTATAATGCGGATGTAGACATATATCCGATTTATCCTGAAGAATACAGGGTTATAGGTGTTGCATGCCATGAACCCGGATTGAAGGTTCCGTCGGTTCAGAAAATGTATCAGATGATTGTGAACATATTTTCTGAAAAAGGCTGTTGACAGTCAAAAATGTTTTTCATATAATTCATGTGAATTTTTATAAAAGGAAATGAAAAAAATGGAAACAGCGGAACTGTTCGGCAGGGAAAAGCCGGGAAAAATCCTGTTGAAGCTTGCACCGCCGGTAATGGCTGCACAGCTGATACAGGCATTATACAACATAGTAGACAGCTTTTTTGTCGGGAAGTATTCAGAAACAGGACTTACGGCATTATCGGTTATATATCCGGTACAGCTTCTCATGATAGCATTTGCGGTAGGAACGGGAGTCGGCATTAACACTATAATGGCGGCAAAGTTAGGAGTCGGCAGCAGGACGGAAGCTGATGAATATGCGGGAACAGGAAAGTATACGGCAATCGGGCTGTGGATTATATTTGCCGTGGCATGCTGGTTTCTTATGCCTGTATACGCCCGGATGTCCACGGATTCACCGGCGGTTATTGATGATGTGGTAACATATGGCAGAATAGTCTGTGTATTCAGCTTCGGACTGTTTCTTGAAAGTGCATGGACAAAAGTACTTCAGGCAGAGGGCGATATGAAGACACCTATGCTTGCACAGGTAATAGGAGCACTGACCAATATCATACTGGATCCTCTTCTTATTTTCGGACCGTCATTTTTCCCTGAAATGGGAATAGCCGGTGCCGCTGCCGCGACGGCGGCAGGACAGACTGTTGCGGCGTTGATTGTATTCGGAAAAGGATACAGGAAATCCCCTGACAGGAGAAAAATCAGAGGACATATCGCCGGGATTTTTAAAATCGGTATGCCAAGCATACTTATGCAGTCTGCGTATACATTTTATATTTTTGGACTTAATATGATTTTAGCTTCGTTTTCAGATCAGGCGGTTACCGCACTCGGACTGTATTACAAGTGGCAGACTTTCTTTTTTATACCGTTAGGAGCAATGCAGACCTGCATGGTTCCCGTAATCAGTTTTAATTATGCCGCCGGGTTTATGGAAAGATGCAGAAAGACTCTGGCTGAAGCAGTTAAATTCGGACTTGTGTTTATGTCAGTCGGGACCCTGTGCTTTAATATAATTCCTGAGCAGATGCTGCGTGTATTTACGCAGGACCCTGCAGTAATTGAAATAGGAAGAACAGGTTTTCATTTTGTGGGCATAAGCTTTATTCCGATGTCGGTATCGCTTATTTATCCGGTTTTCTTTCAGGCGGTCGGAAAGAGTCTGAAAAGCTCCCTGCTTACCGTAATAAGAACAGTTGTGCTGTTTGTGCCGCTCGGATGGCTGTTTTCAAGAAGCGGACTTGATAATTTCTGGTTTACGTTTCCGGTAACGGAAATAATAACGGCAGTTGTCGGAGTGATTTTTTACGGGAATTTTTTGAAAAAATATTACAAAGCTCTTGACAATGACGGCTCAAGAGAGTATATTTAAGCAAATCAATAATTAAACCGTTGATGCGGAGATAAAGGCAGTCATGACTTTACAGAGAGCCTGTGTTGCTGGAAACAGGTAAGATACAGATTGTTAAATGGACCGCGGAGGGTGCAGTCAAACGGATATGTTCCGGAGTATTCTGCAACGTAGGGCATGCGTCATTTGCCGGGGATATGAAGGTATCCCGCTAAGAGCACAGGTCATACTGTGAAGTCAGGGTGGCACCGCGGATAGCACACGTTTATTCGTCCTTGACAGAATGATAACATTCTGTCAGGGATTTTTTTAGTAGATGGGAATATTTACACAGGAAGTATCGGGGCAGAACAATATTGGAATAATGACGGAGGCAGAAGAATGGTAATACTGACAAAACGATGGCGAAGCGGTAATTATTATATCGGACTTATTAACAATGAAATAAATGGAGGAAATCACAATGAAATATAATAATGTTGAATTTGACACTTACTTTAAAAATTATCCGGATGCAAAAGGATATTTTGGAAAATACGGCGGCTCATATGTTTCATCGGAGCTTCAGAAGGCAATGGACGAAATAAGCTATGCATACAGTACCATCTGCAAATCGTCTAAATTTATCAGTGAGCTCAGGCGTATAAGAAGAGAATTTCAGGGCCGTCCGACTCCGATATCTCATCTTGAGAGACTTTCGGGAAAAATCGGAAACGTGCAGTTATATGTTAAAAGAGAAGATTTAAATCATACAGGAGCACATAAGCTTAATCACTGTATGGGTGAAGCACTTCTTGCAAAATATATGGGCAAGAAAAAAGTTATTGCCGAAACGGGAGCAGGACAGCATGGAGTTGCACTGGCCACAGCCGCAGCATACTTCGGACTGGAATGTGATATTTACATGGGTGCGGTAGATATTAAAAAACAGGCACCTAATGTTGCAAGAATGAAGGTTCTTGGTGCGAATGTGGTCGAAGTAACCGACGGACTCCAGACACTCAAGGAGGCCGTAGATGCAGCATTTGCTGCTTATGCAAAAGAATACAGGGATGCGATTTACTGCATAGGCTCAGTTCTCGGACCTCATCCGTTTCCGATGATGGTAAGGGATTTTCAGAGTGTGGTAGGAATTGAAGCCAGAGAACAGTTTATCGGAATGACCGGAGAACTTCCGGATGCAGTTGTAGCATGTGTCGGAGGCGGTTCAAATGCAATGGGTATGTTTGCAGGATTTTTAAACGACCCCGTTGACATATACGGTGTAGAGCCGCTTGGAAGAGGACCGGCACTGGGAGATCATGCCGCCAGCCTTACATACGGAGAAGAGGGAATTATGCACGGATTTAACAGCATCATGCTTAAGGACGGGAATGGAGAACCGGCACCGGTATATTCGGTTGCAAGCGGTCTTGATTATCCTTCAAGCGGTCCGGAACATGCATTTCTTCATGATTTGGGAAGAGTAAAATATGATGTTGTGTCAGATGAAGAAACGATAGATGCATTTTATGAGCTTTCAAGAATGGAAGGAATAATTCCTGCAATAGAAAGTGCTCATGCCGTTGCGTACGGAATGAAGCTTGCCCGTACGATGGAAAGAGGCTCGGTTCTTATTAACCTCTCGGGAAGGGGAGATAAGGATATGGATTATATTATTGAAAAATATGGTATAAGATAGTAAAAAAATATTGACATTAAAAAAATAATGTGATATGTTATCTTTTGTGTCAGCCTGTGGCTGACACATATGCGCGAGTGGCTCAGTGGTGGAGCGTCTCCTTGCCAAGGAGAAGGTCGCGGGTTCGATCCCCGTCTCGCGCTTTTTTTTATTTGTCATGAAGCTGCCCCTATTTTCAATAATTAATTGAAATATACCTGCTTATGTGCTACAATTACCTGGATTTATGATTATCCGGAGGTTATTTTAAAATGGAACAGTATAAGCAGGATTTTATTGAGTTTATGGTAGACTGTAATGTATTGAAATTTGGAGACTTTGTTACCAAGAGCGGAAGAAAGACCCCGTTTTTCATTAACACGGGATTTTACAGGACCGGTTCCCAGCTTAAGAAACTGGGAGAGTATTATGCGGCGGCAATTAAGGAAAAATACGGAACGGATTTTGATATACTGTTCGGACCTGCATATAAGGGAATTCCCCTTTCCGTAACTACCGCAATAGCACTTAATGACAGATATGGAGCTGATGTGGGATACTGCTCCAACAGAAAGGAAATTAAAGATCACGGCGATAAGGGCATACTCCTTGGAAGTCCGATTAAGGATGGGGACAGGGTTGTTATCATAGAAGACGTTACAACAGCCGGAACATCGGTTAATGAGACACTTCCGATTATTGAAGCACAGGGAAAAGTGGATATAACGGGCCTTGTCGTATCCGTAGACAGAATGGAAAGAGGACAGGGAGAGAAGAGTGCCCTTGCTGAAATAGAAGAAAAATACGGAATAAGAACAGCTGCCATTGTAACCATGGCAGAGGTGGTAGAACATCTGTATAACAGACCTTATAACGGAAGAACGGTTATTGATGACGGCCTGAAAGCAGCAATTGATGCTTATTATGAGCAGTATGGGGTTAAGCGGTAAGAGAGGAATAATTCGTAATGTCAAAGCGTAAATACAAATTTACCAACAAGAGGCACAGCGTCGGAGGAGTGTTGTCTTCGCTGATGGCGCTGGCGGCTGTTGTATTGATTATTATTGCGGTTATTATATCATTTAAGGCAGAAGGATACGGCGGAGAAGAGGTTGGCACGCTGTCGTTAATGGCTCTTGTGTTTTCTGCTTCCGGACTTGTTCTGGGATTACTGAGCTACAGGGAGACGGACAGGTATTATTCATTTTCGTTTGCGGGAAGTCTTGTCAGCGGTATTGTAACCGTATTGCTGGTTATGTTATTTTTTACGGGAATTTAAGGAGGATTTAAAAATGGCAAAAGTAGGAATTGTTATGGGAAGTGATTCAGACCTTCCGGTTATGCGGAAGGCGGCGGAGATGCTTGAAAAATTCGGTATAGAATATGAAATTACCATTATTTCGGCACACCGTATGCCGGATGTGTTCTTTGATTATGCAAAGAGCGCAGAAGAAAAAGGATTTAAAGTAATTATCGCAGGAGCGGGAGGTGCTGCACATCTTCCGGGAATGTGTGCGGCAATTTTCCCGATGCCCGTGATAGGAGTGCCTATTCACAGTAAGGCACTTTCAGGAGTTGATTCACTTTACTCGATAGTTCAGATGCCGAGCGGAATACCGGTTGCTACCGTTGCAATTGACGGAGGAGCCAATGCGGGTATACTTGCGGCGAAGATGCTTGCCGTGTCTGATGAAGGTCTTCTTAACAAAATAAAAGCATACAAGGAAGAATTAAAAGACGGCGTTATGAAGAAAAAAGAACGTATTGAGACTGTCGGATACAAAAAATACATGGAGGAACAATAATATGGATTACAAGAAAGCAGGTGTTGACATTGAAGCCGGATATAAATCAGTGGAATTAATGAAGGAACACGTAAAATCAACCATGAGACCTGAGGTTTTAGGCGGAATCGGAGGATTTTCGGGTGCTTTTTCCATGTCTGCAGTTAAAAATATGGAAAACCCGGTGCTGTTATCGGGAACGGACGGAGTAGGAACCAAAATTAAGCTTGCCTTTATTATGGACAAGCATGATACAATCGGTATTGACTGTGTTGCCATGTGCGTAAACGACGTGGCCTGTGCCGGAGGAGAACCGCTGTTTTTCCTTGATTACATTGCCTGCGGCAAAAATGAACCTGAAAAAATCGCAACCATTGTAAAAGGCGTTGCCGAAGGCTGTAAATTATCGGGCTGTGCACTTGTCGGCGGAGAAACCGCCGAGCATCCTGGACTCATGCCGGAAGATGAATATGACCTTGCAGGTTTTTCCGTAGGTGTGGTTGATGAAAAAGATCTTATAACCGGAAGCAGCATTAAACCGGGAGATACACTTGTTGCCATTAAATCATCAGGTGTACACAGCAACGGCTTTTCTCTTGTAAGAAAAGTCTTTGAAATGACGAAGGAATCACTTGATACATATTATGAAGAACTCGGAACAACACTCGGAGAGGCACTCTTAAAGCCTACAATCATATATGTTAAGGCTTTGAAAGCAGTTAAAGACAGCGGTGTAAGGATTAAAGGCTGCAGCCATATAACGGGCGGCGGCTTCTATGAGAATATACCGAGGATGCTTCCGGAGGGTGTTGCGGCAGAAATACATAAAGACAGCTATGAAGTTCCGGCACTCTTCAGACTTATGGCAGCAAAGGGCAATATTGACGAGCAAATGATGTATAATACCTTTAACATGGGCGTCGGAATGGTGCTTGCGGTAGATCCTGCGGATGCCGATAAGACTGTTGAAGCAGTTAAGTCAGCAGGCGAGGAAGCATTTGTAATCGGACAGGTAATAACCGGTGATAAAGGTGTGATAATATGCTGAGAGTAGTTGTCATGGTATCTGGAGGAGGAACTAACCTTCAGGCAGTCATGGATGCCGTTGATAACGGTACGGTTACCAATACCGTCATAGCAGGAGTGATAAGCAATAATGCAGGTGCCTATGCACTCAAAAGAGCAGAATTAAAAGGAATACCCGCAGAATGTATATCGCCTAAGGATTATGAGAACAGGGAAATGTTTAACGAGGCATTACTGGACGGAGTCAGAAAATATAATCCTGACCTTATCGTTCTTGCCGGGTTCCTTGTGGCGATTCCTCCGGCAATGGTACGGGAATATCCTGATAAAATAATTAACATACATCCTTCACTTATACCGTCCTTCTGCGGAAAGGGATATTACGGTCTGAAGGTTCACGAGGCCGCCCTTGCAAGAGGCGTGAAAATTACGGGAGCAACGGTTCATTATGTAGATGAAGGAACGGATACGGGACGAATCATCTGTCAGAAAGCAGTTATGACGGAAGAAGGCGATACGGCAGAGATACTCCAGAAAAGGGTAATGGAACAGGCTGAATGGATTATACTTCCTCAGGCAATTAATGCCATTGCCAACAAATAACACAGAGAGGTTGGTTACAATGAAAATATTAATCGTCGGAAGCGGAGGCAGGGAGCATGCAATAGCATATGCATGTTCCAAAAGCACTAAGGTTGATAAGATATACTGTGCACCGGGTAATGCAGGAATTGCACAGCTTGCAGAATGTGTACCGGTAGGTGCAATGGAATTTGACAGGCTTGTTGATTTTGCAAAAGAAAAAGAGATAGATCTTACGGTAATAGGAATGGACGATCCTCTTGTGGGAGGAATTGTTGATGTATTCGAGAAAGAGGGACTCCGTGTATTCGGTCCGCGTAAAAATGCGGCAATTCTTGAAGGCTCCAAAGCTTTCTCCAAGGACTTAATGAAAAAATACAATATTCCGACTGCTGCATATGAGACCTTTACGTCGGCAGAGGAAGCAATAGAATACCTCAAAAAGACGGATTATCCGATTGTACTTAAAGCGGACGGACTTGCTCTCGGAAAAGGTGTTTTAATCTGTAATACAAAAGAAGAGGCCCTTGACGGAGTTAAGACCCTTATGTTGGATAAGCAGTTCGGTGATGCGGGTAATAAAATCGTAATAGAAGAATTTATGACCGGACGGGAGGTTTCTGTTCTTTCCTTTGTAGACGGTAATACAATCAAAATAATGTCATCCGCACAGGACCATAAAAGGGCAAAAGACGGAGATGAAGGACTTAATACGGGCGGAATGGGTAACTTTTCACCAAGTCCGTTTTATACTGATGAGGTGGATGAATTCTGCAGAAAGCATATCTATCAGGCAACGGTTGACGCCATGAAATCGGAAGGAAGAGAATTTAAGGGAGTTATATTCTTCGGACTGATGCTGACACCTAACGGACCAAAGGTGCTTGAATATAATGCAAGATTCGGAGATCCTGAGGCACAGGTGGTTCTTCCGAGACTGAAAAATGACATAACGGATGTGTTTAATGCCTGCATAGACGGCACTCTGGACAGTCTTGATCTGCAGTTTGAGGATAATGCCTGCGTATGTGTAATACTTGCCTCTGACGGATATCCGCTGTCATATGAAAAGGGGAAAATTATTGCCGGATTGGAAAATTTTGATGATAAAGACGGTTATTACTGCTTCCACGCCGGAACAAAGCAGACGGAAGAAGGAATTGTTACCAACGGGGGAAGGGTTCTTGGAATAACAGCCAAGGGTGCAACCCTCAAAGAAGCACGTGCCAATGCATATGCTGCAACGGAATGGGTAAATTTTGAAAATAAATATATGCGTCACGACATAGGAAAAGCAATAGATGAGGTATGACAATGAAGACAAAGGTATTTATTGACGGAAGCGAGGGTACTACCGGATTAAGAATATATGAGAGATTTGCATTAAGGGATGACGTTGAGCTTTTAAAAATTTCACCGGAATTGAGAAAAGACCCGGCTGAGCGCAAAAGACTCATAAATTCGTCAGACATAACATTTCTCTGTCTGCCGGATGATGCGGCAAGGGAATCCGTATCACTTGCGGAAAATGACAGGGTAGTCATAATAGATACTTCAACCGCTCACAGAACCGAGCCGGGCTGGGCATACGGGTATCCGGAACTTTCGGAAGAACACCGTAATAACATTCGCAGCGGAAAAAGAATTGCCGTTCCGGGATGTTACGCAACCGGCTTTATAACCATTGTATATCCTATGGTAAAAGGCGGAATTTTGGCAGAAGATTATCCTGTATCTGCTTTTGCCGTATCCGGATACAGCGGAGCGGGGAAAAAAGCCATTGCCGTATATGAAGACGAAAACAGGGCGGAAGAATATGATGCTCCAAGGGAATATGCCCTTACACAGAATCATAAGCACCTGAAGGAAATGCAGGCAGTAACGGGACTTTCAAGAAAACCCCTGTTTGTACCAATGGTATGTGATTATTACAGCGGAATGATGGTTACCGTTCCTTTTTACACTGATATGATGAAAAAGGCAGGTACCCCGGAAGAACTTCATGAGTTTTTTACGGAATTTTTTGCCGGGGAAAAATTTATAAAAGTCATGCCATTCGGAACGGAGGCTGACTCTGACGGATTTCTTGCCGGCAACAGACGATCCGGCTGGGACGGCATGGAAATATACGTAACAGGCAATCAGGAAAGAATTCTTGTAACGGCAAGATTTGATAATCTTGGAAAGGGAGCATCGGGTGCGGCAATTCAGTGCATGAACATAGTACTTGGTGCTGATGAGGCAAAGGGACTGTCGTTATGATGACAGCCCTGCCAGTGCAACATAAATCCGGGAAATTTCATACCATGTGGAGTAGTCGGTGAGACCGCTCGGATTCAGGTTGAATATTTCCTGGAATTTTTTTACCGCATTCAGTGTATCTTCACCATATATTCCATCTATTTCAAAAAAAGGAATATTCGTATATGTCTCCCTTATAAGACTCAGCTGTTCCTGAATGGTTCTGACGGCGGAACCTGATGAGCCTATTTCAAGAAGATATCCCGGCCATGAAACGGGGACTCCGCTTATTTCTGCCGCAGTATTTATATATATGTCACTTCCGTAGTAGCTTCTTAGAATTTCTAACGCTGAGTATCCGGCATCTCCGAGGTCTTTTGAACCCCACTGGCTCATACCCGTGCAGGTTGTGCGTTTTCCGTCGCAGTACTGTGTGAGTATCGGCTGCTTTATACCGGGACGGGAAATGTATTCGGCAAATATCTCATCCGTAATAAGCGAGATACTGTCAAAAATGTTTCTGTTATTAATCCATTTATGATCATATGCCGTGGAAGAGGTGATTGTAAAATTATATCCCTGGTTTCTGTACCATTCCGTATATACCCTGTTCAATGTAAAAGAAATAATGGCAAGAATATTTGCTTTAATGGTTTCCTCAGGCCATGTAGGATATATTTCACTGCTTGCCACGTTTTTAATATAGTCGGTAAAAGGAACATAATAATCAGGTGCGGACGAATCATAAGGAAGACCATCATGGACAACTATAAATTCCGGTATGATTACTTCGTTAAGTACAATTTCGCCCGTATTGCCAACGGGTTTTATCTCCGCCTCCGGGATTTTTGCGGGATAATCACCGTACAGAACGTTGGGACCTATGTTAAATACTTCCCTGAAGCCCGTTTCATCAGGCAGTATTACATTCTGAATTGACAGAACCCCGCAGAATACGTTAATGCCGTTAACCGTAACCGGCAGATATTCTTCAGCACTTACCACAAGATTGTATTCTGCATAAGGCATGAGGACACCCGGTGACGAGCTTAAAGATGCAGGAGGTGCATCCGGTGTGACTGTCTCCGTCTGACCGTCCTCATTCGTGGTAAGTGAAAAAACGGGTGTGCCGGAATCGGAGACAGTGAATATATCTGCCACTGCTCCCGGTACGGGTCTGCCTGAAACGGAAGTAACGCTGATTTTTAAAGCACCCTGACAGGATGCATCTGTGTTTATGTTATTCATGTTAAACTCCGTGTTTTTATCAGTATTAAATTATGCGAAAAAAAAGTTTTGTTGAATGTAATTATAGGGTTGAAATCAGAAAAAAATTGTGATAGAATTTTTACAATTTGGAGAGAAAAAGCACTATCTTTCTGTTTAGCTGTTTTTTTTTTGCCTAAGACTAAATCTGATTTACGAAAGGTGTGAAGGTGTAACGATGAAAGCATTTTTGATTCTTGAAGACGGGCACGTTTTTGAAGGAACAAGCATTGGAGCTGCCGCGGATAAGGTCAGCGAAATTGTTTTTAACACTTCAATTACAGGATATTTGGAGGTACTTACCAATCCTGCCAATGCAGGTAAGGCGGTTGTAATGACATATCCTCTGATAGGTAATTATGGTATCTGTTACGAAGATATGGAATCAGACCGGACATGGGCTGACGGTTTTATAGTTCGTGAACTTTCTCGTGTTCCGAGTAACTTCCGGAGTGAAGATACGATACAGAACTTTCTTATTAAAAACAATGTTACGGGTATTGCAGGAATCGATACCAGGGCACTTACCAAAATTCTTCGTGATAATGGTACGATGAATGGAATGATTACCACCAACGAGGATTTTAATCTTGAAGAAATACTCCCACAGCTTAAAGCATATAAATCAGAAAAAACAGTAGAAAAAGTTACTGCTTTTGAAAAGTATGTCCTTAAAGGCGAAGGCAGCAGAATAGCATATGTGGATTACGGTTCACCAAGACATATTGTTAATGACCTTAATAAACGGGGCAATGAGGTGACGGTGTATCCGGCAGGAACATGTGCAGATGAGATAATTAAGGATAATCCTGACGGAATAATAATATCTGACGGCCCCGGAGCACCTGATGAGTGCCCGACGGAAGAAATTTCCGTACTCCTGTCTTCAGGTATTCCGGTGTTCGGATTCGGACTCGGACATAATCTTATAGCCCTTGCAAAGGGAATTAAGAGCAGCAGAATGAAATACGGACACAGAGGCGGCAATTATCCGGTTAAGGATGTGAAAAACGGAAAAGTATACATTTCTTCACAGAATCACGGGTATGCGGTTGATACTGAGAGTGTGACCGGTACGGCAAAAACAATTTTTGTGAATGTTAATGATAATACCAACGAAGGAATTGAATATACGGATGCTGATGTATTTACGGTTCAGTTTATACCGGAAATATTTGACTATACGGATAAGAGCAATATTATCTATGACAGGTTTGAAGCAATGATGAAGAAAGGCAGGAACTGAATTATGCCAATGGACAAAAGTATCAGAAAAGTATTAGTAATAGGTTCAGGTCCGATTGTAATCGGACAGGCGGCAGAATTTGACTACGCGGGAACACAGGCGTGCCGTTCACTGAAGGAGGAGGGAGTTGAGGTTGTTCTTGTCAATTCCAACCCTGCTACGATAATGACGGATAAGAACATTGCGGATGAAGTATACATAGAGCCGTTAAATGTTGCAACATTGAAGGAAATCATCATTAAGGAAAAGCCTGACAGTATTCTTCCTACACTCGGAGGACAGGCGGGTCTTAATCTTGCAATGGAAATTGCGGAAACGGGCTTCCTTGAAGAACAGGGCGTAAAATTAATAGGAACTACCGCCCTCACAATCAAGAAGGCAGAAGACAGACTTGAATTTAAGAATACGATGGAAAAAATCAACGAACCATGTGCACCATCGCTTGTTGTTGAAAATGTAGAAGACGGAATTGCATTTTCCAATAAAATCGGTTATCCGGTAGTGCTTCGTCCAGCCTACACGCTTGGAGGAAGCGGTGGCGGAATTGCACGTAATGAAGAAGAGCTTATAGACATCCTTTCAAACGGTCTGCGTCTCAGCCGTGTAGGACAGGTACTTGTAGAGCGGTGTATTGCAGGCTGGAAGGAAATAGAGTTTGAAGTAATGCGTGATGCAAACGGAACGTGCATAACAGTGTGCAGTATGGAGAACGTTGACCCGGTAGGTGTGCATACGGGGGACAGTATAGTCGTTGCACCTGCACAGACACTTTCCGGTCCGGAATATAATATGCTCAGAACGGCTGCCCTCAGCATTATAGAGGAACTTAAAATAACGGGCGGATGCAATGTTCAGTTCGCTCTTCACCCTACAAGCTTTGAATACTGTGTAATAGAGGTAAATCCACGTGTAAGCCGTTCTTCCGCACTTGCGTCAAAGGCAACCGGCTTCCCTATTGCGAAGGTAGCATCCAAGATAGCACTGGGATATAATCTTGACGAGATTAGAAATGCCATTACACATAAGACATATGCAAGCTTTGAACCGTCAGTTGATTACTGTGTTGTCAAGGTACCGAGACTTCCTTTTGATAAATTCATAACGGCATCAAGAAAACTTACAACCCAGATGAAGGCAACCGGAGAGGTTATGAGTATATGCACCAACTTTGAAAGTGCACTTATGAAGGCTGTCCGTTCACTTGAACAGCATGTTGACTGCCTTATAAATGATGATTATTCAGGCTGCACTGACAGTGACATTACGGAGCTTCTGCATAATGTTGATGATAAGAGAATATATGTCATTGCCGAAGCCGTAAGAAGAGGAATATCCCATGACGTAATCCATGACATAACAATGATTGATAAATGGTTCATTGATAAGATTGCAATCATTGTGGAGATGGAAAACCGCATTAAGTCGGAAGAACTTAACAGGGAACTGCTTCTTGAAGCCAAGAAAATGGAATTTCCGGATGCTGTAATAGGAAGACTCTGCGGAAAGACTGAAAAAGAGATAAAAGCATTAAGAAACCGGTATAACATTCATCCTGTATTCAAAATGGTTGATACGTGTGCGGCGGAATTTGAAGCTTCAACACCATATTATTATTCATGCTTTGATACGGACAACGAGGTTGTTGAGACGAAGCCGGAGAAAAAAGTGCTTGTGCTCGGTTCAGGTCCTATAAGAATCGGTCAGGGTATAGAATTTGATTACTGCTCGGTTCACAGTACATGGTCATTTAAGGAAGAAGGATATGAGACAATCATTATCAATAATAATCCTGAAACAGTCAGCACTGACTTTGACATTGCCGACAAGCTTTATTTTGAACCGCTTACGCCTGAGGACGTGGAAAGCATAGTTGAGCTTGAACATCCGGACGGAGCAGTGGTACAGTTTGGCGGACAGACGGCAATCAAGCTTACAAAGGCATTAATGGAAATGGGTGTACCTATTTTAGGCACGAGTGCGGAAGATGTTGATGCGGCAGAAGACAGGGAGCTGTTTGACAGGATTCTTGAAAAATGCAGGATTCCGAGAGCAGCCGGAAAAACCGTATTTACCACCGAAGAGGCCCTTAAAGCGGCAAATGAACTCGGCTATCCGGTGCTTGTAAGACCATCATATGTACTTGGCGGACAGGGTATGCAGATAGCAATTTCCGATAAAGACATAGTTGAATTTATGGAGATAATCAACAGACAGGTTCAGGAACATCCTATTCTTGTGGATAAGTATCTTATGGGCAAGGAAATAGAGGTTGATGCGGTATGTGACGGCGAGGATATTCTTATACCGGGAATTATGGAGCATATTGAAAGAGCCGGTATTCATTCGGGTGACAGTATATCCGTATATCCTGCACAGAGCCTTTCTCAGGAAATAATAGACATGATTGAGGATTATACGGTTAAGCTTGCAAGGTCACTTCATGTAAGAGGACTTATTAACATACAGTTTATTGTATATGATAATCAGGTATATGTCATTGAAGTTAACCCGCGTTCATCAAGAACGGTGCCATACATAAGCAAAGTAACCGGAATACCGATTGTTAAGCTTGCAACACAGGTTATTATCGGAAATACCATAAAAGGACTCGGATACACTCCGGGACTGCAGAAAAAAGCGGACTATATTGCAATAAAGATGCCGGTATTCTCATTTGAAAAAATCCGCGGTGCGGATATAAGCCTCGGACCGGAAATGAAGTCAACCGGTGAGTGTCTCGGAATAGCAAAGAGCTTTAATGAAGCATTATATAAGGCATTTGTCGGTGCAGGAGTTAACCTTCCGAAGCATAAGCAGATGATTATGACTGTCAATGACAATGAGAAGAAGGATGCACTTTCGGTAGCAAAGAGATTTGCAGCACTCGGATATACGATTTATGCAACATGGGGTACCGCAAAATATTTCAATGAAAATGGTGTTGAAGCCGTCAGGGTTAATAAAGTTGAACAGGAATCACCTACACTGCTTGACCTTATACTTGACCACAAGATTGACCTTGTAATAGATATTCCGTCAAACGGTATAGAGAGAAGCCACGACGGATTTATCATAAGAAGACACGCAATAGAAACCGGTGTAAATGTTCTTACGTCGCTTGATACTGCCAATGCTCTTCTTACCAGCCTTGAATGTGCGGCAACACAGAAAATGACAATAGTTGATATTGCAGATATTTAACAGATAAGATACAGGCGTCAGTTCCTTATGGAGCTGACGCCGAAAGCATTATTAAAATAATTTTTTCGGATGGTGAAGTAATGATAAAAATATTAGATAAGATAACTGAAATAATCAGTGCGGCATTCGTATCCTGCGGTTATGATGCAAAATACGGAAAAACCGGAATTTCCAACAGACCGGATTTGTGTATGTACCAGTGCAACGGAGCAATGGCGGCATCCAAGGAATACCATAAGGCACCATATATGATAGGAGACGAGGTTGCTGCATCACTTAAAGACAATCCTGCATTTGAATCAGTGGAATGTGTTAAACCGGGATTTATTAATATAAATGTCAGCAGCAGTTTTGTTGGAGATTATGTCAGGGAAATGTCGGAGAAGGACAAATTCGGATGCAGCAGTGAACCGAAGGATGAAGTTATTTTTATTGACTATGGCGGAGCAAACGTGGCAAAACCGCTTCATATAGGACATCTCCGCTCTGCCGTCATTGGAGAAAGCGTTAAAAGAATATGCAGCTTTGCGGGTTACAGGACGATAGGAGATGTGCATCTTGGAGACTGGGGACTTCAGATGGGACTTATAATTGTTGAGCTTAAATCAAGAAAGCCGGAGCTTCCTTACTTTGATGAAGCCTATGAAGGAGAATATCCGTCAGAAGCACCGTTTACCATATCTGAGCTCGAAGAAATATATCCGTGTGCCAGCGGTAAATCCAAAACCGATGAAGAATTTAAGAAGGCGGCACAGCTTGCAACCCTTGAACTCCAGAACGGACACAGGGGTTATACCGCGTTATGGAAGCATATTATTAATGTATCCGTTACCGATTTGAAAAAAAATTATGATAATCTTAATGTCTCTTTTGATCTTTGGAAGGGTGAAAGTGATGCACAGCCTTACATCAGCGACATGGTGGAAAAATTAATTGCTGATGGAATTGCTTATGAAAGTCAGGGTGCAACGGTCGTAGATATAAGTGAAGAAGGCGATACCAGGGAGCTTCCGCCGTGTATTGTAAGAAAGTCTGACGGAGCAGCCAATTATGAGACATCAGACCTTGCAACGCTTATTGAAAGGGAAAAATTATATTCGCCTGAAAAATATATTTATCTTGCGGATAAGAGACAGGAGCTTCATTACACGCAGTTTTTCCGTGTTGCAAAAAAAGCCGGAATTGTAGGAGCAGATACGGAACTTAAATTCATCGGTTTCGGTACTATGAACGGAAGTGACGGAAAGCCGTTTAAAACACGTCAGGGAGGCGTGTTAAGGCTTGAGTATCTTATTAAGGAAATAGAAGATGCCGTTTATGAAAAAATAATGGAAAACAGAACCGTAGACGAAAGCGAAGCAAGGCAGACGGCAAAAACGGTAGGGCTTGCTGCACTTAAATACGGTGACCTGTCGAATCAGGCATCCAAGGATTATATTTTTGATATTGACAGATTTACGTCATTTGAAGGAGATACGGGACCATACATCCTGTATACCATTGTCCGCATAAAATCCATTATTAAGAAGTATGAAGAACAGAACGGAAAGATTAAAGGACTGCAGATTAATAATCCCGAAAGCAGGAGTGAGCTTGAGCTTATGCTTGAAATAACAAGACTGAATGATGTAATGGAGGCTGCATTTAATGAAACGGCACCACATAAAATATGTAAGTATGTGTGTGAACTTTCAAATGCATTTAACCGTTTTTATCATGAGACAAAAATTCTTTCTGAACCTGATGAAGGCAAAAAGAACGGATATCTGGCACTCATCGGTCTGACAAAAGACATACTTCTTACATGTACGGATGTGCTTGGAATAGAAGCTCCGGAGAGAATGTAATGAGTAAAGCAAAGGATTTAACGGAGGGAAGTCCCGTCAGGCTGATGCTGTCATATGGGATTCCCGTGCTGTTAGGTAATATTTTCCAGCAGATATATAATTTTACGGATACTGTTATAGTGGGAAGGTGTCTTGGAAACAATGCACTTGCTGCAGTAGGAAGTACCGGGGCACTGTTTTTTCTTGTAAACGGGTTTGTGACGGGAATAACAAGCGGATTTTCAGTACATATTTCCCAATGCTTTGGCGCGGGTGACTACAAAAAAATGAGGCGGTCACTGTATAATGCCATGGTATTATGGATACTTGTCACGATAATTCTTACTGCTGTTTCCGTGTCCATAACCATGCCGGTATTACGTCTTGTAAATACTCCTGACGGTATTATTAAAGACGCCTATGATTACATTGTTGTAATCTTTGCCGGGTTGTTTGCACCGATGCTGTATAATGCCGTATCGTGTGTACTCCGGGCACTGGGTGACAGTAAAACTCCGCTGTATTTTCTTATCTTTTCGGCACTGCTTAATATAGGACTTGATCTTCTGTTTATCATGACTTTCAACATGAAAATAGCCGGAGCGGCATGGGCAACGGTACTTGCACAGATTATAGCCGGTGCGGCGTGCCTTATATATACCCGAAAAAAATATGATATGCTAAGACTTCAGAAGGAAGACAGAAAAACAGACAGGGCAATAATCGGCAATCATATCAGGGTCGGAATACCGATGGCATTTCAGTTTTCCGTTAATGCCGTCGGAACAATAATACTTCAGAGTGCAATTAATAAGTTCGGAGAGATATATATCGCTTCATATACGGCAGCACAGAAAACAGAACAGATAATAACACAGGTAGCAATATCGGCAGGAGTTACCACGGCGAATTACGTCGGACAGAATTACGGCGCCGCAAAGTATGACAGAATACGGAGCGGGGTATGGAAATGGGCATTGTGCATTGCAATATCGGCAATAATGTCCATGGGAGTAATTCTTCTGTTCGGAAGACCGTTAAGCAGTCTTTTTATAAAAGACGGTAATGAGCAGATACTTGACCTTGCACAGATGTATCTCGGTACAACCACAAAATTTTACATACCGCTTTTCATGATTCTGGTATTCCGTAATGCCCTTCAGGCAATGGGAAAAACCTTAGTTCCGCTGCTGGCGTCATTTCTTGAGCTTGCGGGAAGGTCGGTTGTAGCATTTACGCTGCCTGATTACATAGGTTATAAAGGGATATGTTATGCCGGTCCTGCAGCGTGGGTTGCAGCTGCGGTTCCTCTCATCGTTACCTTTATGATATATATGAAAATTTTTAGAAAAAAAGGATATTTTAATAATAAAATCAGTTGACAAATACCCCTTTTAAACTTGATAATAGATATATAAAAATTTACTGACGGAAGCGTGGGAGAGGGAACATATGAAGAACAGAAAAGCATTGGGAATAGCAGGAGCAATAGCACTCGGAGTTGCGGCAGTTACGGCAGCAGTTACGGTAGTTAAGAAGAAAACTGCACGACCGGTTAAGAAGAGATATTTATTCAGACCGGAGCCGGTTAAGATTACACAGAAGAATATTGATGCTGCCAACAGACATGATACTTTCACGGATTCAGACATAAGAGTGGAAGATCCGTATGAAGATGCATATGAAATGCCGACGGCGGAGAATACTGATACTGTAAAGTCTTTCTTTAAGGATGTTGAAGTTGTATATGAAGATGACGAAGACCCTGTTACGGTAACTGATGCAGCATCTGAACAGGTGTATGTGTCTGAAGATCAGGAAATTGTAATTGAGGCGGTAGTTGTAGGAAAGCAGGAAAATGTAACGGAAGCCGGGGCAGAGCCTGAGCAGGAGAGCGTAACGGAAACTGAAACAGAGCCTGAACAGGAGAGCGTAACGGAAGTCGGAGCAGCACCTGAACAGGAGAGCGTAACGGAAGTCGGAGCAGCACCTGAACAGGAGAGCGTAACGGAAGCCGGAGCAGCACCTGAACAGGAGAGCGTAACGGAAGCCGGGGCAGAGCCTGAGCAGGAGAGCGTAACGGAAACTGAAACAGAGCCTGAACAGGAGAGCGTAACGGAAGCCGGAGCAGAGCCTGAACAGGAAAGTGTTGCCGAAGATATACAGGTTGAAGATATTCTTGTAGGAAGAAATTCCGGGAATGATGAACCTTCGGAGGATTATAATGCGTGGGAGAAGACACCCGAACCGGTATTGGAATTTTACGAAGAGGATGAAGAGGAAGTGACGGAGACAGCAGGAGAGGATAAGAAAAATGAGCCTGCCGAACTTAAGAACCGGAATGATGAACAGCCGGACAGTGAAGATACGCTTCTTTCTCATGAAAGTAATTATGACTGGGTATATAACGTGGATGAGCATTATGACGTTAAAACTGACGGAACATGGGTATACTGCCGGTCTGATGAGACTCTGACAAGCACGTCAGTTAATAAAAAAGGCGGACGGGAGACAATCAATATAGCTGATACATTCAAAAACCGGATTACGCCGGGCGGATACTGTATACTTAAGTACACCGGCAGCGAAAGCGAAATTGTTATTCCGTCTGAGATTAACGGCAAACCGGTGGTAGCGGCAATGAATACCTTCCGCAGCAACCAGAATATTAAGAAGGTTACGGTTCCGGCATCAGTTGAAGGTTTAAGAAGAACCTTTTACAGCTGTTATCATCTTGACAGAATTATTATAGAGAAAGGGTCAAGGCTGACATATGAGCTTGATGCCGTTATGTGCGGTAATAATGATATGGACAGCGGAACAGAATCAACAACCATATGCTGTACGGAGGATTTGATTGAATTTTTTAAGAAGCAGTATAAACTGGGATGCCCGGTGGTATTTGAAGTATTAAAATAATGTTATCATGTGCCGCCCTGTATGGGCGGCATTAATAATATATGAAAGGATTTATGTAAATTGAAGGAATTAAAATTAAAGAATTTTTTACTGCTTACACTGGCAGGTATTATTAATGCATTCGGTGTGACGATTTTTCTTGCACCGGTAAAGCTGTATGACAGCGGTATATCCGGAACGGCAATGCTTTTATCACAGATTACACCTGAAAAATTCAGCTTATCCGTATTTCTTATTATTCTGAATGTCCCGCTCTTCCTCTTCGGACTTAAGAAGCAGGGCGTTAAATTTACGGTATATGCAATTTATACGGTAGCCGTATATTCAATAGTGGCATGGCTGATAAACAGTGTTCTTCCGATAGATGTCAGTATTGCATCACCGCTTGCCGGATCCGACCTGCTGCTGTGTGCCGTATTCGGAGGAATGATATCAGGTGTCGGAAGCGGTATGGCGATACGGTTCGGAGGGGCAATGGACGGCATAGAGGTTATGGCGGTTATTTTTGCCAAGAGACTTGGAATTACGGTTGGAACGTTTGTTATGATATACAACGTGCTTCTCTATATTTTATGCGGAGTAATACTTAACAGCTGGATTCTGCCGCTGTATTCAATCGTTACATATATGGCAGCCTTAAAGACCGTGGACTTTATTGTCGAAGGTTTTGACAGGGCAAAAGCAGTAATTATCGTAACCGTAAAATATGATGATATCTGCAGGACACTGTCAGAGACTTTTGAACAGGGAATGACCATAATGGAGGGAAAAGGGTATTATTCCAATTCTGAAAAAAGTGTTATATATGTGGTTCTGAACAGATTCCAGATAAACAGAATGAAGGAAATAGTGCATGAAATAGATTCAACGGCTTATATTACAATTACTGAGGTTGTTGATGTATTCAAAGCAAATCAGGAAAAATAGCATGTTAAAAACATATTTGACGGAGTGTGACTTGTTTGAATAATATGTATGATGAAAAAACGGGATTACCTGATGATAAGTCCTATCTGGAATGTGGTCTTCCTGTAATTCAGCATTGAAAAGAATTTCCGGGAGAATTGATTTGGAAATGATAAATAAAATTATTGATGACATACCGTGTATAAGTTCCTTACATAAAGAATTTTACAGTACGATGTTGAAAGAAAGGAACGCATAATAGATTTCTCACTAAATAAGCTTAAGCATAAGGAAAAAGCTTTAAAAAAACATGAGTGTGAGTATGAACGGTGAATGTATTGGAAATTGTAAAGTGTGTGATTTTTACATAATAAAAGAAATCACACACTTTTTTTGAACAGGTAAAATCCGTAACTCTGTTAATTCAAAAGAGGCAGTTAAAAAAGACTGTATATGTCATCTAATCCGATATTTATGATTTCATGAATTTTATCTTCACAGGAAGCAGTAGTGATATACATGTCAGGCTCAATATGGCGGCTGTTGAAAAAAAGTCCGTCAGTGTACCTCCGGCGGAAGTTTCTAAGAATACCTTCACCGGTATACTTCGATGCTGCCTCCTTTTCAGTCCACAGCCTGCAGAATTCCGCATCAGGCTCTGCGGATGAGAGAATAAAATCCGTTTCGCCGGGAGAACAGATTTTGTTAATAAGGGACAGATTAATCCTTTTGTAATTCTGTATATCCATACCTATCGGAATGTCTGAAAAAATACATGCTGCCGCATTGTCACAGTGGCTTATGTTAAAAAAAAGCTCCGGTTCGGATTTAAGATACGGCTTGCCGTTATCATCATAATCAAAATCAGGAGTTCCGTTTATACCGTAAAATCTGCGATAACCATAGAGAAAAAGCATATAAGCAATGGTGCAGGCAGCTTTTCCGTTGAAAAAACGGAAATTCAAGGCTTTTTTTCTCCGAAAATCCGGAAGAAACGGAATCAGCCTGCTGATGTTGTCTTCTGTTAATGTATCAAGTCCGTTATATAATAAAATCATAATTATACCTCATCTGATTAACAGTATAATTGAAAAACATACCTGTTGCAAGCAGTCATATCCAATGTTTAATGGAATTATTTATGTCCTTGAATTTGCCTGCTGATTTACTTATACTGTTTCTGCTATAACAGGAAAATTCCTGTTAAAGAGTTCAAAAATTTGTGGAACACGGCAATGCTCAAAATGCCCCTTTATCGAAATACATATATAAAGTGTACCGGAGTGAGGATATCAGTGTAAAATGTTTATGCAATGCAGCACGGAGGTGCGGTGCTTAAGCTTAATGAAATGAGGTTACTCTGACTTACTTAATAAAAATTGACACAATAACAACAATATGTTATATTGAACAGGAAATGAGGGCAAACTTTTAGAAATAAAAGGACGTAAAACATGAAGTCTGAAGCAGATTTTTTTGCTATGACGGTTCGGTTACGGTGAATATCAAAAATTTTATTTTTGTATTCACTTTTTTTATGTCACTTGTTATTATGACAGACTATTTTGGAATAACCAAAGTTTAAGCAGCAATAGAAGCGGGAAAGTATTTGTACAGTATGATGGTAAGATGTTCCATGAAAGGAAGAAATCCTAAGAATGGATATTGTGGATATGCTGAACATTTGAAGATTGAATCTGAAATGCCATATGGAGAGACTTTAATGAAAGTGTCGCCAGAATCTGAAGCCGGAATGACGGAGTATGAAGTAGAAGCAGCTGTTGCAGTAATGCTTAATCTGGCGGTTTTAAAAGTAAACGGTATGTATATGCAGCAGTTGTATTATCGGTATAAGTATACCCGTGTACATAATAATGGCTGTATCACAGCTTGTTACAGGCAGAATTTCAATAAACTGAAACGAAAAAAAACGGTAGAGATAATCCGCGGAGATTGACACGGTAAAAGGAGAATGAAAGTTATGAAACGTGAAGAAATACGGAAAGCATTATTTGACATGGCGGATGAGGAATATAAAAAATTTCATGCCCGTCTTATTCCGAATGTAAATCCGGACCGTATCATAGGTGTAAGAACACCACGTTTAAGGGAGTTTGCGAAGAGCATAACGGATGAGAAGGCTTTTATGGAAATTTTGCCGCATGAATATTATGAGGAAAATAATCTTCACGGATTTCTGATAGAGAGAATAAAAGATTATGATGAATGTGTAGCGGCGCTGGATGTGTTTTTTCCTTATGTGGACAACTGGGCTACCTGTGATATGATATCCCCTGCCGTATTTAAGAAGAACAGGAACAGACTCATTACAGATATTAAAAGGTGGCTTGCCTCAGAAGACATCTATGCCGTACGCTTTGCAATAGGTATGCTGATGAAACATTTTCTGGATGAAAGCTTTAAATGTGAGTATATGGATTTGGCAGCCGGAAAAAAATCAGAAGAATATTACATTAACATGATGAAAGCATGGTATTTTGCGACGGCACTTGCAAAACAGTATGATGCTGCAGTCGTGTATTTTGAAGAGCACCGGCTTGAACCGTGGATTCATAATAAGTCGATTCAGAAAGCAGTGGAAAGCAGCAGGGTGAGTGCAGAGAAAAAACAGTATCTGCGCGGACTTAAATTGAAGCGTATGTGTTGAATTTAAATAACTGCCGTGATACAATTCTGCATGCGGAGAGAATAATATGAACAGAAAAAAACAGCCGTTTAAGTGCCGGAACCGATGAGGGCATTGAAAAATTAAAGAATGTACGTGCCGTAATTGAACGTGTACAGCAGAATGTTGCCGACATAACGGCACAGGCAGAGGAAAATTCCGATAAATTAAATAAACAGAGCGGATATTTTGTGAGTGTATACGAAGGTATGCAGAAAATGTTAAGAATGAAAATGAAAAATTCGGAACAATAAGTCAGATGGCGGAGAGCAACGCCTCCGATACGGTTGAGGTTGCGTTACAGGCAGGCACCATAAATGAAATGGTGAACGAAATGTCGCGCCTGCTCGGACAGGAATAAATTACATAGGATTATACCGGGGCATGCCGTAAGGTATGCCCTGTATCATCTGAAAACAAAAGGCTTTTGTGAAGAAATACGAAAAATCACTGTTTACAATTTATCGGACGGAATGTATTATAACATTGTCAGACAGGTAATAAATAAGAGAAGAATAGAGGACATAACATGAAAGTATTTGTGACAGGAGTCTGCGGACAGCTGGGACATGATGTGATGAATGAGCTTGCAAAGCGCGGACATGAAGGCATAGGAACGGATATTGCACCGGAATACAGCGGGATTTGTGATGGAACGGCAGTTACCTTAATGCCGTATATTTCACTGGATATCACCGATAAAGAATCCGTAAGAAAGGTTATTAAAGAACTTCATCCTGATGCCGTAATCCACTGTGCGGCATGGACGGCCGTGGATTTGGCAGAAGATGAAGAGAATATTGAAAAGGTGCGTGCAATAAATGCGGGCGGTACGGCTAATATTGCAGAAGCGTGCAGGGAAAATGACTCTAAAATGATTTATATAAGTACGGATTACGTTTTTGACGGACAGGGAAAGAAGCCTTGGGAACCGGACTGCAGGGATTATAAGCCTCTGAATGTTTATGGACAGACTAAGCTTGAAGGTGAACTTGCAGTTGCAGAGACACTGGAAAAGTATTTTATTGTCCGAATTGCATGGGTGTTTGGAAGAAACGGAAAAAATTTCATTAAGACAATGCTGAATGTGGGCAAAAAGTATGATACGGTCCGCGTGGTAAATGATCAGATAGGCACTCCGACGTATACCTGCGACCTGGCACGGCTGCTGACTGACATGGTTGAAACGGAAGCTTACGGATATTATCATGCTACCAATGAGGGCGGATATATAAGCTGGTATGACTTTACCTGTGAAATATTCCGTCAGGCGGGTTATAATACGGAGGTAATTCCCGTTACTACTGAGGAATACGGACTGTCTAAAGCTGCAAGGCCGTTTAACAGCAGGCTTGATAAAAGTAAACTGTCGCAGGCAGGCTTTAAGCCGCTTCCGACATGGCAGGATGCACTGAAACGCTACCTGGATGATATTAAAGGGAACGAGGAATAAAAAATGCAGCACGTATTTATAATTGGAGCCAAGGGCTTTACCTATGGCGGTTATGAGACCTTTTTGGACAAACTGACGGAATATCATCAGGACAATAAGGACATATGTTACCATATTGCCTGTAAGGCAAACGGACCGGGGACTACGGATGAGAAGACGCTTGTGGGAGCCGGGATTATTTCCGATATGGAATATATGTATCATAATGCACACTGTTTTAAAATATCTTCACCTGAGCTTGGTTCTGCACAGGCAATTATTTATGACATAAAGGCACTCAGATACTGCTGCCGTTATATAAGGGAAAACAACATAGAACATCCTATTATATATGTACTGTCATCCCGTGTGGGTCCTGTCATGGGACATTATAAGAGAAAGATACGCAGGCTTGGAGGTGTATATTACAATAATCCTGACGGAAGAGAGGATTTAAGAAAGAAATATTCGCCGCCGGTAAGAAAATACTGGCGGATATCCGAACGCGGAATGGTAAAGCACAGTGACCTTGTAATCTGTGACAGCATAAATATTGAAAAGCACATCAGGGAGGATTATAAAAAGTATAATCCCGATACCACATTCATTGCATACGGAAGCGACATTATTCCGTCAGCTTTAAGTGATGATTCTCCGGAATATGTAAGCTGGCTCAATGAACATAATCTTAAAGACGGTGAATTTTACTGTTCGGTTGGAAGATTTGTACCGGAAAATAATTTTGAAACAATGATTCGTGAGTTTATGCACAGCAGAACAGAGAAGGATTTTGCCATAATAACCACGAAAAATGAAAAATTTCTTTCAGAGCTTGATAAAAAACTGAATTTCAGTTCAGATGCAAGAATCAAATTTGTAGGAACAGTATATGACCGGGAGCTTCTCAAAAAAATCAGGGAAAATGCCTATGGATATTTTCACGGTCACGAAGTCGGGGGAACCAATCCGAGTCTGCTTGAGGCACTTGGAGCAACAAAACTTAATCTCCTGTATGATGTCGGTTTTAACAGGGAGGTGGCAGAGGATGCTGCCGTTTACTGGAATAAGGAGGAGGGAAATCTGGCTGCACTCATTGATGAGGCAGACGGATACGGAGACGGCACCATTGAAGAACTTGGTAAAAAGGCAAAGCAAAGAATAAAAGAAGCATACAGCTGGGAATATATCTGCAGAAAATATCTTGATGTTTTTATGGGAAAATAAATCTTTTTTTATGCATTTTATCAGTTTTTTATAATTACTTCATAATTTGGACTTATTTTAATAATACAATGTACTTGTACCTAACCAAGAAAAAAGGTTATATCCTTTTTCTTCATTCCTATTCGCCCGCTTTCCACCGGAAAGCGGGCCTCCTTATTTTTAGTGATACTGCAGGCGTTTCTGCAATATTTTAATATCAGTCAAAAAGAAAAAAGACCGTTTAACCGGTTATCCGGAGAAACAGTCTTTCCAAATATTAAGTGCAGTCGATGGGACTTGAACCCACACCCGAGTACACGGACATGAACCTGAATCATGCGCGTATGCCAATTCCGCCACGACTGCAAACAACTTAATCAGTTTAACATCAGAATACCATAATGTCAAGAATAACGTTTAAAACTTTTTTAAAAAAATAAAAAAATCTGCTTGCATTTATGCATGGTATGTGATAATATACAATACGTCGCTGATGTTTGGCGACAATATGAGCAGACGTGGCGGAATTGGCATACGCGCTAGACTAAGGATCTAGTCCATATTGCTTGGGTGCGGGTTCAAGTCCCGCCGTCTGCACTTAACTTCATAAGCAGTCGTGGCGGAATTGGCATACGCGCTAGACTAAGGATCTAGTCCATATTGCTTGGGTGCGGGTTCAAGTCCCGCCGACTGCACTTTTGATTATCGGTTGTGTGATTTCACACAGCTTTTTTACTTTATGGAAATTTTTTGCTGTTAAGGAGAAAAATTATGGACGCAGGAGATTCGGTTGGACTTATAGCCTGTTCTGACGGGCTTGCACCGGGGAAAAAGGAAGCCGTTACGGAGGTTGAAAATTTTTTTTATGATATGGGGATAAAAACCGTACGGAGCCAGCATATATTCAGACCGGAATCGGGAGTGGCAGCTGCTCCGGACATCAGGGCACGTGAATTTATGAACATGGTATGCAACAGGAATATCGGAGCGGTATTTGACGTGTCCGGCGGAGATGTTGCCAATGAAATACTGGATTATCTTGATTATGAAGTAATAGGCAGGGAAAAAAAGCCTTTTTTCGGATACAGTGACCTTACAACGGTTATAAATGCAATATATCATAAGACGGGATGCCCGTCGTATCTGTATCAGGTAAGGAATATTGCATCGGAGCACGGCGAAAGACAGAAGGCGGACCTTATTACGGCCCTTATGAATGAGAGTAATTCCCTCTGCGAAATAGAATATGATTTTGTAAGTGGACACAGAATGAGCGGAGTGGTGATTGGCGGAAACCTGAGGTGCTTTTTAAAGCTCGCCGGAACGGGATATATGCCGTCAGCCAGACACAGAATACTTTTCCTTGAAAGTTTCGGGGGAGGAGAGGCGAGAATCCGTACTTATTTCAGACAGCTCCTGCAGATGGGAGTGTTTGAGGAAGCAGCAGGGGTTTTATTAGGTACGTTTACGGAGCTTGAGGCAGAAGGAAGCACGAAAGCCGCTGATATTCTGACGGACGTATGCACGAATCGCGGGCTTCCCGTAGCAGTAACACGGGAGATAGGACACGGTACAGGCTCCAAGGCAATCATAATCGGAAAAGAAATGGAGCTGGAAGATTAAAAAAATACTTTATTTATAGAATGTATTATGTTATAATCGTATCAGTTTTTATAAAATAAGGAGGCAAGCAATGAAGCACATTAAGACAATTACTACTAAGAATCTTAAGGAAACTGCCAAAAAGGGCGGATGCGGAGAATGTCAGACATCATGCCAGTCAGCATGTAAGACATCCTGCACGGTTGGAAACCAGAGCTGCGAGAACAAATAAGTATTTTATAAAACAGAGTGATGAGAGAGTGTTGACATGGAGAGCCACTGACTTTAGGCATCCCTGCACTCTCTTATTTTGTACAGGAGGCAGATGTGATACATCAATATAAAAATAACGGATACAACATAGTGCTTGACATTAACAGCGGTTCGGTACATGTTGTGGATGATGCCGTGTATGATATAATTCCGTTGTTTGAAAATAACGGTACGGACGATATAGTCCGTATACTTGGAGATAAGTATACGGAGACTGACATCAGGGAAGCCTGTGAAGAAATACAGGAGCTTAAGGATTCTGAACAGCTTTTTACGGAAGATATCTATGAAGGATACATAGACAGATTTACTCAGGAAAAAGCGTCCTCCAACATTGTCAAGGCAATGTGTCTTCATATAGCACACGACTGTAATCTTGCATGTAAGTACTGCTTTGCGGAAGAAGGAGAATACCATGGAAGGCGTGCATTAATGAGTGCCGAAACAGGTAAGAAGGCACTGGATTTTCTTGTTGCGAATTCCGGCAGACGTAAGAATCTGGAAGTGGATTTCTTCGGCGGTGAACCATTGATGAATTTTGAAGCAGTTAAGGAAATTGTGGCATATGGAAGAGAACTTGAGAAGAAGCATGACAAGCTGTTCCGTTTTACAATGACCACCAACGGTGTTCTTCTGAATGATGAAATACAGGAATTTATAAACAGGGAATGCGGAAATGTCGTACTCAGCGTGGACGGACGTAAGGAGGTTCATGATAATATGAGACCGTTCCGGAACGGAAGCGGAAGTTATGATCTTATAATGCCGAAATTCCATAAAATGGCGGAATCAAGGAACCAGAACAATTATTATGTAAGAGGAACCTTCACACATAACAATCTTGATTTTTCCAAGGACGTTTTAAGCCTTGCGGATTTGGGATATAAGCAGATATCCGTAGAACCGGTTGTTGCGGAGGATACCGAGGACTATGCCATAAAGTATGAAGACCTTCCGGGGATATTTGAAGAATATGATAAGCTTGCGGTTGAAATGATTAAGCGTGAGAAGGAAGGAAGAGGCTTTAATTTCTTCCATTTCATGGTTGATCTGACCGGAGGCCCGTGTGTATATAAGAGGCTTTCGGGCTGCGGCTGCGGAACGGAATATCTTGCAGTAACGCCATGGGGTGATTTTTACCCGTGTCATCAGTTTGTGGGACATGAAGAATATCTCATGGGCAATGTGTATGAAGGTATTACAAGACCTGACATAAGGACAGTATTTAATAATACCAACGTATATACGAAGGAAAAATGCAGAGACTGCTTCTGCCGCTTTTACTGCAGCGGAGGCTGTTCGGCAAATGCCTACAATTTCAACAAGGACATCAATGAGCCTTATGATATCGCCTGTCAGCTCCAGCGCAAAAGGGTTGAATGTGCACTGATGATTAAGTGCGCCCTTGCCGATGAAGGAATTGAAGCGGCAGATTACGGAGATATTTCGGTACATTGCTAAGATATACAATAAATAAACGGATAGGAGAATTACAATGAAAATCTGGCAGAAGATAATAGCCACCATTGCGGTGATAGCAGCATTTGCCGTTACAGGATACACGGTTCTGGTGGGATATGGTGAAGGCCATAAGGGAAGTGCGGCGAATATTACGCTGGGACTTGATCTTAACGGCGGCGTAAGTGTTACTTACCAGGCGGTAGGCGATGTTACGTCACAGGATATGAGTGATGTTGTGTATAAGATGGCACAGCGAATTGAAATGTATGACGGAGCACAGGCATATAAAGAAGGCTCTGACAGGGTAACGGTAGAAATTCCGGGTGCAGATGACGCACAGAAGATTCTTGATGAATTAGGTAAGCCGGGAGCACTGTATTTCATACTGGAATATGCCGAGGACGGAACGACTCTTAATTATGACCTTGATTACAAAATAAATCAGGACGGCACATTCTCAAAAGCATATGTTCTTAAAAGAAGCATTGAAGAAATGGAAGCTGACGGAACGCTGGTTCTTACCGGAGAAGACGTTAAGACGGCAGAAGGCGTGAATTATCAGGAAACAGGCCCTGTTGTGGAATTTGTACTTACCAGGGAAGGCACTGAGAAATTTAAAGAAGCAACAACACTCGCCAAGGAAAAGGGCTGGACAATCGGTGTATATTATGACGGCGAATTTATCAGTGTGCCTAGCGTAAGCACCGTAATCTCTGACGGACAGGGATATATTGAAGGAATGTCTTCAATAGAAGAAGCAAAAAACATTGCATCCAACATAAGAATAGGTGCACTTCCTGTTGAACTTGAAGAGGTATCATCACAGGTAGTGGGTGCGACACTCGGACAGAGCGCGATTACGACGAGCGTTAAGGCAGGAATAGTGGGATTTATACTTCTCTTCATATTTATGATAGCATATTACAGAATACCGGGAATAGCAGCAAGCCTTGCACTGATTGCATATACGGGAGGTATGCTTGCACTGCTTAACGTATTTAACCTTACGCTTACGCTTCCGGGTATAGCAGGTATCATACTCGGAATAGGTATGGCGGTAGATGCCAACGTAATCATTTTTGCCCGTGTAAGAGAAGAGATAGGAAGAGGCATTTCTGTAAGAAGTGCCATTGACATAGGATTTAAGAAAGCAATATCAGCCATAATAGACGGTAACGTGACAACCCTTATTGCAGCCGTAATATTGGGCATAATCGGTTCGGGACCGGTTAAAGGCTTTGCGGTAACACTGGGAATGGGTATTCTCCTTTCAATGTTTACGGCACTCGTTGTGGCAAGACTTATCCTTCTCCTGTTCTACCACTGGGGTCTTAATAAGACATGGATGTATGGTGCGGAAAAAGAGAAAAAGGCTTTTGATTTTGTTTCAAAAAGAAAAATATTCATGTCTGTTGCGGGAGCAGTAATTGCGGCAGGTGTTGCATTTGCGGTAATTAACGGCATTAACGGAAACGGTGCATTTAATTTTGACCTTGATTTTTCAGGAGGAACAACCACAACCGTAGAATTTAACGAAGAGTATACGCTTGAAGAGGCTGAAGCCAAAATAATTCCGCTCATCAAGGAAAAAGTAGGCGTTTCAACAGTTCAGCAGCAGGCCGTAAAAGGCAGCAACGGTATTATATTTAAGACAAAATGGCTTACGGATGACCAGCAGAAGGCATTTAATGAGCTTCTTGAAAAAGAGTTTAACATTGATACGACGAATCCGGATATTGTAAATTATGAAAGCATTTCGGCAACAATAAGCTCAGAGATGAGAAGAGATGCGGTAATAGCACTCGCGGTTGCAACGGTATGTATGCTCATATACATCTGGGTAAGATTCAGAGACGTTAAATTCGCAACAAGTGCCATAATAGCACTTATGCATGATGTTCTCATTGTATTAGCCTTTTATGCAGTTTCAAGGACGACGGTTGGAAATACATTCATTGCCTGCATCCTTACGATAGTAGGTTACTCAATTAATGCAACCATAGTAATATTTGACCGTATAAGGGAAAATCTTAAAACAATGAGCAAATCGACGCTTGCTGAGGTTGTTAACAGCAGTATAACCCAGACACTTACAAGAAGTATCAACACCACGGTTACAACCTTTATAATGGTATTTATACTTTACATCATGGGCGTGGCATCCATAAGGGAATTTGCCGCACCTATAATGGTCGGGATAGCGGCAGGTGCATATTCATCAATATTCCTTACGGGTTCATTGTGGTATGTGATGAAGAAGGCATCATACAAAAAAGCATTAAAGAAAGCGGAATAAGATGGCAGACTGGCGGGTATATTCAAAGAAAGCGGATTTTGACGCAATAAGCAGCAGATTCTCGATAGACAGGGTGGCTGCAAGAATTATCCGTAACCGGAATGTGGAAGGAAATGATGCCGTTAATCAGTATCTTAACGGCAGCCCGGCATCAATGTACAGACCGGAGCTCATGAAGGACATGGAGAAGGCAGCGAAAATTATTCTTAAAAGCATTGATGACGGACAGAAAATCCGCATAATAGGAGATTATGATATAGATGGAATTTGTTCCATCTATATCTTATTTAAGGGTCTGAAGGAATTAAATGCGGATGTCGATTATGAAGTTCCTGACAGGATAAAAGACGGTTACGGAATTAATGAAAAATTAATAGATGCTGCACACGGAGAGGGCAGGAATGTAATAATTACCTGCGATAACGGTATAGCTGCGGTTGAACAGACTGAGTATGCAAAAAAACTGTCAATGACCGTGGTGATAACAGATCATCATGACCTGCGTTATGAAGAGACGGATGAAGGCAGAAAATATATACTTCCCGGGGCAGACGCCGTGGTTGACCCCAAAAGGCCGGACTGCGGATATCCGTTTAAGAAGCTGTGCGGTGCGGGAGTGGCACTCAAGCTTATAACCCTGCTTTTTGAGAAAAAAGGAGGACATAAGCTCACGGATGATTATTATGAAATAGCCGCAATGGCTACCGTGGGTGATGTGGTTGACTTACAGGATGAAAACAGAATCCTGGTAAAAGAAGGACTGAAGAGACTGAAAAATACCTCCAATCCGGGACTTAATGCCCTGATGACACTGACAGGCATTGATAAATCAGCAATATCGGCATATCATATAGGGTTTGTAATCGGACCGTGCCTTAATGCCAGCGGAAGACTTGATACCGCAAAAAGAGCAATAAAAATGCTTCTTACCGAGGACAGGGGAGAGGCGGAGAGATATGCAGGCGATTTAAAAGCACTGAATGATGAACGGAAAGCCCTTACGGATGAAGCCGTTAACACGGCACTCAGTCAGATTGAGGAAACCAATATAAAAGATGACAGGGTTCTGGTTGTCTTCCTGCCTGACTGTCACGAAAGCATTGCGGGCATAGTTGCAGGTAGGATTAAGGAAAAATATTACAGACCGGTAATTGTCCTGACACGTACGGATGAAGGCGTAAAAGGCTCAGCAAGGTCGATAGAAAAATATAACATTTTTGAAAATCTCATGAAATGCAGTGAGCTGCTTGACAGGTTCGGAGGACATCCGATGGCGGCAGGACTTTCACTGCAGGAAGACAATATACAGGCACTCAGGGAAAAACTTAACAGAGAATGTACGCTTTCGGCAGACGACCTTATACCGGTAATATGGATAGATGTACCGATGCCGTTAGATTACATAACCGAAAAGGTAATAGACGATATCGGTAAGCTGGAACCGTTCGGAAAAGGCAACGAAAAGCCGGTTTTTGCGGATAAAAACCTTAAAATTGCTGCATTAAGCCATATCGGAAGGGATGGAATGTATACAAAAATGACACTTGAAAATGTAAGAGGATACAGAATGGATGCAATGGCATTTTTTAATTCTGCGGAGCTTGACAGTGCATATAATGAGAAAAGAACGGTATCATGCACATATTATCCTGAAATAAATGAATTTCGTGGAAATAAAAAATTGCAGATTATCGTTACAGGATGTAGAATGGAATAAGAAAACATACAGAGGTGACCATCTATGAAGAAATTAGAAGAATACGTCAGGGCAATACCGGATTTTCCGGAAGAAGGAATAATTTTCAGGGATATAACCACAATAATTCAGGATCCGGACGGACTCAGGCTTGCAGTGGACAGCATCAATAAAATATTAGAGGATGTTGATTACGACGTGGTTGTAGGACCTGAATCAAGAGGTTTCATATTCGGAACACCGGTTGCATATGCCAACCACAAAGCTTTTGTGCCGGTAAGGAAGAAAGGAAAGCTTCCGTGTGAAACGGTTGAAGCTACATATGCCCTTGAATACGGAACGGCAACCGTTGAAATGCATAAGGATTCAATAAAACCCGGACAGAAGGTTGTAATAGTGGACGACCTTGTTGCAACGGGAGGAACCATTCAGGCGATTGCAGGACTCATTGAACAGCTTGGCGGTGAAGTGGTTAAGATTGTATTTATCATTGAGCTTGCCGGACTGGAAGGAAGAAAGCTTCTTTCAAAGTATGACGTGGAATCCGTAATTACTTACCCGGGCAAATAGAACAGTTGCATTTTGGATAATTTCGTTTTAATATATAATATAAAAACACAGGGATGGAGGCAATGAGCATGGTTATCGAAGACAATATGAGACAGCGGCACAGTATAGACGAGACGCCATTGTATCCACCGGAGACCAATGTACCGGAAGAACTGTTGGATATACTTAAAAAGAGTATTCTTAAGTACCATCCCTCAACGGAGCTTTCACAGATTGAAAAGGCATACCGCATGGCAGCGGATGCCCATAACGGACAGAAACGCAAATCGGGTGAACCATATATAATTCACCCTCTTTGTGTTGCAATAACACTTGCACAGCTTGAGCTTGATAAGGAGACCATAATGGCAGGTATTCTTCATGACGTTGTGGAGGATACCGAGGTTACACATGAGGACCTTGTTGCGGAGTTCGGTGAGGAAGTGGCTCTTCTTGTAGACGGCGTTACCAAGCTGACACAGCTGAATTATGAACATGATAAGATAGAAATACAGGCTGAGAATCTCCGCAAGATGTTTCTTGCCATGGCAAAGGATATCCGTGTGATTCTGATAAAGTTAGCGGACAGACTGCATAACATGAGAACCATGCAGTATCAGACACCTGCCAAGCAGATAGAGAAGTCAAGGGAGACCATGGAGATATATTCACCGATAGCCCAGAGACTCGGTATATCCAAGATTAAGGTTGAGCTGGATGATTTGTCACTCAGATATCTTGAGCCTGATGTATATCACCGCTTAGAGAGGGATCTTACGTTAGAAAGGGAGACAAGGGAGGATTTTGTAAACAGCATAGTGGAAGAGGTTAAGACCCATGTCGGTAACGCGGGAATAAGCTGCTCCATTAAGGGAAGGGTCAAGCATTTTTTCAGCATCTATAAGAAAATGGTTAATCAGGGTAAGACGCTGGACCAGATATATGACCTTTTTGCAGTCAGGATAATAGTTGATACAATTAAGGACTGCTATGCCGTATTGGGACTTATCCATGAGATGTACAAGCCCATACCGGGAAGATTTAAGGATTATATAGCAATGCCGAAACCGAATATGTACCAGTCACTTCATACTACACTCATTGCCTCCAACGGACAGCCCTTTGAAATACAGATAAGAACGTATGAAATGCACAGAACGGCGGAATACGGAATTGCCGCCCACTGGAAATATAAAGAGAATATAGACGGAACCAAGGGTAATGACAATGAAGAAGCGAAGCTCACATGGTTAAGACAGATACTTGAATGGCAGAGGGACATGTCGGACAACAGGGAATTTTTAAGCCTTATAAAAAGCGACCTTGATTTGTTCTCGGACAGTGTATACTGCTTTACACCCCAGGGAGACGTAAAAAATCTTCCGGCAGGTTCGACACCGATTGATTTTGCTTACTCCATCCACACGGCAGTCGGCAATAAAATGGTGGGTGCAAGGGTCAACGGCAAGCTTGTTCCGATAGACTACCGGATAAAGAACGGAGACAGAATAGAAATAATTACATCCAACAATTCCAAGGGACCAAGCATGGACTGGCTTTCAATTATCAAAAGTCCCCAGGCGAAGAACAAAATCAACGCATGGTTCAAAGCAGAACTTAAAGAAGATAATATAGTCAGGGGAAAGGAGCTTTTAGGCAGCTACTGCAAAAGCCGGAACATTAATTTTGCAGAAATTACCAGACCTGAATTTACCATAAGGGCAATGAACAAGTACGGCTTTAAGGATTGGGAATCACTGCTTGCCGCAGTCGGACACGGAGGTCTTAAGGAAGGTCAGATAATCGGTAAGCTTCAGGAAGAATATGACAAAAAGCACCGTGAAGAAGTAACGGATGAGGATATTCTTGCGGAAACTGACAGTCATTCTGCTGACAGGAAGGAAAATGACAGAACTTCAAAAGGCGGAATTATCGTAAAGGGTGCGCATGACGTTGCCGTCAGGTTTTCAAAATGCTGCAGTCCGGTTCCGGGTGATGAGATAGTCGGATTTGTTACAAGGGGAAGGGGAATATCCATACACAGAAATGACTGTATCAATGTGCTTAATATATCGGAGCATGACAGACTGAGACTCATAGATGCGGAATGGCAGGCATTTGACTATGATAATGCCAATGAAAAGTATACCGCAGACATAAGGATATATGCGGTAAACAGAACAGGACTGATAGTTGATGTATCAAAAGTGCTTACGGAGCGTAAGATTGATGTTAAGACCATGAACTGCAGAACCAGCAGACAGGGAACGGCAACTCTCGAAATCAGTTTTGACATCAGTGGTGTTCAGGAATTAAGGGAACTCAAGGACAGGCTGCGTAACATTGAAGGCGTAACAGACATAGAAAGAACAACGGGTTAACGGTATGATTAAAGTTGAACATAATGTTATCGGAGTATGCGGAACCAATACTTATTATGTATATGATGAAGACAGCCGTGAAGGTGTGATAGTGGACCCGGCAGGGGACTGCATGAGAATAATCGAGCGAGTCACAAGAATCGGCATGAAGCCTGAAGGGATTCTTATAACCCATGGACATTTTGACCATATTCTCGCACTTGATGAAATAAGAAATCATTTTAAAATTAAAGCATATGCAGGTGTTAACGAGAGACAGGTGCTGAAGGACAGTACCGTTAATCTCAGTGCAGGCTTCATGGGACGCGGATATTGCACTGAAGCTGATGTGTATCTTAAGGACGGCGAAGAAATCACGGCGGCAGGATACAGGATTAAGGCACTTGAAGTACCGGGACACACCGTGGGAAGCATGTGTTATTATTTTACCGGAGCCGGAATTGTATTTTCGGGGGATACACTCTTTTGCGAATCCGTCGGAAGAACCGATTTTCCGGGAGGAAGCATGTCGGCACTTACGGAAGGAATAAGGACACGGCTGTTTACGCTTCCTGATGATACGGTTGTATATCCGGGGCATGGAGATTTTACCGATATAGGCAGTGAGAAAAAATATAATCCATACATCAGACAGGAATAAATCGATGATACTGATACAGACCAATACAGATGATTATCAGAATGATGTCAGGGTAATGACTCAGGCATTTTATCCGGATGAAAAAATAGTGGTGCAGGGCAACGCCTGCACTGCGAAGCCCGAAAGCTGCGACATGTGTGTAAAAGTATATGCACACGGAACTCAGGTTGAAGGCAGCGTGGACAATGAGGTATTCGGATTTACCGAAAAAGAAAACGATAAAAAAGTCATCCGCAATCATATTAAAAGAGAACTGTATAATATATATAGTAAAATAACAGGCAAAAATCTTCCGTGGGGAACGCTTACCGGCATAAGACCGGTTAAGATACCGTATAAGCTTTTGGAAGAAGGAATGTCCGGAGAAAATATCATAAGACATATTCAGGATGAATATCTTACGGACCGGAATAAAGCAGAATTAGGATACAGGGTGGCACTGAATGAGTACAGACTGTTATCCGGGATTGACTGCGGCGGCGGTTACAGCCTATACGTGGGAATACCGTTCTGTCCCACAACCTGTCTGTACTGTTCTTTTACCTCATATCCGATATGCATGTGGAAGAGCAGGACGGATGAATATCTTGAAGCACTTTTTAAGGAACTCCGTTTTCTTGCGGAGCATCTGGCAGAAAGAAAGGCAGACAGCATATACATTGGAGGAGGAACCCCGACAACACTTGAACCGGAGCAGATTGACAGACTCCTTACTTTTATTGAAGATAATTTTGACTGTACCGGTCTGAAGGAATTTACCGTGGAAGCGGGAAGACCGGACAGCATTGACATACATAAGCTGAAAGCCGTTAAGTCACACGGAATAGGCAGAATATCCATTAATCCGCAGACCATGAATGACAGAACTCTTGAGCTTATAGGAAGACGGCACACTGCGGAACAGATAAGCGAAGCCTTTTATCTTGCAAGAGAGTGTGGTTTTGATAATATTAACATGGACATTATTCTCGGACTGCCGGGTGAAGGCATAGAGGATGTCAGATATACGCTTGAGAAGATAATGAGTATGTCACCGGATAATCTTACGGTACATTCGCTTGCCCTTAAGCGGGCTGCAAGACTTAATTTTATGAAGGAAGAATATAATGATTATATAATTGAGAATACGGGAGAGATAATGGATATGACGGAAGAATATGCCCGCAAAATGGGAATGGAGCCTTATTATCTGTACAGACAGAAGAATATGGCAGGCGGGTTTGAAAATGTAGGATATGCAAAACCGGGCAGGGAAGGAATATACAATGTCCTGATTATGGAAGAGAAGCAGTCCATATATGCCGCAGGTGCCAATGCACAGTCCAAAATGGTATTTCCGTCGGGAAACAGGGTTGAGCGTATTGAAAATGTAAAAGATGTAAGCAATTACATCGGGCGTGTTGATGAAATGATTGAAAGAAAGAGATGCTTTTTCAATGAGAATAAGATCTAAGGCAAACGCAGTGCAGGCAACACTGCTATCGGATTTGAATGACAATATTAACCACGGCATATGTGTCGGCAATCTTACATATTATCTTGCCCGCAGCATGGATTATGACGAAACGGTGTGTTATGAGCTGGCTGTTGCAGGTCTTCTTCACGACATCGGTAAGCTTAAGCTGTCAAGATATCTTTACGGCAGGGCTGAAGACAAATATGAAATAGATGATATTGAATACATGAGAATGCATTCAGAGCTGAGCTATGAAATACTGAAAGAGTATGATTTCTCAGAGGTGGTACTTGATGCCGTACTGTATCACCATGAAAACTATAACGGTACCGGTTATCCCTGTAATCTCAAGGGAGAAGACATTCCCTTCGGAGCAAGAGTCATGAAAATAGCGGATACGTTTACCGCACTGATTTCAGACAGACCGTACAGAAGGGCATTTGATACCGAATCTGCCATGCAGATAATAATAGATGAAATTGAATGCTATGATATGGAAGTTTTTTTGGCATTCCAACGGCTGATACATGAAGATTCAACAATGGATATAATTAAAAACAGTCATGTTCCGGCAGATTTTTCCGTCAGGGACATATTGAGAAAGTGAGGATAAGACATGGCATTAATAAAAAAACCAGTGACGGGAATGAAAGACATTCTGCCCCGTGAAATGAAGATAAGGGATTACCTTATATCAGTCATAAAGGACACCTATTCAAAATTCGGTTTCACGTCAATAGAAACGCCGGCAGTTGAGGATATAAGGAATCTGTCAAGCAGACAGGGCGGAGAGAATGAAAAGCTCATATTTAAAATATTAAAACGCGGAGAAAAGCTTAATCTTGAATCGGCGGAAACGGAAGCCGACCTTGTGGACGGCGGATTAAGATATGACCTTACGGTACCGTTGGTGCGTTTTTATTCCAATAATATGTCAGAGCTTCCGTCACCGTTTAAGGCATTGCAGATAGGAAGCGTATGGAGAGCGGACAGACCGCAGAAGGGACGCTTCAGACAGTTTTACCAGTGTGACATAGACATACTCGGAGAGGCAGGAAATCTTGCAGAAATAGAGCTTATTCTGGCAACGACCACCACACTCGGAAGAATCGGATTTAAGAATTTCAACATAAAAATAAACGACAGAAGAATACTCAAAGCCATGGCGGCATACAGCGGCTTTGATGAAGAAGAATATGATAACGTCTTCATAATACTTGATAAGATGGACAAAATCGGACTTTGCGGAGTTAAGGACGAGCTTCTTGCAAACGGTTATGCAGAGGAAGCGGTTAACAGATATACTTCACTGTTTGACGGAATAAGCTCTGCAGACAACGGACTTGAATATCTTGCAGAGACCATAAGCGGATATCTTGAACCTGATGTCATGGAAGGACTGAAAGAAATAATTGACAGTGTTGACGGAACAAAATCATATGATTTTAATGTTGTTTTTGACCCTACACTCGTAAGGGGAATGTCATATTATACGGGAACCATTTTTGAAATAGAGGTTCCGGAATTCGGCAGCAGCGTCGGCGGCGGCGGAAGGTATGACAAAATGGTCGGAAAATTTACGGGACAGGATACGCCGGCGTGCGGATTTTCCATAGGCTTTGAACGTATTGTCACAATACTTATGGATAATGATTTTAAAGTGCCTGAACAGGAAAATAATGTTGCATTCCTTGTGGAAAAGGGGATACAATCAGACAGGCTGTGCAGTATCATAGATGAAGCACAAAAGCTGCGTCACAACGGATATAAGGTCCTTGTGGTGCGCATGAATAAGAATAAAAAATTCCAGAAGGACAGCCTGAATAATCAGGGATATACCGAAATTAAGGAATTTTACAAGAATCCATTGAAATAGGAGAGAAGAAAAAATGGCAGAATCAATGAAGGGACTAAAAAGAACCTGCAGATGCGCCGAGCTCTCGGAAGCAGATGCCGGAAAAAAAGTAACCGTAATGGGCTGGGTCCAGAAAAACAGGAATAAAGGCGGCATATGCTTTGTGGATCTAAGGGATCGTTCAGGCATACTGCAGATTGTTTTTGAAGAAGACAAAATCGGCAGAGAAGGCTTTGAAAAAGCGGGTACCTTAAAGAGCGAATATGTTATTGCCGTTACCGGCGAAGTGGCAATGAGGGCAGGTGCCGTAAATGAAGGTCTTGCTACCGGAAAAATAGAAATAACGGCAACGGAGCTGAGAATTTTGTCGGAGGCACAGACACCGCCGTTTCCTATAGAGGAAAACTCAAAAACAAAAGAAGAAATAAGACTTAAATACAGATATCTCGATTTAAGGAGACCTGACATACAGAAAATCCTCATGATGAGAAGCCGTATAGCAACCCTTACAAGACAGTTTCTTGCTGATGAAGGCTTTCTTGAAATTGAGACACCCGTTCTGCAGAAGAGCACACCGGAAGGAGCAAGGGACTATCTTGTGCCGAGCCGTATACATCCGGGAGCATTTTATGCACTTCCACAGTCACCGCAGTTATTTAAACAGCTGCTCATGTGTTCGGGATATGACAGATATTTCCAGATAGCAAAGTGCTTTAGGGATGAAGATTTGAGGGCAGACAGACAGCCGGAATTTACGCAGATTGACATGGAGCTTTCTTTTGTTGACATGGAAGATGTCATGGAGGTTAATGAAAGACTTCTCCAAAAACTGTTTAAGGAAGTATTGGGATTGGAAATTGAACTCCCGATTCAGAGAATGACATGGGATGAGGCAATGAACCGTTTCGGTTCGGACAAGCCGGACATCCGTTTCGGAATGGAACTTAAAGACATATCCGACATCGTTAAGAGCTGTGGATTCAGTGTATTTACGGGTGCCATAGAAGCAGGAGGAACGGTAAGGGGCATAAATGCATCCGGCAGGGGAGACATGCCGCGTAAAAAGATTGACGCACTTGTTGAGTTTGCTAAGGGATATGGTGCCGGAGGACTTGCTTATCTTGCAATTAATGAGGACGGAACATATAAATCCTCATTTGCCAAATTTATGACGGATGACGAACTGGACCGGATTGTTGAAAGACTTGAAGGCAGACCGGGAGACCTTCTTCTGTTTGCGGCAGACAGAACCAAAACGGTATGGAATGTACTGGGAGCGTTAAGACTTGAGCTTGCCGAAGAAATGGGACTTCTCAAAAAGGATGAATATAAATTCGTGTGGATAACTGAATTTCCTCTGTTTGAATGGTCTGATGAACAGGAAAGACTTATTGCGATGCATCATCCTTTCACGATGATGATGGAAGAAGATATAGATTTGCTTGATACCGCACCTGAAAAGGTTCGTGCCAAGGCATATGACATTACCCTTAACGGTAATGAAATAGGCGGTGGAAGCGTAAGAATATATCAGGATGACATTCAGGAAAAAATGTTTGAAATACTCGGATTTACCAGGGAAGAAGCATATGAAAGGTTCGGCTTCCTGCTTAATGCATTTAAGTATGGTGTGCCGCCTCATGCAGGACTTGCATACGGTTTTGACCGTCTTGTAATGCTGATGGCAAAAACGGACAACATTAGGGATGTAATTGCATTCCCTAAGATAAAGGACGCATCATGCCTGCTTACCGGCGCACCGGATTATGTGGATGACAGTCAGCTTGAAGAATTATATATTTCCGTAAACGGTAATGATGCGGAATAATAAAATAAAAAAAGAATGGAGAAGGTAAAATGTACTCATTTGACGAAGTGAAGAATTATGATGCTGAAATTGCTGAGGCAATCGGACTTGAAGTTCAGAGACAGAATGATCATATTGAACTTATTGCATCAGAGAATTTTGTCAGCAGACCAGTAATGGCAGCAATGGGAAGCTGGCTTACCAACAAGTATGCGGAAGGATATCCGGCAAAGAGATATTATGGCGGCTGCGAATATGTTGACATAGTGGAAAATCTTGCCATAGAGAGGGCTAAGAAGCTGTTCGGATGTGATTATGTTAACGTGCAGCCACATTCCGGAGCACAGGCAAACATGGCGGTGTTTTTTGCAATTCTTGAGCCGGGAGATACCTACATGGGAATGAACCTTGCACACGGCGGACATCTTTCACACGGTTCTCCGGTCAATATGTCGGGAAAATATTTTAACTGTGTGCCTTATGGCGTAAATGACGAAGGTTATATTGATTATGATGAAGTATTAAGAATTGCAAAAGAATGCAGGCCTAAGATGATTCTTGCGGGAGCAAGTGCGTATGCAAGGGCAATAGACTTCAAAAAATTCCGCGAAATAGCAGATGAAGTCGGTGCCGTTCTCATGGTTGACATGGCTCACATTGCAGGACTTGTTGCAGGCGGACAGCATATGAGTCCGATTCCGTATGCTGATGTCGTTACGACAACGACACATAAGACCCTCAGGGGACCGAGAGGCGGAATGATTCTCTGCAATCAGGAAGCAGCAGACAGATTTAATTTTAACAAGGCTATTTTCCCGGGAATACAGGGCGGACCTCTGATGCACGTTATTGCTGCCAAGGCTGTATGCTTCAGGGAAGCACTTGCACCGGAATTTAAAACCTATGCGAAGAACGTCGTGGATAATGCCAAGGCACTTGCATCGGGACTCATGAACAGGGGCTTTAATCTTGTATCAGGCGGTACGGATAACCACCTTATGCTTGTGGATCTGAGAAGCAAGGGAGTTACCGGAAAAGCTACTGAAAAGATTCTTGATTCCGTTAATATTACCTGCAATAAGAACGCAATTCCAAATGACCCTGAGAAGCCGTTTACAACAAGCGGTATAAGGCTTGGTACCGCAGCAGTCACGACAAGGGGATTCATGCCTGAAGACATGGACATGGTTGCCGAGGCTATAGCACTTGCGGTAACTGATGAAGAAATGAACAAAACAAAAGCAAAGGAAATCGTTAAGAGTCTTACCGATGCCCATGTGCTTTACTAAAATTTATTGTGAGCTGTCACCGCCCGGTGGCAGCTCCAAGCATTTTTTCATATATGAGACCTGCAGTAAACCATGCCGGAAAATAGTCAAGACGGATTATTCCGTTGATATTGTATTTTTTGCCTGAATAATCCCATGGACAGCAACCGTGCTTCTTTAACAGGCTGCCTGAGAAAAATTCCGTTGCAAATATGCATAAGGCATAGACACTGCCGCGGTACAGTGTATTTTTCCCTTTTTTCCGGAGATTACGGCTGACAGGTTCAATAATGACGGCAGACGCATAGATGGGGAACATCCATATGGAGGTGTTGCCGGTAAGTTTCTTATCTTTTTTTATCGCTGAGCCTAATCCGGTCCAGATAACCTCCATACACCACCCGGTAAGCCCGCACATTAAATATTTTTTAATCATATTCTTATCATTTCCCATATTGAAAATAATATTAATAAATGATATAATTTTTCAGATGTATTCGATTTCGGAATATTCATACAGGAAGGAGATACGACATGAAGTGGAATATTATTACCGATTCAAGCTGTGACATGGATTTTAGCGGATACAGTCATCCTGACATAAAAATTGCTAAGGTTCCGTTTGTCATCACCATAAATCACACGGATTATGTTGATGATGACAGCCTTGATGTTGACAATATGCTTGATATAATGGAGGCAGCACCGGAGGCAGGTAAATCGGCATGTCCGTCTCCGGGAACATGGTATGAGTATTTTGAACAGGCAGACTGTTCCGTTGCAATAACAATATCGTCGGCACTTTCAGGAAGCTATAACAGTGCAGTTGCCGCCAAGGGCATGATTGAAGAGGCATATCCGGACAAGAAGATATACATACTTGACTCACTCAGCACCGGACCGGTGCTTGGAATGTATGTTGAGAAGCTGACGGAGCTTATAGAATCCGGACTGGATTTCGATAATGTCGTTGAACGGATTAAAGAATATGCTTCAGAGAGGCATACGATATTTGCACTTAATTCATTCGGCAACCTTATCAAGAACGGCAGAATGAGCAGGCTGTCAGGCTTTATTGCCGGTGTGTTCGGAATATGGGGAGTGGGAGTTGCAAGTGATAAGGGAACCGTGGATGTGAAGACGAAGACAAGAGGCATTAAGAAAATTATCAGCTGCTTCATTGAGGATATGCAGGAGAATGGCTTCAAGTCGGGTTCGGTTGTAATAAGCCACTGTCATAATTTTGAATTTGCATCGGTTCTGAAAGACAGGATTATGGAGATATGGGAAAATGCGATAGTACAGATAATGCCTACAATAGGGCTGTGCAGCTTTTATGCCGAACGCCGAGGTATTATATTAGGATATTGATTTGATGATTAAGGCACAGAATATGTGCCTTTTTTGTATAATGGAAAATTAATCAATTATCATTTTACTGAATCCGGTGCCGGTAAAGGTAGGCGTAACATAAACCGAATCCTCACCGTACGGGCATACAAACGTATACTGTGACGTGCAGCTGATTGAAGATACGTCACCTGCCATAAGACGTACGGGATTGGAACCGTCTGAACCGATTCTTACGACGGAATGTTCGCCGGTTTCCTCCTGATAGTATATAACGCCTTCATATACATTGTACAGAACCACGTGTTCAGATGTTATTACCCTGCTCTGACCGGTCTGTGTATAGTATGAAGTAAGGGCATATCCGTTGTCAAGGTCTATGTAATACAGAATACCGTCAATATAATTTGCCATATATGTGTTGGCCTCAAGAACGGGATATGAGCTGCCGTCAGAGACATTCATCCGGTATATGTAGTGATTGCCGGGAATAATGACACCGGGGTTGGAATAATATAAGCCGTTTTCCGTAAGTCCGGCATTGGAAAAATCTCCCGTTGCAAGCTGGCGTGAATCAGAACCGTTTATATTAACGGAGAATGTTGCCATACTGCCGTCATATGGAGAATTAAATACAAGAGTGTTACCTGATAAAGCAAGGTCATCGGAATAATCCCCGTGCAGTACCTCATAATGGGAACCGTTTTTTCTGCACCGTATGACACCGTAAGGTGAACCGGACAGAAGAGAGGACGAAGAAGTAATGTTGTTTTTTATGTAATATATGAATTTACCGTATGCGTTAATGTATGAACATCTGTCAGAGCTCAGCTTCTTAACATCTGAGCAGTCCGTATTCATTGAATACAGCGTATAGCCGTCATACGGATTGGAAAAATATATCTTTCCGTCACTTTCACAGAACATACCTCCGCTGTTAAGGTTACCCAGGGTATTGCCTGCCGCAGATTCGGGATTACGCGGTACACGTACGGAGATTATGTATGCGGCAATGACGCCTGCAAGAATAAATAAAACGGATAAAACTGTTATTATGGTTGATTTCTTCATTCTGACATACCTCCGGGCGGAATATATAACCATTATCCGATAAACCGGTTTTTATTTCAAGAAGATTATTGAAAATATCCGCTTGTTTCATTTTCACGATAGTAATATAATACATACGGAATAAACAGGAAATGGAGCAGAATATGTACCCGGATTTACAGGAATCAAGAAAAGAAATAGACGAAATAGATGCACGGATGGTGCAACTGTTTGAGGAAAGAATGAAGGTGGCGGGAAAAGTAGCCGATTATAAGATTGCAACAGGCAGACCCGTATTTGATCCCGTGAGGGAGCAGGAGAAGCTTGATAAGCTTAAATCCCTTGCACATGGTGATTTCAATGCGAAATGCATATCGGAGCTGTTCAGTCAGATAATGGCAATGAGCAGAAAATTCCAGTACGGCAGGCTTGAGTCGGTTAATTCGGCAGCAGTACCGGAGCCATATGAAATTATGGAAGCGGTTCCGAAAAAAAATGTAAAAGTCGTATATCAGGGTGCTCCGGGGGCATACAGTCATGAAGCTGCATTGAAATATTTCGGTGAAGAAGCGGATGCACATAATGTGCGTACGTTCAGGGACGCCATGGAAGCAGTAAGGAACGGACTGGCAGATTATGCCGTAATTCCGATAGATAATTCATCAGCCGGAATGGTAAATGATACATATGACCTGCTTCAGGAATTTAACAATTATATAGTCGGTGAGACGTATGTGAAAGTAAAACACTGTCTTCTTACTCTTCCCGATGCTGCAGAAGAAGACATAAGAACGGTACATTCACACCCCCAGGCGCTGGCACAGTGCGGAGCATATCTTGAGGGACATCCCGAATGGGAGCTGAAGGAAAGCATCAATACGGCGATGGCGGCGAAGAAGGTGGCAGAAGAAGGAAACCGTACGCAGGCCGCAATAGGATCGGAAGCCTGTGCACGGCTGTACGGACTTAAAATAATGGCAGAAAGCATTAATTCTGCAAAAGCCAATACCACAAGATTTGTGATAATAGGAAGAGAAAGAAAATTTGTGGCGGATGCGGATAAGGTAAGCATATGCTTTGAAATACGGCATGAATCGGGAAGCCTGTATAATGCCCTCTCCCACATAATGTATAACGGACTTAACATGACCAAGATAGAATCAAGACCGATACTTGAGCATAACTGGGAATTCAGGTTTTTTGTGGATTTTGAAGGGAATCTTGCAGATGCAGGAGTGAAAAATGCCCTGAGAGGTATTGCGGAGGAGTCGAATTCGTTGAGAATACTTGGAAATTATTAAATAAAGAAGGAAAATAAAATGCAGGAATTATTGCTTTACAGGAATAACGAAGATAAAACAACCTTTGACATAATGAAGAAAATTTCATACGGACAGTATGAAAATGAAGAAGACATACAGGCTGCTGTCGCCGTCTGCATTCCGCACATACTTGAAATATCAGAGAAGATGGGATTTAAAGGAAATCTGTGGAGGGATTATCTTGCATATGAAATTGCGGTTAATGAAAATCCCTTCAGTCTGTCATGCGAGAGAAAAGGCAATACGGGCGGAAGCATTAACCGTGCGGCGCTGCATGACTGCCGTATATTGAGAAAAATGTTTAATACCTCATTGAAGGACACTGATGAAAAATACGGAACCGAACTGTCAATGCTTCTTAACTTTGAAAATAACAACGAGGATGAACGGTATTTTAACAAAAGAATAAGAAACCGCATTATAAGACTTGCGGAGGAATTGGGAGAAGCCGGGGATGACGGAAGCTTCCTTGAAATGATATGTGATTTTTACGGAACCACCGGAGTCGGAAATTTAGGTATGTTCAAGGCATTCAGAATACCGGAGGACAAGGAAAAAACCGGAAGGCTTATTGAACCGGTGATAAGCGTTGAACACATAAGATTCAATGACCTCATTGGATATGAAATACAGAAAAAGAAGCTTAAGGACAATACGGAAAGCTTCCTTGCGGGCAAAAGGGCGAATAACGTGCTCCTGTTCGGCGACAGCGGAACCGGAAAATCATCAAGCATTAAAGCACTCATGAATGAGTATTATGATGAAGGATTAAGAATCATAGAGGTATACAAGCACCAGTTTAAAGACCTGTCGGCAGTCATTAACAGTATTAAGGACAGGAATTATAAGTTCATAATATATATGGATGACCTTTCATTTGAAGAATTTGAGATAGAATATAAATATCTTAAAGCCGTTATAGAAGGAGGCCTTGAGAAAAAACCGGACAATGTCCTTATATATGCCACATCCAACAGACGACATCTTGTGAGGGAAAAATATTCCGACAATGAGGAAAGGAATGATGACCTTCATACAAGGGATACCGTTCAGGAAAAGCTGTCGCTCTCGGCAAGATTCGGAGTATCCATATACTATGGTTCTCCGAACCCGAAGGAATTTAAGGAAATTGTTCTCGGACTTGCCAAAAAGAATAATATTGTAATGGATGAGAAAACGCTCCTTGCCGAAGCCAATAAATGGGAACTGTCGCACGGCGGACTCTCGGGAAGAACGGCAGGACAGTTCATTAATTACATTGCTTCGTTATAAGACTTTCTTTTATTTTTCTCAGATAATCATAGCTTATCATCAGCCGCCCGGTTCCTGTACCGGGGCGGATGTGAGGCTTGACGGTGCCGTGATAATCGGAACCGCCTGATTCTAAAAGTCCGCATTCTCCTGCAAGTCTTCTCACGGTTATCTCTTCAAATCCCCTGTATGCTGAATACATGGATTCAATTCCCGTAAGACCGGAATTCTTAAGCTGAATACATAATTTTTTTAATTCCCCGTATGACATATGGTACAGAAGCGGATGCGCAAGTATTGCGGCACCATGTGCTTCACGTATGACGTTTACCGCATCCTCCGGTGCACGCCTTGTTCTTGGAACATACAGAGGACGTCCGTCACCAAGGTATCTGTCAAAAGCTTCCTTAACGGAGCCGGCATAACCGTGATGTACCATGCAGGAAGCAAAATGAGCCCTTGTTATTATACTTCCGGGGAACATGCTGCACAGCTCATCATACGTTACCGGAAAACCGGCTTCATTACAGAGCTCTGTCATGCGTATGTTTCTGCTGCAGCGTCTTTCTTCCTCGGTGCGGATATATTCACTCAGCGCCGTGCTGTTATGATCAATGAAAAGACCGACTATATGAATTTCCCTGCCGTTGTAATCGGCAGCAAGTTCTATTCCGGGAACTGTCTCAATATTATATTTTATACCGGCGGCAATAACCTCCGGAATACCATTTACCGTGTCATGATCCGTAAGGGCAAAAGCACGCAGCCCCGCACGGGAACAGATTTCTGCAAGACGTTCCGGGGTGTCCGTGCCGTCTGAGAAGGATGAGTGCATATGTAAATCAACGGTATCCATAAAACCTCCAAAAAGTATCTTTATACAGATAATACAACAAAATTTAAAAATTTTATATAAAAAAAAAAAAAATGATATTAAAGTAATGCATGAGATGTGATACAATTTTCAGAGAAGATTTGGAGGAGAAGAACATGAAGAAGTTGAAAAGATTACTGGCATTGATTATTGCTTCAGTTATGGTATTTTCGCTTGCAGGCTGCGGAAGCAGGAATACGGGTACGGATCCGACTGAAGCACCTACGACTGAGGCACCTACATCCGGTCAGAATGATGAACAGAAGACGGAGCTTTCCGTTAACCTTCATTACCTCAGAGAAGACGGAAATTATGAGAACTGGAATGTATGGCTCTGGGCAGAAGGCGCAGGCGGAGCGGCATATCAGTTTGGCACGGATACCGATGAGAACGGTGTTACCGCCAATGCAACATTTACACCGGGCACATCCAAGATTGGATTTATTGTACGTCTCGGTGAATGGGAATCCAAGGATTTTGACGGCGACCAGTTTATCGAGATTAACGGAGTACTTGCCGGAACGGTTGACGTATATGTTAAGTCCGGAATAGAAGGATATGAACTGAAATTAGGAGACGACTGCGTGAAGGGATTAGGTATTTATTTTGCGGAGATGAAGAGCGATTTTAAGACAATCAGGGTTAAGTTTACCGAGGAATTCAAGGTTGAGGGTAATACTGTTAAGATTCTTGACGCAGAAGGCAGGGAAGTTGCTGCAGACACGATCGTACCTGATGAGACGGATGCCAAGTATGTTACGGTTACCCTGAAGGATAAAGCGGACGAACTGGGAACATACAAGATTGAAGTGAACGGACTTTCATTTGATGTAGATGTGCCTGATTACTTCTCAACGGAAGACTTTGAAAGCAAGTATACATATGACGGAGATGACCTTGGAGCGACATGGTCGAAGTCATCAACGACATTCAAGGTATGGGCACCTACGGCGAAGAATGTTAAGCTTAATACATATGAAGCCGGAGAAAAGGGTAAGAGTGATTTGATCAAGTCTTATGACATGACGGCTGAAGAAAAGGGTGTATGGACGGTTAAGGTTGACGGAGACCTTAACGGAACATATTATACATATGAGGTTGACGGAACTGAAGCCTGCGACCCTTATGCAAGGGCAGTCGGCGTTAACGGCGACAGGGCAATGGTTATTGATATGGACTCTACGGATCCTGAGGGATGGGATAAGGATAAGAATCCTAATTCCGGACTTAATTCAACTGATGCCGTAATATATGAAGTGCATATCAGGGATTTGTCGGCTGACAGCTCGTCAGGCATTAAGAATGTAGGTAAGTATCTCGGATTTACTGAGACCGGAACCACTAATGCGACGGGTCAGACTACAGGTATCTCACATATTAAGGACCTTGGCATCACACACATTCAGATAGGACCTGCATATGATTATGCGACGGTTGATGAGACTAAGCTTGACAAGGCACAGTATAACTGGGGATATGACCCTAAGAACTATAATGTTCCTGAAGGATCATACTCAACGGATCCATACAACGGAGAAGTGAGAATAGAAGAATTCAAGGAGATGGTTAAGTCAATACATGATAACGGAATGAGCGTTGTTATGGACGTTGTATATAACCATACATATGATACGAATTACTGCTTCAATCAGATTGTACCGGGATATTTTTACAGACCTGATTCCAACGGTTCAGGATGTGGAAATGACGTGGCATCTGAGAGATCAATGGTAAGCAAATTCATAGTTGACTCAGTTGTTTACTGGGCAGAGGAATATCATATCGACGGTTTCCGTTTTGACCTTGTGGGTCTTATTGATACCGCGACAATCAGGGAAATCAGGGAACGTCTTGATGAGATTGATCCGTCAATTATCCTTTACGGTGAGGGCTGGTCAATGTCAACTGCAGTTACCAAGTCATCATCAACAATGGCTACGCAGACAACTGCCAACAAGCTTGAAGGCTTCGGCTTCTTCAATGACACCATAAGGGATGCCATTAAGGGAAGTGTATTCAATGAGACAGAGAAGGGTTACATTAACGGCAACTTCTCGAAGACATCAGTTATCCGTGATTCAATCATGGGCAAGACATCATGGAGTAACAAGGGCAGTGCACAGATTATGTACTCAACCTGCCATGATAACAGGACACTCTGGGATGAGATACAGTTATCAAATCCTGATGATTCTGAAGCAGACCAGATTAAGCAGTATCTCATGAGCGCGGCAATAGTATATACTTCACAGGGTACACCATTTATACTTGCCGGAGAAGAGATTTTAAGAAGTAAGCCTAACGGAGACGGAACCTATAACCACAACAGCTATAATGCAAGCGATGCCGTTAACAGCATTAAGTGGGCAACACTCAACGAAGAGAAGTATCAGACCGTATTCAGCTATTACAAGGGAATGATAGCCTTCAGAAAAGCGCATGCTTCATTCAGGGTAATGGATATCGCAGCCGGATACTATACACAGATGAAAGACCTTGATGAAGGTGTTATCGCATACGAGCTTAAGGGTGTTGAAGGTGAAGTATCGGATTCAATATTTGCAATATATAATGCCAACACGAATCCTACGACGATTACACTTCCTGAAGGCACATGGACAATATGTGTACAGGGAGACAAGGCAGGAACGGAATCACTCGGAACTGCGAGCGGAAACATTACCGTAGACGGAATTACGACAACAATTCTTGTAAAGGGTGCTCTCAAGTAAAATGATATATGCCGAGGCGATCAACTCGGTTTATATAAAAAATATATATAAAAAGGAGAATGTATTAAAATGAAAATGATCAAAAAATTATTAGTAGCTGTATTGGCTATGGCAATGGTAATCGGAACAATGGTAGTTCCATCATTTGCCATGACACACGAAGTTAAAGTAACTGTTGACTGGTCAGCAGTTGCTGAGATGGATTCTGTAAATGCCTGGGTATGGGGCGGTGATGACGGATTAGGTCTCAATTATTGCAATGATTCATGGCCTGGAGATGCTTTAACCAAGAATGATGACGGAACATGGTCAGGAACATTCAACGTATCAGAGAACGCACTCTGCTTTATCATAACAGCTAATAATGAGGCTTACAGAACAGCAGAGGTTGATGTTAGCGATTCTAACACAGGTGAAATCAAGATTACCGTAACAAAGGATACAGACGAAATCGATGATTTCGGAACAAAGAAGACTGTATATGTAGCAACAGGTGAAGCTGTTGGCGGTTCATCAGAATCAGGAAATGATACAGCTGCAGGTGATGCAACATCAGTTATGGGATATGTAGTTGCAGGTGTAGTTGCTCTTGCAGCAGTAGTTACCGTAATCAGCAAGAAGAGAAGCGTAGAAGCTTAATTTCAATATACATATATTGAATGTGAAATTTGGGACTCCGGTCTTCCGGGGTCCCTTATTTTTACAATCCGGGGGGTTGTATTATCTTATACGGAGGCTTATATGAGCGAATTACATATAACTGAGGTTAAACCCGGCATGAGGCTTGAACAGGCAGTACTTATGCAGGATGGCCGGGCACTGTTAAGTGCAGGTACCATTTTGAGTATAAATAATATAGATAAGCTTAAAGAATTTGGAATTGCATGTGTGCAGATAGCAGACCGGTATACCCATTTTATAACTCCCTCAGATAAAATGCAGAGCCTTCTGACAATGGATTTTGTACGGATTCTAAGGAGAATAGCACCGGATAATGCAGATGCCAACAAGAATGACCGTGTGGTTAAGACTGCCGCAATGCTTGAACAGCTGATTCCCAAAATAGCAAAAAATGAAGCTGTATTGGAATTTATGGTTGAACTCAGAATAATAGATAAGCTTAAGCTGTATGAACACAGCGTGCATACGGCTGTGCTTGCAGGACTTGTTGCGGGAGGCATGGGACTTGATGCCGAGAATATACTGTGTGCCGTAGCCGGAGGACTGCTTCATAATATCGGAGTTGCGGAAATGCCGTCACTTCTCAATATTACGGATATGACACCACAGCAGATGAATCTGTGGAAAGAACATCCTACCTACGGTTATTATTTTGCCATTCAGAAAAACATCCCGAGGGCGATAGCCAACTGTATACAGTATCATCATGAGAAATATGACGGAAGCGGCTATCCAAAAGGAGCATCAGGAGAGGAAATCCCTCTGTTGGCAAGGATTATCAGTTTATGTGCAAAATATTCCTCATCCGTCACATACAAAAATATATCACCTCATATTGCCGTGGAAGAAATATATGGAGCAAGCGGAATGTATTATGACCCGGCGGTTGTGGACGCATTTGTCAACAACATACCGGTATATCCTCTCGGCGTAATGGTAAGGCTGTCCACCGGAGAAGTGGGAATTGTAGCCAATATACGAAAAAACAGGGGGCCTCGTCCGATAGTCAAGGTATATTATAACAGGGTTAACCGCCCGATTACCGAGGATAAGGTAATTGACCTCGGAGTGGAAAGAACCGTTTTTATAGAAGAGGTTTTGTAAAAAAATATTTTGAACTGGTTTTTTTATATTGAAAAATAATATTAAATGATTTATCATTTAAGAAAAAGAAAACAGAAGGAGAATAAAATTTTATGAAGGCTTATATTAAGAAGGTTGTATCGGCATTGCTGGCGTTTGTTATGATTGCTGCAGGTATATTTGTGATAAGGACGGACAGGGTCGCTGCCGCTGATGAAGAATATATCGTGCTAAGCACTGATATCCCGAGTGCCGGTGCGGATGCGTCATCCAATGCAGTGATGACGGATGCCGGTGACGGAAAATATGCTTATACATTTACTGCAGTCATAGGGGAAACTTATACATTTAAGATAGCTGACAGAGCACTGCTTCAAAATGATCCGAACGGAAATACCGTAATAACCGACGGTAAGGATGGCGGAGCGAGCGGCGGTACACCGAGAGACTTCAGTTATACCGCTGACAGCACCAGTGTTACCATTACTTATGATTCCAAGGTGACCGACAGGGCGGGTGTATCCGTAACCGGTGCAACGAATAACAGGACATATAACTATTCAGGTTTTAAAATCGACGGAGATATAGGTTTAACGGGCACAGTATGGAAATATAATACGGATGGCAGTGAGAATGAATGGGGATATCAGTCTGACATGAATAAATACAGAAATGAAGAAGGCGAGATTTATAAATGGCAGGACACCTTCAGAAAAGTTTCTGCAGGAACTTATAATTATCTTATATTAGGTGACGGCTCCATGTGTAACGGATATCTGTATGGTACAAGGGATGTGAATAACGGATACGGCACTGTTGAGGTCCCTTATTTAGGACCTAACGGTACAGATGTAGTTATTGCAATTAATGCAAGCGATTATTCCGTAAGTATTTCATTTTTGCAATCGGCAACTGAAGAATGGCAGAATACGGAAGCACCGACGACGGAAGCACCGACGACGGAAGCACCGACGACGGAAGCACCGACGACGGAAGCGCCGACGACGGAGGCACCGACCACGGAGGCACCGACCACGGAAGCACCGACGACGGAAGCACCGACGACGGAAGCACCGACCACAGAGGAACCGACTGCAGCTGCGGGAACCGATACGGGTGATGATGTTGACAGCGGAGACGGTATTATGAGAACAATGTTAGGAATACTTGCAATACTTGCAGGTGCAGGAATTCTGACATCAGTATTTATTAAGAAAAAGGTGACGGAAGAATAAGATAAAAACCGTACCGGCATATATGCCGGTACGGTTTTTGCCGTTATACGGATAATAGTTCTGAAAAAAGCAGGTGGAGATAATCTCCATATGAAGATTTTCTGACTTCTTCAGAAGATAATATATCGATGCAGCCTATCGGCATCGAATTGTAATAAAACGTGAGCTGACCAACGATATCCCCGGAGGACAGGGGTGCTTTAATGTCTTTAAGAAATTCCATTGTGTAAGATAATGCTGACGCATCATATGGTTCAGTAAATATATATGAAAAATCTCCGGCATATGTGCATGAAAAGGTTCCCTTTATGCTTCCTTTTATGCTCTGCACCGGAAGATTAGGCATACTGTCCGGAACATACAGGCTGCATACCGAGTAACCGTAATTCAAAAGTGTTATAGAGTCGGATATGCGGGATTTGCCGTCACCTGCCGCCATTACGACGGAAATCAGCTCAAGTCCGTTACGTTCAGCCGTCGCCGCAAGACAGAAGCCGGCAAGACTTGTTGAGCCTGTTTTCAGCCCGGTTGCCCATTCATACTGTTTCAGAAGCTTATTGGTATTATTAAGCACAAATTCCTGCTCGCCCCTTCTTGTAACATGGGTTATGGTATCCATCCATATTGTGGAAATCTCATGTATCTCCGGATAACGCTCCGAAAGTTCACGGGCCATGGCGGCAACATCCCTTGCGGTAGTGGTATGACCTTCAGCATCAAGCCCGCATGAATTGACAAAATGTGTATTTTTCATTGAAAGTGAAGCTGCCCGCTCATTCATGGCATCCACGAAAGCATCCTCGGAACCGCTTATGTATTCTGCCATGGCCACACAGGCATCATTGGCACTGGCTATTGCAATACATTTTATCATTGTTTCAACGGTCTGGATTTCTCCTGCTTCAAGGTATACCTGACTGCCGCCCATGGAAGCAGCGTGTTCCGATACGGTAACACTGTCCGTCATACTGATTTTCCCTTCATCAAGAGCATCAAATATCAGAATGAGGGTCATTATTTTCGTAATACTTGCCGGACGGAGAACTTCATCAGGATTTTTTTCATAAATGATTTTCCCGGTACCTGCTTCAATAAGAATTGCGGAGGGTGCGGTTATTTCCGGCTGTGTAACTGCTGCCGCTGCCCTGTTAACAGGAATAATCATAATGACTGCCAGCAGAAAAGAGAGTATTTTTTTCATATTAAGCTCACAATATATACTTAGTATATTTTAGTATTAACAGGGTTTTAATATGAAAAAAAGTAGAAAAAACTTTCTGAATGTAGTATCATTTTATGTGAATGAAAGGTTGGTGAATATGATGCTCAGATTTGCGGTTATGGTATTACGTTCATTATTCTTTATGCTCAGGGAACTTCCCAGATGTACTTACATGATGAAGCATCCGGAAAAATATGATGAAGCTGCGAAATACAGGCAGATTCAGAAAATAGTCAGACGGCTGAAACGCAATTCCAATGTAGATACGGATGTATACGGTCTTCATAATCTGCCGGAGAAAGAAAATTATGTAATGTATGCAAATCATCAGGGTCATTATGACGGAATAGGAATCGTGGCAAGCCATAACAGACCCCTTACCATAATCATTGATGCCAAGAGGGAGAAACAGATAGTTGTTAAACAGATGCTCCCGTTAGTGGAAGGACATCCTATTGATTTGAAGAATCCGAGACAGCAGATGAAGACACTGAAGCTTGTTACGGAGGATTTGAAGAATGGTAAGGTACATCTTATATTTCCGGAAGGACAGTATGGAGACAATAAGAACACGCTTCAGGATTTTAAGGCGGGAGTGTTTAAGTGTGCCATTGATGCCGGGGTTCCGGTGGTCCCTGTTGCATTGATTGATTCGTATAAGGCAATGGACGGCAACAGCCTTAAAAGGGTCAGAACACAGGTACATTACCTGAAGCCGATTATGCCGGAGGAATATGCCGGAATGAAGAAAACAGAGCTTGCAGAGCTTGTTAAATCAAGGATTCAGGAAGCAATCAACATTAATGCAGGTGCATAATGCTCACACTGCTTACATCATATACGGATAAGCCGGTATTTTCAGGGAGCGGAGCAACGCAGTCATTTTGCGGTGCTCCGTTTTATTATTTTGCCGATGTCAGCCTCTTTTCGGCAATTCTTATCAGAAGATACAGCAATACGGATAAAAGTGCAAGTATTGCTATTGACAGCAGTACCCAGTCCATTTTGAAAACCTGGCTTCCGTATATTATCAGGTAACCGAGCCCCTCCCTGGCGGCAAGAAATTCTCCTATTATGACACCTACAAGCGACAGCCCCAGATTAACCTTCATGGTATTGATTATTACGGGAAGTGAGGATGGAATTACCAACATAAACAGAACATGACGTCTTTTGCCGCCGAGAGTGTTTATAAGCTTTATTTTTTCACTGTCCGTATCCGTAAAACCGGTATATATGCTTAAGGTTGCACCGAATACCGCAACCGACACTGCTGCCGTAATTATTGTTTTTATGTCATTTCCGAGCCATACGATAAGAACCGGTGCAAGTGCCGATTTCGGAAGACTGTTAAGAAGTACCAGAAACGGTTCGAGTACTTCAAATACAGGGCGGTACCACCACATAAGGCATGCGGCAAGAAATGATACGGAGATTACTATTGCAAAGCATATAAGCGTTTCATATACCGTTATCCATATATGTCTGTATATCATGCCGTTACGGGACAGCTTTATGAAGCATCTGACCATTCTTTGAGGACTGCTGAATATAAATGAATCTATTAATCCGGTACGTGCCGTTATCTCCCACAAGGCGATAAACAGGATGGCAAGCGTTATTCTCATAATAATGACGGCATATTTATGAAGCTTAACTTTTTTCAGGTATTTTTTATGAAAATCTGAAGAACATTCATGCATTATCACTCATCTCCTTCCATAATATGTTGAAATAATCATTAAAATCAGGGCAGTTTCTTCTCATAAACGGAGTCAGCTCCGGCGGAAAATCCATTTCAACTTTTTTAATAAAATGTCCGGGCCTTTTTGAAAGAACATATACCATGTCGCCGGCAGATATGGCTTCTGCAAGGTCATGGGTAACAAGAATTGCCGTTTTTCCCTCGTTTCGTATAATGGAACTGATATCGTCACAGACGGTCAGGCGTGTCTGGTAATCGAGGGCGGAAAAAGGCTCATCAAGGAGAAGAATATCAGGATTAAGCATAAGCGTGCGTATCAGCGCCGCACGCTGCCGCATACCGCCTGAGAGCTGGGATGGTTTTGAATTTTTAAAATCAGCCAGTCCGTACCGGGTAAGGAAATGCATTGCCGTGCTTTCACAGTTTTTTAATTTCCGGATTTCGGGTCCTAAAAGGATATTTTCATATACCGTTCTCCATTCAAACAGATGGTCATGCTGGAGCATATATCCTACTCCGCCATTAACCGATATGCTTCCTGATTCGGGAATGATAATTCCGGCAACCAGTGAGAGAAGCGTGGACTTGCCGCAGCCTGACGGACCTACAACGGATATAAATTCCCCCTGCTTTACGGACAGATTAATGTCCCTGAGTGCGGGAGTTTCACCTTTTTTGGTATGATAAGAATAATTTACGCCGATAATATCAAGAGCAGTCATTTAATCTCCCTTATAATTCATATATATATTATTTTATGTTATTATATTGAATTGGCTACTTTCAGGATATATAATTGTGAGGAATGGGTAATGGAGGAAGCATATGAACCGTTTTGAAAAAATACTTAAAAATATAACAGGAAATCATGTATATATACAGACACATGATTTTCCCGACCCTGATGCCATTGCGTCAGCATATGGTCTGTCGGAACTGCTGGATATATATGGCATAAGCTCATCCATATGTTACAGAGGAGGAATTGAGAGATACAGTACTAATGGAATGGTTAAAGCACTTGGAATAGAGATGACGAGGATAGATTCACCTGATGATTTGTGTCCCACGGATGAAATAATCCTCGTGGATTCACAAAAAGGCAATTCCAACATAATAGATACAGATGGTATAGAAATAATATGCATTGACCACCATCCGACCTTCACAGGTGCAGGATACCGCTTTTCGGACATAAGACCTGAAATGGGAGCCTGTGCAACAATTATTGCCGGATATTATTTTGATAATGATATTCCTATCAGCAGGAAGTCAGCGACAGCCCTGATGTACGGAATAAGGATGGATACGCTCGGACTGTCAAGGGGCACCTCAGAAGAAGACATTAAAGCATACGGAAGGCTGTTTAAGCTTGCCGATAAGGATGTTCTGCGTTCTCTTGAACACTGCTCGATAAGTCTTATGGACCTGAAAGCATATGCCAACGCCATTAACAGCATAAAAGTATATAATAACATAAGCTTTGCCAATACAGGACGCGACTGTCCTGAGGGACTTATTGCATCCGTGTCGGATTTCATGCTGGATCTTGTTGAAGTGGATTTTTCGGTTGTGTATTCATTAAAAAAGGACGGAATCAAGCTGTCGGTAAGAAGTACCGGAAGACTTGATGCCGGTAAAATAACCAACAGTGCCTTAAAGGGTATGGGGACCGGAGGCGGACACGCATCAATGGCAGGCGGATTCGTTCCGGTGGAACAGGGCAGCGACCCTGACAGAATAACGGAAGAAATAGAAGACCGTTTTCTTGAAACATTGCTCACGTAAATAAAAAACAGGACACCGTATGTACCGGTGTCCTGTTTTTCAAGCTGACAATGGGATTCGAACCCATGACCTACTGATTACGAATCAGTTGCGCTACCAGCTGCGCCATGCCAGCACGCAAAAAATATTATAATAAATAATTTCAAATTATGCAAGTCATTTATACCATTTATTTAAAAAGTTTTTTTCTTCAGGCGTTAAAAGAATGTATATACCAAGAGGAACGGTAATAAGTGAAATCCACTGCGAGGTTGACAGATGAAGGAAAAAACCCCTTATCTCATCACCGCGGAAGAATTCAAGCACGAATCTGACCGTACCGTACATGACAAAATATACGCCTGCAGGAGTATAGTTACGGCGGCATTTTTCTGAAATAAAGCACAGTATTATGAAAATAACGGCATTGCTGCCTGATTCTGCAAGCTGGATTGGAAAACCGTTTATGCCGTAACAGCAGCCTGCAAGGTAACATCCGACCCTGCCGAAGGCATGAAAAAGCGGTATTGCGGGAACTGTATATCTTAAAAGCTCACGCACATCCTCAGAATATTTCACATGATATACCATGAGGCCGGTGAAAAATCCATAGAGCCCTCCATAGAAGACAAGCCCGGGACTGCATGAAGTCAGAAAATATCTGAAATCAGAAAAGATATACGGAAGTACGCGTGCAATGTCACTGATTCTTGTCACGTAATACAGCAGCATACCGCCTGCCAGCATAAAGGGAATGCCGAACAGCATAAAATATACCATTCTGTAAAAGTCCGTATTTTTGCGGACGGAAATTACGGCGGCATATATCATGGCTGCAATTCCGCCTGCGAGTGCCATAATACTGTATGATGGAAGATTTTTGCCAAAAATATTAATATATGGGCACATATCTGCTCCTGTCAGATTAATTATGGTTGAATTTCATGTCGAAAAGTGGTAGTCTGATAGTATATTATTTTGGGAGAAAAGTCAATGAATAAGTACAGTAAATCCATATGCAGACATTTTACAATGATATTTGTACCGATGATAATTATTATCATCGCCATTTTGTTATGCATAATCAATTCCACAAGGTGTTATACGAACAGCATTAAGTATTATACGAACAGATATTATACGGTTTCATGTTTTTCCGAGGCGCTCGGACGAATGAATGTGGAATTTCAGAAGTATAATGTGGTGGACAGCGAATTTAATTATAATAATCTGGCTGAACGGTATGAAGAATTAAGCGATGCTTTTGATGAAGTATACAGCATAAGATTTGATTTTAAGGGTTCGGAGATTAAGGAAATCGAGAATACATACAGCGTCATTGTCAAGGATATTCCGGCAAGCCTCAAGGCAATATACGAGGCAGAGGATGAGAACAGGGAACAGGCAGTTTCTGAACTGTCAGCCGAGCTTACCGATATAAATTCCGCAATTAACAAATTTATGGCAAGAATTATATCAACAGGCAATTCACGTTATTATACCAATAAGATTACCATATATATTTCCATTGCCGTTATGATGGTTACGCTGGCTGCTTTTACGGGACTTTCGTTCTATATTGTCTCTTATGCGAAGAGGAGAATTGCACAGCCTATCCGTGACATAAGTGAATGGGCAAAACAGTTTGAAGACGGATATACGGGCATGAAGGATCTGGATTGCGGTTCGGATGATGAAATAGCTGCAATAGCAGGCTCATTCAACATTGTTAAGAATAATCTTGCTGAGGCAAAACAGCTTAAGATTGATAATGAGAAGGCGACACGCCGTCTGCGCGAAGAAGAAGCCAATAAGATGAAATTTGTAAAGCAGTTATACAATGAAAAGCGTGAGAAGGAGCATATAAGCTCAGAGGCTAAGAGAGACGGTCTTACGGGACTTTATAACAGACGCTCGTTTGATGCACTTATAGAAGAATTTATATCCGGCAGGTCTTCGGGAGTAGAGGGAGCATTATTCCTGATTGACATGGATTATTTTAAGAATGTAAATGATACTCTGGGACATCTGGCAGGGGATGAGGCTTTAAAGACACTTGCGGGAACCATGCGTCTTGTATTTCCGGCAGCATATCTGGGAAGATACGGAGGAGATGAATTTATAGCATTCGTAACCGGTCAGACCTCAGATGAAGATCTTAACAGATTCGGAAAGGATTTATGTAATAAGATGGACATGGAATTTGAAGCCGATGGTAAGAAGGCTAAGATTTCAGTCAGTGTGGGTATTGCGTCCACAAGGGACGTAGAGAATTATTCGGAATTATACATGAGAGCCGATAAGGCACTGTATTTTTCAAAAGAAAACGGAAGGAATCAATACACCCTTGCTTCCAGGCTGCCTAAGTAAGCCTTAATATTTCGGAATTGAAATATTCTGCCTCCGACATATCATGAGTTATCAATATCATGATTCTGCCGGAGGTATTTTCTTTTACATACTGCATTACACGTATTTTAATTTCTTTATCAAGCCCCGTAAACGGTTCATCCATTATAATCACGTCTGACGGAGTAAGTATGGCACGGAGTATTGCAACACGGCGTTTCATTCCTCCGCTGAGCCTGTATACCGGTGTGTTGTGATTTCCGGCAAGACCGGTATCATTAATGGCTTTTAGTGCCTGCTCTTTCGTGCAGCCTGACGGTATGCACAGATTCTTTATCACGGACAGACCTTCAAGAAGCCTGTTATCCTGAAATACCACTGACTGACGTAAGCCCGGAACGGAAATTATTTTACCCGAGTAAGGAATTATTCCCGCAACGGCGTGGGCAAGGGAGGTTTTGCCAATACCGGAAGGTCCGGTTACGGCATATATTCCTTCATAAAAATCATATGAAAAATCTTCAAGTACGATGTTATCATTATATTTTATTGTGAGATTTTGTATCTGTATCAGTGGTTTCATAATATAATGCTCCGGTTTTTTTTAGTAAAAATTTTACCGTAAAGGTAATCAGCTTTTCAAAGCAGATGCTTAAAAGTATGGTAACAAGCGTCCATGCGAACATATCTCCGGTTTCAAGGTACATTTTGGATATGTACAGGCTGTTGCCTATTGTATTTCTCACAAGTCCGATTATTTCTGCGGCAACGCCGGATTTCCATGCAAATCCGGCTGAAATTGAAATCGAGGAAATAAGTGCCGGCGCCAAGGACGGAAGATATATGTATAAGACCTTTTTAAAAAACGGCATACGGTAAATACGTGCCATTTCAAGCAGCTTAGGGTCCGTGCCGTGAACTGCTTCCATAAGTCCGGTATAAATTACCGGCATAACCATTATTGCGGATATGAAAATTGAAAGTCCGGAGGACTTAAACCACAAAAGTGAGAGTATTACCACCGAGGCAACCGGCACGCACCTGATGATTTTTACGGGAAGTGATATAACCGCTTCCGCAAGAGGATGAAGCGAAGACGCCGCCGTGAGCAGAATACCGGAAGATATGCCAATGGCGAAGCCGGCAGCAATCCTTTTAAGCGTATTACCGGTGCTTTTGTAAAATTCCGGTACCCTGAACAGACTTACAAGTGATTTCAGGGTATATAACGGAGAAGGAAGAAAAACTGAATTGCCAATTATAAGCGAGGCGGTATGCCATATCAAAAGCCATAGAATTATGGAAAATAATGTATGGAAAAACTTTTTTTTCATGCCTTCACCTTTATGCTTTAATCAGTAATGTAATATGCTTCTTCACCCGGTACTGCACCGCCTACGGATGAAGGGGCAGCATCATAAAGTACTTCAAGATATCCCGTAAGAAGTGACACTGCACTCTTTCCCGTTATCAGGGTTACATTACAATAAGGAAGTGCTTTCAGTGCGACGTCCTTTTTAAATATGTCGTATTGTTCAAGAAGCTCTGCACATTCTTCAGGATTACTGACTGCAAAATCAACCGATTTACTGTATTCTTCAAGAAATTTTTCAAATGCTTCAGGATTCTTTTCGATAAAATCCGTTGCGGCAACAATAACTCCCGTTACAATCGTGCCGGTGTCATCGGTTTTTTCCCATTCCTCCGTAAGATCCAATGAAACGGAATATCCCGGAAGCCTGTTAAGTGCTATCGTTACATACGGCTGCGGCAGCATTATGACCGCACTGTTCATTGCGGAAACGGCAGATATGACTTCCGACCCTTCCTTGTAATATATAATTTCCACGTCCTCATCAGGGCTGATTCCGTTAGCGGTAAGTATATGACGCAGTGTATATTCAGGAGTGGTTCCCTGTCCCGTTGCATATATGGTTCTGCCTTTAAGGTCACTTACATTGCTTACCGTACCGTCATTTGAAAGAATGTAGAGTACGCCGAGAGTGTTGATTCCGGCTATTTTGATTCCGCCGTCCGTTTTGTTATACAGTACGGAGGCGAGGTTTGCAGGTATTGCAGCAATGTCGGTTTCTCCCTTTATGAGACTGCCCGTTATCTCATCTGCCGTTCCGTATATACCATAATCGTAGATGTTGTCGGTATTGCCGTTGTCCGATTCCGAGTACAGGCCTACAAGTCCTATTGAGGTCGGCCCCTTAAGGGATGCAATCGTTATTATGTCTTTATCCGTATTATCAGTGCTGCCGTGCGAACCGCATGCGGTAAGGCTTAATGCGGTTGCCAGTGAAATAAGTATTGCAGTAATTTTTTTCATGTCATTTTGTCCTTGCATAATGTATTATGGAGAAAATTATAATAAAAAAAAATGACGTTTGCAAGTTTATATAATTGTGATATAATTCAAAAAAACAGAAGGAAAGTGAACAGTTTATGATAGAAATAAAGAATCTGACCAAGATATACAGGCTTTCGGCAAAGCAGATGAAGAAGGACAGAACTAAGGAAAAGACAAAGACTGCCGTGGAAAATGTTTCGATAAAGGCGGTTCCGGGAGAGATATACGGGCTTTTAGGACCTAACGGAGCCGGCAAGACCACGACACTCAGATGTATAGCAACGCTTCTTAATCCGACTGAGGGCAGTGTAAGCGTATGCGGGTATGATACCGTTAAGGATGCGGATAAGGTAAGGGAGAAGATAGGCTTTCTTACCAATGACATTAAGCTTGATCCGCAGTTTTCGCCGGATTATCTCTTTGATTTTTTCGGTAAGCTCCACAAGGTTGATGCGGAAACGCTTTCGGCAAGGAAGGAACAGTATTTTGAATATTTTGGGATTAAGGACTTTAAGGATAAGAAAATTAAAGAGCTGTCAACCGGAATGAAGCAGAAGGCGGCAATAGCCGTATCACTCGTTCATGACCCGGAGATAGTAATATTTGATGAGCCGACCTCAGGACTTGACATTATTACTGCACGTCTTGTTACGGATTATCTTAAGAAGCTTAAGGATATGGGCAAGCTTGTAATCATATCCACGCATATCATGAGTGAGGCAGAGAAATTATGCGACAGGATAGGCATTATAATAGACGGACATAAGGTATGTGAAGATACGGTTGAAGGAATATGCAGCCGGAACGGTGCAGATGACCTCGAAGATGCTTTTTTTGAACTTTACAAGGCTAACCATAAGGAGAATGCATAATGGGATTTAAAGTGATTTTATCTAAGGAATTAAAGAGGGTATTCGGCGACAGGAAGATGATTTTTTCCATGTTTATTCTGCCGGTAATAATGATATGCGGAATTTTTATAATTATGTTTTCCATAATTAACAAATCAGAAGAAAAGATAGAGACACACATGACCGTAGCATATGTTATAGGTGCCCCGAGTAACTTCATTGATATGATGCATGAATTTGAAGAATGTAGCATTACATATGTGGGATACAAATCATCGTTTGACGAGATGAAGGAGCATCTTCTTGACGGCATCGTGGATGTAATTGTGGAATTTCCGAAGGATTTTGAAGAGGTATTCAACGGTGAAGATAAGAGTGCCGTTCAGCAGATTAAGACATATTATAATCCTTCCGAGGATAATTCGGTTGAAGGAAGGGAACGTTTTACGGAAATATACCTTGAACGTTACAGGAACATTCTTTTGGAAGAACGTTTTGAAAACGCAGACTATGCGCAGATATATACCGTTGACAGTGATAATCCCGACATGGTTGTTCAGGATGAAAAAAAGGCAACAGGCAAGATGTTAGGGATGATGGTTCCTTATTTTGTAACGATTATGCTGTTTGCAGGAGCCATGGGACTGGGTGTTGATTCCGTTGCCGGTGAAAAAGAAAGGGGAACCATGGCGAATCTCCTTATAAGTCCCGTTAAGCGTTCACAGATTATAATGGGCAAGGTTACCGGACTCGGAATAGTGTCAGTTATTTCGGCAGCAGTGTACATTCTGTCCGTTGCAGGTGTCATGATGTATGCCATGACGCAGAACGGAATGGGAGAACAGCTTGAGGGTCTGTCGCTTAATTTCAGCGGTACCCAGATTGCACAGCTCGTTATACTGATTATAGGAGTTACATGGCTGTATGTCGCATTAATCGGACTGGTTTCGGTATTTGCGAAGGACGTAAAGGAAGCACAGGCGTTTATAATGCCTCTGTATATAGTAATAATGGTTGCCGGAATGGCTACCATGTATACGGGTGATTCAGCATCGACGGTAAGCTACCTTATTCCGCTTTATAATACCTCTGTTGCATTTAAGGGTATATTTACAATGGACATGACAATGCTTCAGTTCACTGCCGCTGCTGCAGTTACATACGGATGTGCAATAATAGCGGTTGCTGTTATGACAAGGGCGATAAAGAGTGAAAAAATAATGCTGAATGCATAAGGGAGACGGAATGTTATCAGTTGTATTTGATATGGATGGTGTGCTTTTCGACACACAGAAAATATATATAAGAACATGGCGGGAGGCTGCGTCAATACTCGGATTCGAGGATTTTGAAGAACCTATTGCGAAGTGTATCGGAACCAATAAGGCAGACCAGATTGGTATTCTTAAGGAATGCTGCGGTGAGAATTTCCCCATTGAACGATTCTATTCACTCAAGGAAGAAATATTTAACAGACATATCACGGAAGAAGGAGTTCCTCTCATGAGAGGAACTCTTGATTTGCTTAAAACCTTAAAGCGTTTCGGGGCCGCAACGGCAATAGCGTCTTCATCAAGGACAGAAGTTATAATAAGGAATCTTGAAGCAACGGGACTGACGGAATATTTTGACGTGACGGTTGGCGGTGACATGGTTGAACACGGGAAACCATCGCCTGACATATATCTTGCGGCATGCGAAATGCTGTCAGTAAATCCATGTGACGCATACGGTGTGGAAGATTCCCATAACGGTGTCCGTGCAGCTGCGGCAGCAGGCCTGAAGACAATAATGATTCCGGATGTACAGCCTGAAACGGAAGAAACGGACGGACTGGTATATAAGGTATTTGATTCGCTGAATGAATTCAGGGATTATCTGCTTCTTAAAAATATTATGGAGAAGCTGTGGAACAGATATCCTTATGCCTCACTTTTGTGGGAGAAGAAGAGAGGCAGGCGGTATTCCGTGTCGGCACAGGGAATGAATGTAAAGGAGGATTCCCTGCTGTGCTCCGGAGGATGTGTAATCAGGGCATATGACGGGAAAAATTATACTGAATATTCTTTCAACAGACCGGATTATGAAGAGGCCGACAGCATACTGGAGAATATTGAGAATAATTTCAGGTATTATGAGGATGCGGAAAAAAGCTTTGAAACCGGCGGCTGCGGCTGCATGGAGGATAAGGAATGGGAATGTTACAGTGGATTCATAATTCATGACCATCCGGAAGCGTGCGGTGATGAGGCCATTCTCCGAAAGCTTACTGAAATCAGGGAACATGGTCTTAATGTGAAGGAAGGAATAAAGGACTGCAGGGTCGGAGCCGCATATCAGGAATATGAGAAGACATTTATATCCCCGCACAGGGATTTGACGGAGCATTTTATATGGATGACGGGAGCACTTTCCATTATGTCTGAAAAAGACGGCATAATAAGAACTTATTTTAAAGGATATTCCAATTCCGGAGGCACGGATATCCTTAATAAGATGGATGATGACATACCTGCGGCGGCAGAAACGGCACTTTTGCTGACAAAAGCCGAAAAAATGCTGCCGGGAAGATATGAATGCATATGTGCGCCTGATGTTACCGGAATGATTGTCCATGAAGCCTTCGGCCATGGCGTTGAGATGGATATGTTTGTCAAGGACAGAGCACTTGCTGCAGAATATATGGGAGAATATGTTGCATCTCCGCTGGTGACCATGCATGACGGAGGCAGGGCAGCATCAGAAGCGGCAAGTTATATGTTTGATGATGAGGGAACGGGGGCAGGAGATACCGTGATTATTGAAAAAGGTATTCTGAGAAGGGGAATTAACGATGCACAGACTGCGATGCTCCTGAATGTTCCCGCAACAGGCAACGGAAGACGTGAGAATTATGAGCATAAGGCATATACAAGAATGACGAATACTTTTTTTGAAGGCGGTACAGACTCACCGGAGGATATGATTGCATCAGTAAAATACGGCTTTATGCTTGAAAATGCCACCTGCGGAATGGAAGACCCCAAAAACTGGGGAATTCAGTGCATGGTAAATATTGCAAGGGAAATTGCAGACGGCAGGTTTACCGGCAGAATTTTTTCGCCCGTGGTTTTGAGCGGTTATGTACCGGAGCTTTTAAAATCCATAACGATGATGTCGGAAAAAACGGAGCTGTCGGGAGCAGGCTTCTGCGGCAAGGGATACAAGGAGTGGGTTAAGGTATCCGACGGCGGACCATACATTAAAGCAACCATAGATTTAGGATAGGCGGCATATATGACAGACAGGATTATTGAAATTTTAAATAAAAACAATATTAAAAATTATGGGATTTATGATGAAATCAGGGAATCTGCTGAGCTTTTTTTCGTAAAACACAGAACAGACCTTATAAGAAGCAGAAACGTCCGTGAAATACGACTGCGTGTGTACAGGGATTTTGATTCATTCAGAGGTTCGTCCGATGTGTATCTGTATCCGTGCATGGATTACGAAGAAATGGAAAAGAGTATCCTGTCAGCATATAATTCGGCGGGATACGTTAAAAATCCTTATTTTGAGCTTCCGGCAGGAATCAGCTCATGCAGGGAGACGGAAAAAGAGGATCTCCGCAGGTGGGCGTTTTCCATGGCAGAAGCACTGTATGACGCAGAGAAGCTGACAGAGGGTGCTTTTATCAATTCCGCCGAGATTTCTGCAATAAGAAAAAGTGTTAAAATCACGGACTCTGCAGGCTGCCTTGTATCATATACAAAAACAGGAATAGAAGGGGAATTTGTTGTGCAGTGCATAACGGATGACAATGATGTGGAGCAGTATCATGATTTTAATTATGACTGCCCTGAGGTGTCTGCCATAAGGGATAAGGCTGTAAATGCGCTTAACAGTGTTAAGGACAGGGCGGCGGCAGTCAAGGCTCCGGCGGATTTGTCGGGGATACCGGTTATCATTACGGACAAAAATGTCCGTGAGCTTTTAGGCTTTTATCTCGACAGATGCAATGCATCATATATTTATCCGGGATATTCTCCATATAAAAAAGGCTTTGTCATACAGGAAGATGTCAGTGGCGAGCGCCTTAACATCAGCGGATATTCGGGAAAACCGTTCAGTGATGAGGGCATTCCGATGACGGAGCGTGAGCTTGTCAGGGATGGTGTTGTAGCGGGTATTCACGGAACGGTGCCTTTTATGTCATATGTAGGTGAAGAACAGACCGGTGAGTACGAATGTATAAGATGTACCAACGGAACGGTGAGTATGGAAGAGCTGTGCCGAGGGGATTACATCATGGTAAAGAGCTTTTCCGACTTTCAGGCGGATACCATGGATGGCCATTTTGGCGGCGAGTTCAGGCTTGCATATCTGTGCAGGAACGGTGTAAAAAGCATTGTTACCGGGGGAACCGTAAGCGGAAGCCTGTTTGATGACGGTGATAAAATGGTATTTTCCACTGAGAGATACAGGGATGCGTTTTACGACGGACCGGCAGCCGTCAGAATAGGATAAGCTGTTGTTGCAACCTTATTGTTATTAAGGTATAATCTTGTTATCTGGGAAAAATGGTGGTTTTTATGGAAAGATACAGAGTTAAGGTTAAAGGAATATTGAAGAGGAATGATGAGTTTCTCATAATCAGGAAGTGGCTGGATGACAGAATTGATGAGCCGTATCAATGGAGTTTTTTTGATACCGCATTAGAAGGGGAGGATACACCTGAAGCAACGGCGCTGAGATATATATATGACAGTACGGGACTGGACGCAGATGTTGTTTCTGTTCCGTATACATGGACTTATACTCTTGGCGACAACAGATATCTTGGTATTGCCGTTTTATGCACCACTGATGAGGAAGTCATTGTTCTGTCGGAGGAATGCTGCGGATATAAGTGGGTTAAGGAAGAAGAACTTCCGGAATATATTGAATTTCAGGGAATAATAGATGACCTGACAAGAACAGGAGTTATACATTGAGAACTATAATTAAGAACGGACGCGTTATTGATCCTGCATCAGGAAAAGACGGATTGTATAATATTCTTATAGAGGACGGCATCATTACTGACGCTGACTGCGGTGATGCTGCTGCAGACGGGATAATTGATGCATCAGGATGCTTTGTAATGCCGGGGCTTGTGGATCTGCACGTGCACTTCAGGGAACCGGGCTTTGAATATAAGGAGACGATTAAGACAGGAAGCATGGCGGCGGCACGCGGAGGTGTTACCAGTGTTTTTACCATGCCTAATACGAATCCCGTAATTGACAGCGTTGAAATGGTTGAGAAGATCAGAGAAATTGCACAGAGGGATTCGCTTATCAATATATTTCCCGTTGCGTCGGTTACAATGGGACAGCTTGGCAGTGAGCCGACTGACATTAAGGCGCTCCGTGACGCAGGAATCGTGGCGGTAAGTGAAGACGGAAAGTCCGTAATGAACAGTCAGGTATACCGTATGGCGATGAAGGCGGCGGCAGAGTGCGGAGTAGCAGTATTTGCACATTGTGAAGACCGAAACATGGTCAACGGCGGGGCATTGAATGAAGGCAATGCATCAAGGCTTCTCGGTGTAAAGGGAATATCCAATGCGGTCGAAGACGTAATTGCGGCAAGGGATATACTGCTTTCCAAGGAAACCGGATGCAGGCTGCATCTGTGCCACTGTTCCACGAAGGACAGTGTTGAAATGATACGGCTTGCGAAGAAGGAAGGATTGAAGGTAACCGGAGAGGTATGTCCTCATCATTTTACCTTATGTGATGAAGATATAAGAGAGGATAATGCTGATTATAAGATGAATCCTCCGTTAAGGAGCAGGGAGGATGTCGAAGCACTGAAGGCAGGTCTGAGAGACGGAATAATGGATGTTATTTCCACGGATCATGCCCCTCATTCCGAAGAAGAGAAGAAGAAGCCGGTTGCGTCGGCACCGTTTGGAATTACGGGGCTTGAGACAAGCCTGTCACTTACATATACCGAGCTTGTATGCGGCGGTTATCTTACACCAATGCAGATGGTGGAGAAGATGAGTTACAATCCGGCACGCATAGCAGGAATTAACAGGGGAACACTCCTTCCGGGAGCACCGGCAGACATTACCGTAATGGACCCTGAGAAGGAATATGTCATTGACCGCAGGGATCTCGTGTCTAAGGGTCACAATACGCCTTTTGACGGAAGACGAGTCAGGGGTATGGTTAAATATACGATAGCAGGCGGAAAGATAATATACGAAAGAAAGGAAGCATAATATGATAGACATTTTAAATTCCAAAATAAAAAAGATGAATTCTCCGGTGGTGGTGGGACTTGATCCGATGCTTTCATATATACCGGAGCATATTTTAAGCAGGTCTTTCAGGGAATACGGAGAGACGCTTGAAGGAGCTGCAGAAGCGGTTTTTGAGTACAACAGGGGAATCGTGGATGCAATATGTGATATTGTTCCGGCCGTTAAACCGCAGATTGCAATGTATGAGCAGTTCGGGGTTCCGGGAATCGCTGCATTCAAAAAAACAGTGGATTACTGCAAATCAAAAGGACTTGTGGTAATAGGAGATATTAAGAGGGGTGATATAGGCTCCTCATCAGAGGCATATGCCGTGGGCCATATCGGCAGGGTGAATGTAGGAAGCAGTGCATACACTCCTTTTGATGAGGATTTTGTTACTGTTAATCCGTATCTCGGAAGTGACGGAATCAACCCTTTTATAAAAGTATGCAGAGAAGAGCATAAGGGTATTTTTGTACTCGTTAAGACCTCCAATCCGTCAAGTGGTGAGCTTCAGGACAGGATTTCCGACGGAAGACCTCTCTATGAATATGTAGGAGAGCAGGTGGCACGGCTTGGTGAAGAATGTATGGGCGACGGATACAGCTATGTGGGAGCCGTGGTAGGTGCAACCTATCCTGAGCAGGGAAAGCTTCTCCGTAAAATAATGCCAAAGACACTCATTCTTGTGCCGGGATACGGTGCACAGGGAGGACAGGGCAAGGACCTTGTTCATTATTTTAATGATGACGGACTCGGTGCCATAGTGAACAGTTCACGGGGCATCATATGTGCATATAAGCAGGAAAAATACTCTTCATTCGGAAGCACTAATTATGCCGACGCATCAAGACAGGCAGCACTGGACATGATTGAAGACATTAATTCGGCAAGAGGTTGAATACATGAAATTTGAAGAAAAAGCAAAAATAATCAGTCAGAAAAAAATCGGTGACGGAATATTTGATATGTGGCTGGATACCTGTAATATAGCGGAGAAATCCGTTCCGGGACAGTTTATATCCGTATATACGAAGGACGCATCCAGACTTCTTCCGAGACCGATAAGCATATGCGAGACCTCAGGTTCCGGGTTAAGGATTGTATACAGAATTGCGGGAGACGGTACGCGTGAATTTTCAACATACAGGGCAGGAGATGACGTAAGAATAATAGGACCGATGGGGAACGGATTTCCGCTTAAAAATGATACGGATGCCATTCTCATAGGAGGAGGCATAGGGATACCTCCGATGCTTGAGCTTGCAAGAAGGCTTGACTGCAGCAAGGAAATTGTACTTGGATACAGGGATGGAAATACCTTCCTTGCGGATGAGTTGAAAGCCTTCGGTAATGTTACCATTGCTACGGATGACGGAAGCATGGGAATACAAGGTACCGTTATTGATGCCATGGAACAGGCTCACATTAGCGGAAGGGTAATATATGCCTGCGGACCTACTCCGATGCTGAGAGGGATTAAGGCATATGCCATGGAAAAAGGAATAGAGGCATATGTGTCACTTGAAGAAAAAATGGCGTGCGGAATAGGTGCGTGTCTTGCATGCGTGTGCAGGACAACCGGTATTGACAGACATTCCGGAGTAAATAATGCGAGGGTATGTAAAGATGGTCCGGTATTTAACGTTAAGGAGGTTGAACTTTGATGAATACAAGAGTTAATCTTGCAGGAGTTGAACTGAAGAATCCCGTAATGACGGCGTCCGGAACCTTTGGTTCGGGAATGGAATATTCGGAATTTGTGGACCTGAACAGGCTTGGCGCAGTTGTTACAAAAGGCGTTGCCAACGTTCCGTGGCCGGGTAATCCCACACCGAGAATAGCAGAGACGTACGGAGGAATGATTAATGCGATAGGTCTCCAGAATCCGGGAATTGACGTATTCTGTGAGAGAGACATACCGTTCCTTAAACAGTATGATACTGCAGTCATAGTGAATGTCTGCGGCAGGTCGGAAAAGGATTATCTTGAAGTGGTAGAGCGTCTTGCGGACGAGCCTGTTGACATGCTTGAAATTAATATTTCCTGCCCTAATGTTAAGGAGGGCGGAATCGCATTCGGACAGAATGCGGCAAGCATTGAGCATATAACGTCATCCGTTAAGAAAGCGGCAAAACAGCCTGTCATAATGAAGCTCAGTCCGAACGTTACCGACATAACGGAAATGGCAAGGGCTGCGGAAGCAGGCGGAGCGGATGTGCTGTCACTTATCAATACGATTACCGGCATGAAGATAGACATTAACAGACAGACCTTTGCGGTTGCCAATAAGACGGGAGGACTTTCAGGTCCTGCGGTTAAACCGGTTGCCGTAAGAATGGTATATCAGGTTGCAAATGCGGTAAAGATACCGGTAATCGGTATGGGCGGAATATCATGTGCCGAGGATGCGATTGAATTCATTCTGGCAGGAGCGACGGCTGTTTCGGTCGGAACGGCAAATTTTCATAATCCACGGACAACCCTTAACATAATTGAGGGCATTGAACAATATATGAGAGATAAGAAAGTGGAAGATATTAACAGTATTATCGGAATCGTAAAATAGCAGAGTATGGGAGCTGCCGCTGAAGCGGCAGCTTTCTTTTCGCACTTTAATGCCTTACATACACAAAAAATTCACAGAAAGAAACGTGGTAAAATATCCCTTGTGGTTGACCTTTCCTGCATATTTTTTTATAATAGGTCAGGTAAAAGAAAAGTATGGGCGATGACATAATGACAAAGAGATTCAGAAACACGATACGAAAAATCACAGCCTTTGTAATGGCTTTCATAATGACGTTTACCATGGCTTCAGCCTATGAAGCGGTTAAAGCTTATGCAGAAGCAGATTTCCAGATGACGCTTGAGAGCTTTCCGCTTTCATACAGACCGTATCTTACGGCACTGCATGAGCTTCACCCTAATTGGAGGTTTGAAGCAGTGAACACGGGACTTGACTGGGATGAAGTATTGAAGAATGAAATGGTTTTGTCAAGGAATCTTGTTCCGTTCTATTCAAGCACTACCGGAGGAACATTAAGCAAAATGACACTCAAGGGTGTGGATGTATCCTCTGACGGAGGAGAATACTGGTATTATACGCCTACTTCATGGAAGGCAACGGAAATAACGGGCTCGTATAACTGGAGCAATGATGCATGGGTACGGTTTGACAGCGGCTGGGCACAGGCATCAACGTCGGCAGTGGAATATATTATGGATCCGAGAAACTGGATTAATGAGACAAGCATATTCATGTTTGAACAGCTGGGTTATAATTCGGAAAGCCACACTAAAAGCATACTCGTAAGCATGATGGAAGATACATTTATGGACTGCGATTATGCAAGGGTTCCGGGGAGCAACGGAAGAAGTTATGCGGATGTACTGCTGGAAGCTGCACAGACCTATAATGTTAATCCGATAAGTCTGTGTACAAGGCTATTTCAGGAAAAGGGCAGGGGAACATATAATTCCGCAAGCGGAACATATGAGCTTACGGATACTCTCGGCTGCGGAGTGTCAAGCAGTGACGGCGGAAATACCTTTCATGCAAAGCAGGACGGTGAAACGGTATATTACAATTTTTTTAATATAGGGGCAAGCGGAACCGGCAGGGATGAGATTATCAATAATGCCGGTAAAGAAGCGGTGAAGGAAGGCTGGACAACCCCTTATCTTGCAATAATGGGCGGTGCCAAAAAATTTGTATCAGGATATATAGCAATCGGACAGGACACGCTTTATTTTCAGAAATTCAGCGTGGTTAACGAGAAATATCTGTACTGGAAGCAGTATATGCAGAACCTGTTAGCTCCGGTCAATGAAGGCTATACGGTTATGAATGCGTATAAATCGGCGGGAATGCTTGACTTATCGCATACATTCAGAATACCGGTATACGGGAATATGCCGGAAACCGCGTGCAGCAGACCGCAGCCGGTATATGACACGACCAATCCGAACTACAAGCTCTCGGGAATAACGGTAAAGGGAACGGATTTATTCGGCAATACGTCGGATCTGGCAATAACGCCTACCTTTAATATGGATACGGATACATACAGTATTGTAATTCCTTATGCGGTTAATAAAATAACGGTAAATGCAACGTCAATTTCAAATAAGGCGGCAATATCGGGAACAGGAACATATGATGTTGCAGTCGGAAATAATACATATCTTATAAAATGTACGTCGGAGTTTGGAACCTCGAAGACATATACGCTGAACGTAACACGTTCCGCAGGAAGCACACTCTTTAAATCACTTGCAACCTCATCCGGAGGATTTACGGGTAATTTTGATAAGCTGACCACCTCTTATGAGCAGTATGTAGGCAATGATGTGGAAAAAATAAAACTGGATTATGCGACGGAAACGGATTATGCCAAAGTAGTCCTTACCAATGCGGATATTGTGTATGAACCGCCGGTGAATGAGGAAACCGGTACGGAAGAGACGACGGCACAGGAAACGACGGAAGAAACCACAGCACAGGAAACGACGGAAGAGACCACGACACCGGAAGCATCACGGGAGAACACGGAGGAGACAACGGCAGAGCCTGCCGAGGAGTCTTATGAAACGTCAGAATCCGGAATAAATCACAGGGTTTATGAAGAGTATGTCATAAGAAAAGATGATAATCCGGAGATATATCTGCATGAAGGGAAGAATGTCATAACCATTAACGTGTATCCGTCCGAGGATGATACATCCGCAAAAACCACATATACCGTGTGCATATACAGATACACGAAAACCGAATACAGTCTCAACAGTATTACCGTAAAAGATAACAATGTGCAGAATTTTGCGATAGGTGATACCGTAAAAAGTGCATCAGCCAAAATGACGATTAGTAACGGAAGATATGTCTTTACGGATAAAAATGGTAACGTAAAGGCCCAGGATGCGGTGATTGCCACGGGAGACATACTTAAAATATGTGATGCCAATGATAACTGTATGCACAGCTATAATATTGTAATATACGGAGACATTAACGGTGACGGAAAAGTTGATTTACTGGATTTTGTACTGATTAAGAACAAAATTTTAGGAATTAAGGAGCTTCAGGGAGTATATCTGACGGCAGCCGATACGAATCCGAAATCCCAGGGAATAGATTTGTTTGATTTCGTATCAATAAAAAATTATATACTTAACGGAACACCTGTTAACCAGACAAGGTAGGATGACATATTATGAAAAAGCTAAAAAAACTGATTATTGGAATTTTTACCGCACTCGTATTTGCAATAATGATTATTCCGGCAGACATGGCCGGAGCGGCAGATAATTCACTGACAATAAGCGTAAGCTCGGATAACATAATTGAAGGCGGCAGCATTACGGTTAAGGTGGCATTGAATTATTCCAAGGGAATAGGTGCCGCACAGTTTAATCTTGTATATGACAAGAATATGTTTTCATGCGGAGGATATGACGGAGTCATTCCGATAACCTACATGGAAATGACCAGTCCGACATATCTTGAATGGGAATATACATTCACGGCAAAGCAGGTCGGAACGGCGCAGTTTTCAATACAGGAGGTACAGTTTGTGGATGCTTCCCCTGATCCGGAGGCATTCCATCCGTCGCTTGGAACGGCATCGGTTAAGGTATGGAAGACCGGCTCAGATGATGCAACACTCAGCGGGATACAGATAGGAGGGGCAACACTCAGTCCGGCTTTTGCAAAATGGACGATGGATTATACCTGTTATGTAAGCAATGAAATTACTTCCGTAACGGTTTCTGCACCGAGTTCACAGGGCGGAAAGGTGGAAATTGCGGGAAATTATACCGCACTTGCCGTGGGAAACAATTATATTACAATTACTTCATATGCACCGAACGGAAAAGCCATGACATATAAAGTCAACATAGTAAGGCTTGAACCGCCGACCGAACCGCCGTCAACCGAGCCGCCGACCGAACCGCCGGCAGACATTGCAATACGCATTGACGGAAAAGAATACAATGTCTCATCGGACTATTCACAGGACATAATTCCTGCAGGATACAGTGCGGAGCTTGGAACATATAACGGAAAAGAAGTGCTGGTTGTCAGAAATGAAGCATTAGGAATCACGCTTATGTATCTTACGGACTCTGAAAAAGAAGGAGCATTTTATATTTATGACGGAGATAATTTTTACAGATATGTTACTTTCAGCTCAATAAACGGAAGTTTTACCGTATATGACAGTCGTAAAGCGGGAGAAACCCTTGATGGTGAAGAAAAGGACATTCTTATAGGCGACAGCCTTATTAAAGGATATGAGGATTCGGCAGATGAAAATTTTATATATTTTTACGGAATGAACGGAAAAAAAGAATTTTCATGGTATTCTTATGACCGCACGGACGGCAGTGTACAGAGAATGAATGTGCCTTCCTTTGACGGCCAGGAAAAAGAAACCGTAACCGAACCGGAGAGCAGCGGTGAAACAGGAACCTATTCACAGCATATAAAAGAAAACAGAAATAATATTTTCAGCTTCAGGAACATATTCGTCATTACGACGGTGATACTTGCCGTTGTGGTCGTTGTTTTAGGAGTAATTCTCGGAATAACGGGCAGGAGAAAAGAAACAGAACCTGAAGAAGCAGAACCGGATGCGGAAGCAGAGCTTGCGGCGGCAGAGGAGCCTGTACCGGAGAAAGAAGAAGCCGTTACGGATTTTGTTCCTTCGGAGGATGAAAAGAATGCATTTAATGAAGAAGCAGAAAAGCTTGCCGAGTTTATGAAGCAGGAGATTGCCGACATAGAAGACGAAGAAGCAATAGAAATGCTTTATGTGAACAGTGAAGATAAAAAGTAACCGTAAGGACGCAGGAATGATATTGATTTTCCTGCGTCTGTTTGTTATAGTATTGATATAACAGCAAGGGAAGGTGTAATATGATTTTTACGATTGATTTTAACAGTGATGAAGCTCTTTATTCACAGCTGTGCCGCCAGGTAATAATGAATATTGCCTGCGATAACATAAGAGAAGGTGATTCCCTTCCTTCGGTAAGACAGCTTGCTGAAGATGTGGGAATCAATATGCATACCGTCAATAAGGCATACACTATTTTAAGGCAGGAAGGATATATTAAATTAGACCGGAGAAAGGGCGCTGTCATAGCACTGGATGTCCGTCGTCTGAAAGCGATGGAAGAGCTGTCTGATGAACTGAGATATGTTATTGCCAAGGCGATGTGCAGGAATATTGCCGCAGAGGAAATACATACCCTTGTGGATGAGATAATACAGGAATTCGGAATCTGACAGAGAGGAGAAATTATATATGCTGTGTGAGAAATGTAATACCAATCCCGCAACGATTCATTATACAAGAATAGTCAACGGCGTTGCGGATGAATTTCATCTGTGTGCACAATGTGCCGCAGAAACCGAGAAGAAGGAATATGCGGATTTATTTGACGGAGATAACGGATTTACCGGACTTCTGTCCGGAATATTCGGCAGTATGGGTAAAATCGGGGAAAAGGATGAAAAGCCGGAACTTAAAATACAGTGCCCTGAATGTAAAATGACCTATGGAGATTTCATAAAGCAGTCAAAATTCGGATGCCCGGTATGCTATGACGTGTTCGGGCTGCTGATTTCCGATAAGATTAAGAAGCTTCACGGAAGCGACATCCATACCGGTAAAAGGCCGGGTAAAATGACCGGTGACGGTAAAGACACATCAGCTGCTGCCTGTCCGGATTCGGACGGTATATCTGTTTTAAGAAGGCGGCTTGAGGAAGCGGTAATGGTGGAGGATTTTGAAGAAGCGGCAAGACTAAGGGATGAAATTGCCGGAATGAAGGACAGGGAGGAGAGCAATGGATAAGTGGTATGATAAAGACGGCATAAATGATGATGTGGTTGTATACGGAAGAGTCAGGCTGGCAAGAAATTTTGAAGAATATCCTTTTTTGGACAGAATAAGCAGTGAGACTGCATCAAAAATGGTAAAATCCGTTATTGAACGGTTTAAAAAAGATTATCAGGAGAAATACTCCTATTATTACATGGACAACTGCAATGAAATAAGAAAAGGTGAATTAAGGGCCAAAACGGGTATAAAAGCCTCATCGCTTCCTAAAACTGAAAGCGGAATGATACTTTCACCTGACGAATCACTTTCGGTTCTGATAAACGGCGAAGACCATGTCAGAATACAGGCAATGTGCAGTGGCATGAATCTTAACGAATGTTTCAGAAAAGCTGATGAAACGGACGATTATATTGATGAAAATTTCAATTATGCCTTTGATGAAAAATACGGATATAAAACTGCTTATCCGACCAACATAGGAACAGGACTGCGGGCGGAATATGTCCTGCACCTGCCATCCTTAAAGGATGCGGGGAAGATAAGCCATATAAGCACGGAGGTCGGCAGATTCGGCATAATGCTGAAGCCCTTATACGGTGAGGGTAATGACAGAACCAATACCTTTTTCAGGATTTCAAGCCGCCGCAGTATCGGATTGGAGGAAAAAGAAATCATTCAGGATCTGGACAATATGGTATGCCAGCTTGTCAGTCAGGAAAGGGAGCAGGGCCGGATTTTTTATTCGGCCAGCAGGATTGGCATGGAGGACGAAATATATAAGTCATACGGAGTTCTTAAATACGCAAGAAAGCTTTCGTATAAGGATTCTCTGATGCTCATATCAGAGATAAAAAAAGGAATATCACTGGGTATCCTTAAAACGGCAGACGGTCGGGGATATAACATTAACAGAATTATGATGAACATAAAACCGTCTGTAATTAAGGCATCGGAGAACAGGACCATGACTGAGGCAGAGACGGACGTGGCAAGGGCAGAATATCTTAGGGAAACAATCCCGGAAATTGTATAACGGAGGAAAGAACAATGCAGAGCGGATTTACCGGAAAAGCGGAACTTGCATTACAATATGCGGCAGAGGCGGCATTTGAGCTGCGCCACAGCTGTATCGGGTCGGAGCATATATTACTCGGACTTTTAAGAACGGAGGACAGCATTGCATACAATGTTCTGTATGAAAACGGAATAGAAGAAGAGAAAATACTTGAGTCCGTAAGCGAGCTCATTAAGAGCAGCTACGGAGTAAAAGAACAGGGAACTTATACGCCGCGGGCAATGAGAATCATTGATAACGCAAGGCGTGAGGCAAAAAGGTTCGGCAGTGACCTTATCGGAACGGAGCATATTCTTATAGGCATGCTCAAGGAAGTGGACTGTGTGGCAACAAGGCTTATTGCGGTTCTGGGATATAAAATTCAGAAAATATATGTGGACATTCTTAATGCAATGGGCGAGGATGCAAATGCGTACAGGGATGACATCGGCACATCGAAGAAGAAAAAATCCAAAACAGGTACACTTGAACAGTACAGCAGGGATTTGACGGAGCTTGCGGCAGCAGGAAAACTTGACCCCGTAATCGGAAGAGAACAGGAAATCAGAAGGCTGATACAGATAAGCAGCAGACGTACCAAAAATAATCCGTGCCTTGTAGGTGAGCCGGGTGTCGGAAAGACAGCCGTGGTGGAAGGGCTTGCAATTAAAATTGCAGAAGGGAACGTGCCGGACACAATCAGGAATAAGAGGGTTCTTACCCTTGACCTTGCAGGAATGGTGGCAGGCTCCAAATACCGTGGTGAATTTGAAGAACGTATCAAGAAAATCATTTCCGAGGTAAAAAGCTCCGGAGACGTGATTCTTTTTATAGATGAGCTTCATACCATAATCGGCGCAGGAGGTGCGGAAGGGGCAATAGACGCTTCCAACATACTTAAGCCTTCACTTGCAAGGGGAGAGGTTCAGATTATCGGGGCAACCACGCTGGATGAATACCGTAAATACATTGAGAAGGATGCGGCACTTGAAAGACGTTTTCAGCCGGTTGAGGTAAAGGAACCGGATGCGGAAGAAGCAGTGGCAATACTGAAAGGTCTCAGGGAACCTTATGAAAAGCACCATGGTGTTACGATTACGGATAAGGCGATAGAAGCGGCAGTAAAGCTATCGGTAAGATATATTAATGACAGATATCTGCCTGATAAGGCGATAGACCTCATAGATGAAGCGTCATCAAAGGCGAGACTCGGAACATATGTAAAACCGGACGAAATCGTTAAACTTGAAGACGAAATCGAAAGGCTCGGAACGGATAAGGAAAATGCAATCAGGACGGAGGCATATGAGAAAGCCGGTGAAATTAAGAAAAAACAGCTGAAAAAGCTTGAAAAGCTTGAAAAACTGAACGCAAAATGGCAGAAAACCAAGGAAAACAGAAATCTGACCGTTGATGAGGAAGAAATTGCATCCGTAGTATCGGACTGGTCTAAGATACCCGTAAACAGGCTTACCATGGGAGAATCTGAACGGCTCATGAGGCTTGAACAGACACTCCATGAAAGAGTCGTGTCTCAGGATGACGCAGTGACTGCAGTGTCAAAGGCAATCAGAAGGGGCCGGGTCGGACTTAAGGACCCTAAGAGACCGATTGGAACATTCCTCTTTTTAGGACCTACCGGAGTGGGTAAAACGGAGCTGTCAAAAGCACTTGCGGAGGCAATGTTCGGAAGTGAAAATTCGCTGATAAGGGTGGATATGTCGGAATACATGGAATCACACAGTGTTTCAAAAATGATAGGCTCGCCTCCGGGATATGTAGGGTATGATGAAGGAGGACAGCTCAGCGAAAAAGTCAGAAGAAATCCGTATTCGGTCGTGCTGTTTGATGAAATAGAAAAAGCACACCCGGATGTGTTCAACATTCTGCTTCAGGTGCTTGATGACGGAATAATCACGGATTCCACGGGAAGAAAAATAGATTTTAAAAATACGGTAATCATTATGACGAGCAATGCAGGCGCTGAAAATATCGTCTCTCCGAGGAATCTCGGTTTTAATGCCGTATCGGATGAAGAAAGCCGGCATTCGGGAATGAAGGAAAAAGTTATGGATGAAGTGAAAAAAATCTTCAGACCGGAATTTCTTAACAGAATAGATGACATGATTGTATTCAGGATGCTTAACAGGGATGACATGGGTTCGATTGTGGACATAATGCTCAAATCCATCAACGACAGAATTAAGGAACAGCTTGACATTACGCTGGAGCTTGATGCGGCGGCAAAAGAATATATCGTGGACATGGGATATGATGAAAAATATGGTGCAAGACCTTTAAAAAGGGCGATTCAGACCAATATTGAGGATGAGCTTGCCGAAGAGATACTTAAAGGCAGCATAAGCGCCGGCAGCCATGTTAAAATAACGTATCCCGTCAGGGAAGAAAAACTTGTATTTTCTGTAAATTAATGTGGAAAAAGACCGTGAAGTATATTATAATAATATAATATAAAAGGTCAGACGAAATACGCAGGAGGAAGGAAAATGTCCGTAATAGACGAATTAATATGTATTGAGGAAGATGGCACCATAAGTTTTGGAAATTATCTTCTGGATACCAAGACCAAGAAGGATAACGTAGAGTATAACGGTGACATATACAAGGTTAAGACCTTCAATGAGATTACCAGATTAGAGAAAAACGGAATGTTTGTATATGAGTCGGTTCCGGGAACGACGGTTCATAATCTTTCAATATCGGACGGCAGGGTAGACATGAAGGTGGAAGGAATGAAGGATTCCCGGATAACCTTAGAGCTTGAGCCTGCAGCGGAATATAAGGTATATGTTGACGGGGTTACGGTCGGCAACATCAGAACCAATATCAGCGGTAAATTAAGCTTCAGCATTGAAGCGGGAAGCTCGCCAGTTGAAGTTAAAATCGTAAGAATATGACCGGAGTAATGTATGGCTAAGAACAGGACGAATGTTTTTTTCTGCAGGGAATGCGGTCATGAATCCGTTAAATGGATGGGACAGTGTCCGGGCTGCCATGAGTGGAATACATTTGTGGAAGCTCCTCCTTCAGGCAAGCAGACAGGAACGGTTTCCGGCATATCGCAGAAAAGCGGGCCGGTGCGTGCTTCGGAAATTAATACGGATGATGAAGAACGGTACGGTACGGGCTTTAAGGAACTGGACAGGGTGCTGGGCGGAGGAATTGTCAGAGGCTCCATGATTCTTGTTGGAGGAGATCCGGGAATCGGAAAATCAACAATACTTCTGCAGGTATGCCGCAATGTTTCGGAGCAACGGAAGGTTCTGTATATATCGGGAGAAGAATCCTTAAAGCAGATTAAGATGAGAGCCGACAGGATAGGCAGAATGCCTGACAATTTTTACATATTGTGTGAAACGGCACTTTCCGATATTGATGATACAATAAGAAGATGTCAGCCTGACATGGTCATAATAGACTCAATACAGACCATGTATTGCGATACGAGCGATTCGGCACCGGGCAGTGTAGGTCAGGTAAGGGAATCAACCAATCTTCTGATGCAGATTGCCAAGGGACTTGGAATAACCGTATTTATTGTCGGACACGTAACCAAGGAAGGCGTGGTTGCAGGACCGAGGGTTTTAGAACATATGGTTGATACCGTGCTGTATTTTGAAGGCGAACGCAGCGAATCATACAGAATAATCCGTGCAGTCAAAAACCGTTTTGGTGCCACCAATGAAATCGGCGTATTTGAGATGTGCCAGGAAGGACTGAGGGAAGTGCTTAATCCGTCAGAGTATATGCTGAGCGGAAGACCTAAGGGTGAATCCGGATCCGTAGTGGCATGCCTTATGGAAGGAACAAGACCCGTACTTGTGGAAATACAGGCACTTGTCAGCAGGACGGTATTCGGCATGCCGAGGAGAACGGCAGCCGGAACGGATTATAACCGCATGAACCTGCTTATGGCGGTTCTTGAGAAAAAGTTAGGTATGCAGCTTTCGGGATGTGATGCATATCTTAATATTGCCGGAGGACTTAAGGTTAATGAACCGGCACTGGATTTGGGAATAATAATGGCACTTGTCTCAAGCTTCAGAAACAGACCGGTTAATGATAATACCATATGTTTCGGGGAGGTGGGACTTGCCGGAGAAGTCAGGGCGGTCAGTCAGGCCAAGCAGAGGGTTGCGGAAGCCATAAAGCTCGGATTTGAGGAATGTATAATACCTAAGGCATGTCTTAAGGCAATAGGTAATGAAGACAGAATAAAAATAACCGCAATAAGCTCGGTAGCCGAGATATGCGGGATGTAACGGAGGATTACATAATGATGACAGAAGAAATCTTAAAGAGTATTGATGAACTGGATGCATCCCAGTTAAGAGTTGAGAAGCATGCATTTGATGTAATTAATGCATCAGATTCTTCACTTAATCTTATAAGGGAAGGCATGACGGATATTGAAGAAATCGTAACTAACATCAACGAGCTTAATTCGCTTATTGAGGCGTCTGCAGCCAATATAAGGGAGCTTGAAGACCTTTCCAACCAGATTCAGCAGTTTGCGGGTGCAGTCGGAAAAATTGCCGGTAAGACCAACATACTTTCACTTAATGCATCCATTGAAGCAGCAAGGGCAGGAGAAGCAGGACGCGGATTTGCGGTTGTAGCCAAGGAAGTCGGAGGGCTTGCGGCACAGTCAACCAAGTCATCCAGGGACATATCCGATACGGTAGAGAAGGTTAAGATGTTTGTGGATGCAACAATTTCAACAATGCAGCAGTTATACCAGCATTCACTTCAGCAGAATGAAAAAGCAGCACAGGTACAGGAGCTTCTGAATACGGTGCTTTCATCAGCATATGGTGCAAATGAAGTATCAAGAGGAATGGAACAGGAGATAGCTTTCCAGAGAGACGTCATTGAGAACGTCAGAATGGCAATGAACAACTCAATGCAGGAAATTTAAATTTTTTCTTGCAAATATTATCACAATGTGATATAAATAACAAGTGGCGTCTGTTTCTGACGCCACCTTGTAAAGGGGTATAGTTCAGCTGGTAGAATATCGGTCTCCAAAACCGCAGGTCGTGGGTTCGAGTCCTACTGCCCCTGCTAATGGAACATTCATTTTGCATGAATGTTCCATTTTTTGTTTATCAAACGAATATGAGATTGATTTTGAACCGGAATGATTTTATATTAACAGGAGGAAACAGACATTATGAAAATTTTAGTGTGTATATTAACGGGTTATATTATCGGAACACTGAATCCGGCATATTTTATATCAAGACTCAAGGGTATTGACATAAGGGAAAAAGGCTCCGGCAATGCCGGTGCTTCCAATGCACTGATTGTAATGGGCAAGGCGGCAGGCGTATTTTGTGCGGCTTTTGACATGATTAAGACATGTGCGGCAATCGGACTTGCAGAGTATCTGTTTCCGGATTTTGAATATGCATTCAGCCTGTCAGGCGTTGCCTGCATACTGGGACATATCTTTCCGTTTTACATGAAGTTCAGGGGCGGTAAGGGACTTGCATGTATAGGAGCAATGGTTCTTAAATTTGACAGAAGAATATTTTTCATCATGCTTGCGGTGGAAATTGTTATTGTTCTTATCGTGGATTATATTTTTGTCGTGCCTTTAAGCGTGTCATTAATATTTCCGGCAGTATACGTTATTACAACGGGAATTGTTTCTGCCGCAGGCATAATGCTTCCGGCAACAGCAGCAATCTTTTATAAGCATATGGAAAACATACGACGGCTGCAGGCAGGAACGGAAGCGAGATTCAGTCTGTTATGGAATAGAGATGAAGAAATTGAGAGAATTACTAAGGATTGATAAAAATACTTGTAAATGCACCCGGAATATGGTTTAATTGACAACGTACTAAAACAATTAATCTAAAACGTGCAGTTTACTGCATATCGTTAAGGAGATTAAAAAATGATAACAGTAAAAAATATATCCAAGGAATTTATATCGGCTAAGAAATATCCCGGCCTCAAGGGTGCCGTTAAAGGACTTTTTTCACGCGAAAAGGTCCGTAAAACTGCCGTGGACAACATATCATTTGATATTGCTGACGGAGAAATTGTGGGATACATAGGAAGCAACGGCGCCGGAAAGTCTACTACAATTAAGATGATGACCGGTATACTGAAGCCTACGGGAGGAACTTGCCTGATTAACGGTATTGACCCAAGCAGGGACCGCAACGGCAATGCAGCCAGCATAGGTGTTGTATTCGGACAGAGAACCCAGCTGTGGTGGGATCTTCCGCTATCGGAATCATATACGATTCTCAAGGAAATATACAATGTTTCTGACGAGGATTATGAACAGAGAATGAAGTTTCTTAATGATGTACTCGGTTTGCAGGAGTTTTTTACCCAGTCGGTAAGAACTCTGTCGTTAGGTCAGAGAATGAGGGCGGATTTGGGAGCATCACTGCTGCATAACCCCAAGGTGTTGTATCTTGATGAGCCTACAATAGGACTTGATCTGGTTGTTAAGGATAAAATACGTGAGGCTATCAGGGAAATTAACGAAAAATACAATACCACGGTTATTCTTACGACACATGACATAGGTGATATTGAAGAGCTCTGCAGCAGAATAATAGTGATAGATGAAGGACATAAAATTTACGACGGCGGTCTTAAGGAGCTTAAGGAGCTGTACGGAAAAAGACGGCGCGTATCCATGGAGGTGGAAAATATGTCCCTGTGCAGGGAACGCATACGTGATGAATTATCCGGATTGAACGGAAATGATTTTACCATTGAATCAGATGAAGAACGGAATCTCATGATTTTTTCATTTAACAGGGATGAAGTACAGATATCCGAGATAATATCAGCCGTAATGAGAATTACTGAAATCAGGGATGTGGAAATAAAGGATACGGAACTGTCAGAAATTGTAAAAGAAATTTATAATCATAACATTACCGCATTGGAAAAAGGGGAGTGAGTCAGTTGAAGAAATTTTTTAAAACGTATCTTCCTTTTTCCGCCAATGTCATAAAGAGCAATCTTGCTTATCAGGGAGCATTTTATCTTTTTATATTCTGCAGCCTGTTCAGCTCGTTCATAAATTATTATTTGTGGAAAGCAATATACGGAAGTGCAGAGAATGTCGTTCTTGGCGGACTTACAGCCGGTGAAATGGTTGTTTATGTTTTTATGACCTATGTTACGTCAAGCATCGTAATGGTAGGAATCTCAGAGGATATAAGCATGGATGTCGTCAAGGGGAATGTGGCAATGCAGCTTATTAAACCGATTGATTACAGAATGAGCCAGCTGTTCCGCGGAATAGGATATTCAGTGTACAGGTTTATCGTACCGGGAATATTCGTATGGATTGGTGTGGAAATATACAGGGCAGCCACGCTTGACGTGGCATTTACGGGCGTACTCAACATAGTGATTTATTTATGCAGCACCGTAATGAGTCTCATGATATATCTGCTGTTTGATTTCTGTTTTGCGATGATAGCCTTTTTTACCACGTATATATTCGGACTTAACATGGCTAAATCCGCCGTAATGTCATTTCTCACCGGGCAGCTGATACCGTTATCCTTTTTCCCTGAGACGGTACAGAGGGTGTTTGACTTTATGCCTTTTTCGTCAATGATATATACCCCTGTAATGATATATCTTGGAAAATGTACCGGAACCGACCTGCTGTTTTCACTGCTTAAACAGGTATTCTGGATTGTTGTTCTGTATTCTGCAGGCACCTTTATCTGGAAAAGGGTGACGAAGAGACTGGTTGTTCTTGGAGGTTGATGCTATGAAAAAAATAAAGAGATACTGCCGGCTGTACAAGGTATTTGTTGCACAGTTTTTTAAGTCCATAGTGCAGTCCAAGGTGGATTTCCTCATGGGGCTGTTAGGTTTTTTTATGACGCAGATTCTGGGAATAGTATTTATGTATCTTATATTTGAACAGATTCCGTCACTCAAAGGCTGGACACTGGAGCAGCTGATATTTATATATGGCTTTGCCCAGATTCCGAGAGGAATTGATCACCTGTTTACCGACAACATATGGATGATAGCATGGAGAATGGTTATAACGGGAGATTTCGACAGATATATGTTAAGGCCGATGAACATATTTTTTCAGGTAATATGTGAAAAGCTTCAGCCTGATGCCATAGGCGAGCTGCTTGTCGGAGCAATACTTGTCATTATATCGCTTGCAAAGGGAATTGTTATAGTGGATGCACTGCATATAATACTGTTTATCGTATCCGTCATTGCAGGAGCGGTAATATACACCTCAATAAAGCTTTTCTTTGCAACAATTTCATTCTGGGTAAAGCAGAGCGGACCGTTTCTTCAGGTGGCATATGAGATGGCGGATTTTGCAAAGTATCCGACGGAGATATATTCAAAGCCGATAAAATTTATTCTTACAATGATAATACCGTTTGCTTTTGTCGCATATATTCCGGCAAGCTTCTTTCTGCTGGAAAAGAGTGCATGGACGACTGTCGGAATAGAATGCGGAATTGCAGTTCTGTTCTGGATTATTGCATATACATTTTTTAAGCACGGCATATCAAAATATGAAAGTGCAGGTAACTGATGAATAAATAATTTGTCTTCCGGACATTATATCGTTATAAGACGATGTCCGGGAGATTTTTTTATGTGTGTATGGGTAAAAAGCTCTTCAGAGAACGCCCGAAGATTTGCAAAAGTAACGGGTCCTGAAAGAAATTTTGACATTATTAACAGAAAGATGAATTTTGGAGGAAGGGCTGCAGAGTTCTTTATGATAGACGGCTTTACCAAAGACGAAATTATGGAAAAAATTCTTGAAGCGTTTCTCTCAATGGGGGAAGAAGACATGCCGGATACGGCAGAAGGCTTTTCTGCGGTAATTCCGTATATTGAGGTTACTCCGAGGGATAACGTGGAAAATGCGGTAAATGACCTGCTGTGCGGAATTGTAGTTATGTTCGTTGACGGATATGAAACGGCATTTTCCATTGACTGCAGGACATATCCTTCAAGAAGTGTATCCGAACCGTGGAAAAACAGGGTGCTTCGGGGATCAAGGGACGGATTTGTTGAGACCATAGTTGCAAATGTGGCACTTATGAGACGAAGAATCAGAACGCCTGATTTCTGCGTGGAAGCAATGACTGCCGGGACCATGTCCAAAACAGACATTGCCATCGCATATATCAGGGGACTTGCAGATGAAGGACTTCTTGCAAAAATAAAACAGAGAATTTCCCGGATAAGGGTTGATGCGCTGACCATGAACATAGAGAGCCTTGCGGAAACCATTCTGCCGGGAGCGTATATCAGTCCTTTTCCAAAATTCAAATATTCTGAAAGACCGGATACGGCTGCGGCGGCAGTATATGACGGAAACATAGTACTGCTTGTGGATAATTCACCGGCGGTGCTGATTCTTCCGGCATCAATTTTTGATGTGTCGGAGGAGGCGGACGATTATTATTTTCCGCCGGTAACGGGAACATATATTAAGCTTACGCGATATCTGATTACCTTCCTTGCACTGATTGTCACGCCGGTATGGGTTTTGCTGCTGAACAATCCTGATGTTGTGCCGGAATGGCTTGAATTTGTACTGATTCAGGAAAAACAATCCACGGTTCCTGTTCTTCTTCAGCTGCTTATTCTTGAATTTGCCATAGACGGGCTGCGCCTTGCTGCGGTAAATACGCCTACACTGCTCTCAACACCTTTAAGTGTGATTGCAGGTATTGTGGTAGGAGAGTATGCCGTAAGCTCCGGATGGTTTGATTCGGAAAGTATGCTTTACATGGCATTCGTATCCATTGGAACATATACGCAGGCAAGCTATGAACTGGGATATGCCATCAAATTTTTCAGAATAATACTGCTTGTGCTTACATGGTTTTTTGACGCATGGGGATTTGCGGCGGGAATGGTTATTTTTGTTTTATCCTTGTGCTTCAATAATACGCTTTCGGGCAAAAGCTATATATATCCGCTGATACCTTTTAACCGTAACATGCTGAAGAGAAAGCTCCTCCGTGTCAGGCTCGGAAAAGAAAAACGTTAAATACTTCTATTGCCAAAAAGACGGTTTTATAGTACTATAAGATTAGACTAAGTATGTACTGAAGGAGAAGGTATATGGTGGATAATGATAATGAATTTATGTCAGTAACCGGATATACGGATGATGACCTTTATGGCGGAGATGTGAGAACGGAAGATGATGCCGTATCGGAGGGAACGGTATCAGAGGAAAATGCTGAATCAGAAGATATAATATCGGAAGCAGTATTGCCGGAGAAGCCTTGGGACGGAAAGAAGGCTAAGAAGGCTAAGAAAGAGAAGACGCCGAAGCGTGAGAAGAAGAGCAGGAAGAATGACTCACAGTCAGAGAAACGGGAAGCATTTATTCAAGAGGATACGGCAGAGGAACAGGAAGACATAATGCCGGATGAGTACGGGGAAGAGTATGCTGCCGCACCATCTTTTGAAGAAAATTTCATGGGTGATACTTACATGACTGAGACACCTCAGTGGAATTATACGGAGGATTCATACCATGAAGCGGAAGTAACGGAAGAGGTCACGGACGAAGCTGAAGAATCAGATGAAACGGAAACAGAAGGACGGACGGACGCAAAGAAGAGCAGGGCTGTAAAAGCAGCAGAGAGGGCGGCTGAGAAAGCGGCTAAGAAAGCTTCTGAGATAAAGGGAAAGGTGAAGGATGGAATAGAGAAGAGGAGAAAGGGAGCTTCATTCAGAACAAGGGTTATTATTTCGGCAATCATACCCCTTATAATAATGTATCTGCTTTCACTTTTTGTATCTAATTATTTCATCAAGAAGACCATAAGCGAGGACAGGCATACGACGCTTGATACGGCGGCATCTGCGATTATGAGTTCATATGTATATTCATATGAAGGCGAATACAGGGTCGATGACATGGGTGTTTTTTACAAAGGAGATACACGTCTTACGGGCAAATTCCTTGTACTTGACACACTCAGGGATGAGACGGGGATTGAATCGGCAGTATATTACGGAGATGAAGTTAAGATAACATCCATAATGGATGTGAATGAGAGGCGTGCCACCGGTAATAAGGCAGAGCCTTACATAAGCGAACAGGTGCTTGCGGGCAACTCATATTATGGTGAAGAGAGACTGAACCGTAAGGATTATTATGTCTGTTATCTTCCTCTGTATGCGGATGGGGATGATACGAAGGTTGTAGGTATGATATACGTTGGAGTCGAGACTACGCAGGATGCCGCAAGAACTCTTCAGAAGACGAGAAATTCAGCAATCCTTCTCTCTGTTGTATTTGTGGCAGGCTTTGTAATCGTTGGTATTACCGTAAGCAGGATGGGTAAGACGATGAAGCGTATCGATAAGGGACTTGAGGTTATGGCAACGGGAGACCTGACCGTTTCATTTGAGACGAGAGACCTTAACAGAACGGACGAAATCGGTAATATTGCAAGAGCAACACAGTATCTCCGCGACAGCTTTGTGAAGGTAATAGGAGAAATTAAAAACTCCGTTTCCGTAGTTAAGAAGGCATCTGAAAGCGTGGATGAAATGTCAACCCAGTCAAGCAAGACTGTTGAGGATATCAGTCATGCAATAGAGGAAATCGCAACCGGTGCGTCTTCACAGGCGGAGGAGACTCAGATTGCCGCTGAACAGATAGAGAATATCGGTCTTCTCATTCAGGATGTGGTAGGAGAAGTAGGAGTGCTTTCTTCTACATCAGAGGGAATGGGACAGGCTGAAAATAATGCACAGAATATTATGGCTGACCTCGTTCTCACGACGGCAAGGACAACCGAAGCGGTAGACCAGATTGAATCCCAGACTGCCGCAACTAATGAATCTGCCAAGGAAATAGGTCAGGCAGTTGAGATAATTACGTCAATAGCGTCACAGACCAATCTGCTTTCGCTTAATGCATCCATTGAGGCGGCGAGGGCAGGAGAAGCGGGAAGAGGATTTGCGGTTGTTGCATCCGAGATACAGAAGCTGGCAGACCAGTCCAACCAGTCGGCTGTTAAGATACAGAATATTATTGACGGGCTTATGATAGAGTCGCAGAAAACCGTTAACATCATGAAGGGTGTACGCAGTGCGGTTGCCGAACAGGAAGCCAAGATTCATGAGACCAAGGCAATTTTTGGAACGGTAAGGGAAGGCGTACAGGAATCCTTTGTTGAGATAACGGGAATCAGCAACAGAAGCAATGAACTTGATACAAGAAGAGTTAAGGTTGTAGACATCATCGATAATCTCTCGGCAGTATCTGAAGAAAATGCTGCAAGCACGCAGGAGACAATGGCATCCATTGAAGAACTGACGGCAATGATGGATGAACTTGCAACATCAGCCAACAGACTCAATGAGCTTGCTGACCTTCTTGAAGAAAGCGTAAGCGTATTTAAGGTTGAATGATATATATGAGTGACAGAGGGAAAATGAATCTGGTATTATGCGTTCAGGCGCTGGCAACACTTATCATTCTGATATATTTGGGAACAAGATAAAAAACAGGTGCAGTTAATTGAGCTGCACCTGTTTTTTCATTATACAAAAAAAGAAAGGAGGACCTGACAGGCTTCACTTTACCTGTCAGGCTTATGAAAAAGAAAAAGAATAAAAAACTTTACTTATTATTCGTTTTCAAGTATAGTATTGATTTGTAGATAAAATGTGTTAAAATAATTAATAAATTGTTAACAAAGTCAGCAGGATTTGTGATATGAACAGACGTAATTATCAGGCGGAACTGGATGAAATAATTAAAACGGCAGAGAATGACGGACGCTGCCCTTCACTGCTGCTGCACGCCTGCTGTGCACCCTGCAGCAGTTATGTAATGAAATATCTGTCCGAATATTTTAAAATAACCATTTTATATTATAATCCCAATATTTATCCCGAGGAAGAATATAAGAAGCGGGTGGCGGAAATAAAGAGGTTGATTAATGAAATGCCCGTTAATAATCCGGTGGAGCTGATTGAAGGCAGGTATGAGCCTTCAGAGTTTTTTGAGGCCGTAAAAGGACTGGAAAAAGAGCCGGAAGGAGGAAACCGGTGCAGAATATGCTATGAAATGAGGCTGCGTGAGGCAGCTGAGTACGCACTGTCCGGCGGTTATGATTATTTTGCCACTACACTTTCAATCAGTCCGCTGAAGAAATCGGACATACTTAACGAAATCGGGGAAAAAATCGCCATGAAATACGGAATATGTCATCTTCCCTCAGATTTTAAGAAAAAAGACGGATATAAGCAGTCTGTTGAGCTGTCAAAAGAATATAATTTATACAGACAGAATTTTTGTGGTTGCATTTTTTCAAAAAGAAAGGTAGAATAGACAGAGATGGAACTTAGACGTCAGGTTAAATATTATGAGACGGACAAGATGGGTGTCGTTCATCATTCCAATTATATAAGATGGTTTGAGGAAGCAAGAGTTGAACTCATGAGAACCATTGGCATTTCCTATAAGGATATGGAGGATGAAGGAATACAGATTCCGGTGGTATCCGTTTCATGTAAGTACCGTTCGCCGGCACGCTTTGATGACATTGTACTTATCAGCAGCAGGATTCAGAAGTTTAACGGAATTGTGATAGAGATTGCATATGAAGTTACTGATGAGGCAACAGGCACGGTGAGAGTAACCGGCGAGAGTTCCCACTGTTTTGTAAATGCAGATACCTTTAAGCCGGTCAATCTGAAGAGAGAGCGTGTTGATTTATATGACAGGTTCATGCAGCAGACATAATAGATTTTACGGGGTGTGGCTCAGCTTGGTAGAGCGCTTGGTTCGGGACTAAGAGGTCGCGCGTTCGAATCGCGTCACCCCGATTGAATGAAAAAGGCGATACATGGTCGGTGAAGACCTGTGTAACGCCTTTTTTATGTGATGGAAGACGGCTGCATATGCAGCATGCCTGCTGATTCTATGAAATAAAAAACTTGTATGCCGGAACATCAAGCTCTTTTGAAATGTTAAAGATAAGTTCAAGAGACACGGATGTATTCATATTAGGTGCCTCTATGTTACTGATATGCGTACGGCTTATGTTCACCCTGTCTGCCAGCTGCATCTGTGTAAGTCCGCGCAGTTTTCTGTACAGGGCAATATTAAGACCGATTCTTCTGTATTCTTCGGTAAAATCATTTTTCATGCAATAAACCACGCTTTCCATAATAAAAAGTCTACATTTAAATTAATAAAGGGTAAACAATGCCCGACATTGCCTGTGCAATGATAAACATTGCATAAATTAAGGGTTTACACGGGTGCCAAAATATGGTATATAATAAATGTAGGAATGTATTTTTTTTGTAACACGGAGGTTACATTTACACGCAAAGGAGTGGTGGTATGTCAGGATTCTTTATTAAGAACAGCATGGTTTCTTCATTATTTTCAACAGATTCATCATACAGTTCAGGCATATATAATAGTATTTCAGAATATAATAATATCCGCTCAGGTAATTTTTACAAGCTTGCGAAGAAATATTACAGCGAGGATACAACAGTAAGTGATACATCATCTTCCAAGAGAGTGAACAGGACGGAATATGATTATAAGAATGGAGATTATAAGATTAATCTTCAGAATAAGGATGAGGATAGCACATATTCTTATTCGACTTCGACGGCAGATGCCGGAACACTTGCCGGAATAGAGAAGGCGGCCAGCAATCTGAAGGCTGAATCCCGGGATTTGTATACTAAGGGTACGGGAACGCTGTTTAAGGATTCGGATTACGATACGGACAGGATATATGAGGCGGCATCAGAATTTGTCAAGAGCTACAATGCACTTATTGATTCCGCATATAACTCCGGCTCATCCACAATCAGCAATGCACTTGATACTATGACCCGTCTGACGGAAGCTAATTCCGAGGCACTGTCCGGGATAGGAATTACGGTTAAGGGTGACAATAAGCTGGAGATTAATCCGACAGTTTTTAAGAAGTCGGATATTGAAGATGTGAAGAAGCTTCTTAACGGAAACGGAAGTTATGCATATCAGATAGGAGTAAGTTCCACAATGATTGATTTTGCGGCACAGAATGAAGCCATGAAATCCAATACATACACGGGGTATGGCACTTATTCATATAATTACTCATCGGGAAGCCTGTTTAATTACGGGTTATAGAAGAAATGTTACAGGATGCGGAAACAGATGTCTCTGCATCCTTTTTTTAACAGTAATGTGACAATAAGTCATCTGAAATGAGGAGGCGAAATTAATCGGGTAACGGGTTTATTGTGTTTATTTAATTAAGGAGGCGTCGCTTATGAAATATTTTTGGCATATATTAAGTGGAATTCTAATCGTAGCAGTTATAGTATTAATCGTTTATATCCATAACTGTTTATCAGGAGTGGAATCAAATTTTATTCCTCCTACGGATACTAAAGGTGAAATTGTTGAAATAGACGGACACGAGTTTACGGTTAAGGTACTTTCAAGCAACGGATGATTTTGCAATACAGAATTGTCCGTTGCTTATTTAATATATAAGGCAGAAAAAAATATTGAAAAGTGATGTAACTTGTTATAATATACTTCTGAAAATAAAAAAAGGAAGGTGTAATTATGAAAATCGGAATTTTAGGTTACGGCAATCTTGGAAAAGGTATTGAATGTGCCATTAAACAGAATACTGACATGGAACTTGCGGCAGTGTTTACAAGAAGGAATCCGTCAGATGTGAATATCCTTACACAGGGAGTCGGTATATATCCTGTTCAGGACATACTTAACCATAAAGATGATATAGATGTTCTTATATTGTGCGGAGGAAGTGCCACGGACCTTCCGGTACAGACACCGGAATATGCACGTCATTTTAATGTTGTAGACAGTTTTGATACACATGCGAGAATACCGGAGCATTTTGACAATGTGGACAGGGCGGCGAAGGAGTCCGGACATACGGCACTTATATCATGCGGCTGGGATCCGGGAATGTTTTCTCTTAACCGTCTGTACGGCAGTGCGGTGCTTCCTGAAGGAAGTGATTATACTTTTTGGGGAAAGGGCGTAAGCCAGGGACATTCGGATGCAATAAGAAGGGTTGAAGGCGTTAAGGACGGCAAGCAGTATACAATACCCGTTGAAAGTGCACTTGAAGCGGTCAGAAGAGGGGACTGTCCGGAGCTTACGACAAGACAGAAGCATATAAGGGAGTGCTTTGTTGTGGCAGAAGAGGGTGCCGATAAGAATAAAATAGAAGATACAATTAAGAATATGCCGAATTACTTCGCGGATTATGATACGACCGTTCATTTTATTTCAGAAGAGGAATTAAAGAGAGAGCACGGCGGAATACCTCACGGAGGATTTGTGTTCCGTACCGGAGTAACCGGATGGAACAGGGAACACAGACATGTTATAGAGTACAGCCTGAAGCTGGATTCAAATCCGGAATTTACTTCATCCGTTATAGTGGCATATGCAAGGGCAGTAGGAAGACTTTCCGCAGAGGGTGTGACAGGATGCAAAACCGTATTTGACATAGCACCGGCTTATCTCAGTTCTATGAGCGGTGAAGAGATAAGGGCACATTTGTTATAAATTACCTTAAAAAGGGCCTGTTTGTCTTGACTTTATGTGCAAAAAGTACTAAAATTTATTTATATTTACATCAAAAAAATAATGTAACACGGAGGTACAGGATGACAGAAAATCAATATCGCAAATCCGATAAGATTGTTGCAGTTTTAATGGAGGTTGCAATAGGATATCTGATACTGGCTGCAGTATATAAGATTGTGACTGAAGGTATCAGTATTTCTCATATTATACAGGTGTCCGCATATGCGGCAGCATGGATTGCCGTGCTGGTGTTGTATTTTATATTACGCGGCAGGAAAGCATGCGGAGTAGCGTTGTCGGTAGTGGTGGCAATAAGTTATACAGTGCTTATGACACTTTCCGATGACCGTGACTCTTATGTTTTTGTATTTTTCATGCTTATAGCAACCATGGCATATATGAATAAGAAGATTGCCATATGGGGGATAGGAGCGGCAGCTTTTGCCAATGCGGTTCCTACCGTAATGCAGCTGATTGACGGAAGTCTTGACATTAATGAAACTGCCGTAAGATGGGCAATGTGTATAATGGCATGCGTATTTTCAGTCATTGTCATTAATTCGCTTGAGAAGTACAGAGTCAACAGTGTTAATAACATGAAGGACGTGGCAGACCGGAATAAGGCGGCAGGTGACAGAATGGCTGACACGGCAGAGCGTATAGACGGAGATTTTAACAATGTTAAGTCAACATTTGAACTGCTTCGCAGTTCAATCAATGACAACCAGGTATTCAATTCCAATATTGCAGAGAGTACGGAATGTACGGCTGAAGCAATTCAGGAACAGGCAGGAATGTGTGCCGCAATCGTGGAGAGCACAGATACGGCTAAGGGACATACAGCAAGGGTAGCAGAGGTTACCAGGGTTGCCAAGGAGAATGTTGATGCCGGAATGAAGCTTGTTGAAGAACTCAAGAATCAGGCTGTCGCAGTGGATATGGCAAGCAAGATAACCGTTGAATCCACGGAACGTCTTATTAACAGGATAGACGGAGTCAAGAACTTTGTTGACACCATACTTAATATTTCATCACAGACCAATCTCCTTGCATTGAATGCTTCCATAGAGGCGGCAAGGGCAGGCGAAGCAGGTAAGGGCTTTGCAGTGGTTGCAGATGAGATAAGGCAGCTTTCTGAACAGACACAGGATGCAACACAGAAGATTACCGATATCATTGCAGAGCTTGTAACGGATGCCACAAGCGCAAGCGCTTCACTCAGCAATTCCGTACAGTATACCAATATGCAGACGGATATGATTGCCGTTACCGAAGAAGAATTTGGCAGAATTGACAGCCAGATGGTAGAGCTTGAAGAGAGCGTAAGGCTTATGGAGACAACCATAGAAGATATTGTCAACGCAACAGGAGTGATTTCCGAACAGATATCACAGCTTTCGGCAGCGAGTGAAGAAGTTGCGGCAATATCGGAATCAGGTGAAAAGAGTGCGGCACTTTCAGTACAATATATGGATGAATGTCTTGAATCACTTGAGGAAATCAATGCTCTGGTTAAGAATTTTAATGTACAGTAGTATACCGGTTTGAATTAATTAAGCTGTTGATTTGTGCAGAATATCTGCACGGATTAACAGCTTTTAAAATATTTTTTTCTATAAATTTCGCAATAAAAATATTTACTTAAAAAATGAATGGGAATATAATTACATCAGATAAAAGTTGAAAGGAAGACGGCTATGAAAAGTATTAAGAAAATCGGTATATTTACCATAGTAATTTTTGCAATGTCTGCATGTATGTTATTTACGGGCGGTAATAAGACATATGCACAGGATATAACAGTACAATTAAACGGTACGGAATTACAGACAGGATATTATGTACCTCTTGCCGGCGGAGGCTATACATGGCAGGCAGACCAGCCGGATGATGACTCGGATTATTTCTGCTATGACTCTTCAAAAGCGGAAATTACTGTACATGAATACATGACTATATCGTATGGTAGCGGAGTTGACGGACTGATTGTTGACAACGGTACGCTTACAATTAAGGGAAGCGGTACGCTTTATTTTGTATGCAGTGACACATCTTCAGCCAATGTATCATATGCACTTAAGAGTACAACGGAAGGTTCTGTTAATGTGAGCGGATTTGGCGGAAATGTTAACATTTCATCAACCATGCCGGTGTGCAGCGGGCTTGATGAATTAAGTGTTTCGGCAACGGGTACCGTACAGATTGAAACTACATATGACGCTGATAACCATGCTGCGTTTGATGCAAATACAGTCAGTCTGTCAAGCAGTATGGAGACAACAATAAATGTCAGCGGGAAACTGGCATTTGATTGTAATTACCTTAATATCGGCGGTAAAGAATGTGATGTTGAGTGTGAAGGAGAGCTTGTAAACGGTTCATTGTCTGTTGCCGTGGAGGGTGATGCGGATATAGTGGCAGGCTCACTGGTGTCGGGGAATATGGTCACGATAGAATGTAAAAATCTGATTCTCAAATCCGTTAAAGGATCAATATGCAGCGGAAAAGCTGATATAACCGGTGATGATGTTCAGATATGGTCATATGATAATACATTTGCGGATGATGCGGTAATAATGGCGCAAGATAATGCCGAAATTGAATCAAGTAATGGTACTGTAGGAATGAAAGGGCTTGACGTTAACGTAGAAAATGGCCAAGCAGGTATTTATTCAGAACTCGTAACCGTGGAGGGGAATCTTAAAGTGAAGGGAGATTATGTAGAGGTTTACTCCGGTAAATCACATGTATGTACAGGTAATGCAGAAATCAATGCCATTACGGCGAAAATTGGAGGAGCGGGTGACAATCCGTTGATTTCAGGCACCCTGAAGCTTAAAAAGTATTCCTGGGTGGGGTTTGCCCGTGTTAACGATTCTGAAAAGGCAGACAGACAACCGGTTTTAAAGGAAATACCGGGGCAGGCACTGGTGATTCTGACAGAGTTAACAGGAGGTATTCTGAAGCATACAATGTATCTTGATGGGGATGAATATGCATATTACGATAACGTATGCAGTGCGTCACATCTTATATGCACCCCTGAAGGGCACTGCCTGCAGTGTTCGGCAGATGACATTGACATTGTAAAGGTTATAAGTGCAGACGGTACTACGGAGACGGCATACCATTCTCTTAAGGATGCGTTGGGTGCAGTGAAGGAGGGCGACACGCTCAGTCTGCTTACGAATATCCTGGGATATGCAGAGTCAGAAATGATTTCCGTTAGCAAAGGAATAATAATGGATCTTAACGGATATAAGCTTATTAACTGCAGAATAGACATTATTGGCAATCTGACGATTAAGAACGGTTTTTTCTATGGCAGCATAAGCAACGGTAATATTAATAATGTTAACAGACTTATTCTTAAAGATATGAGCGGTGAATTTACCGGAATTATGTGGGGTGCCACGGAGGGTATTGAGCTGATTGACAGCAGTATAATATTTGAGGGCGACAGTGTATGGACGGAAAAGCTTGTTATGTCGGAAAAATCGGTATTTGAGATAAAAGCTGATTCTTCGGCAATAGGAAATTATGGAATTAATTATGGCGTTGAAGAATCACTGGGCGGAATAAGGGAATTTCTTCCGGGCGGATATAATATCATTAAGCTGACGGAGGGCGCGGATAAGTCTAATATAATAGCAGATGATGAAGGAAATCCGGCTAAAAATGTTCTTCTCAAATACAGAAGACTGACTGATTCGGAAGTTAAAGTAAAAATTGATGATGAAGAACACATATATGACGGAACGGAAAAAACCGTTAATGTAACCGTTACCTATGGGAATACGGTTCTGAAGAAGGACAGGGACTATACGGTAGCATATAATGACAATATTAATGCAGGAACGGCGAAGGTTACAATATTGGGAAAAGGTTCATATCATGATGACATCAGCAGGACGTTTGCAATCGGTAAGGCAGAACGCATGGCACCGGAAGGACTTAATGCAGGTAATGCATCTTCTGCAGGAAGCAGGGACGGATATATATCCGGAGTTACGGATGAAATGGAATACAGCATTGATAAAGTTAACTGGACTGCGGTAACGGGAAATATCATTAACGGACTTGAAGCCGGTGATTATTATGTAAGATATGCGGAAAGCGGTAATTATAAGACATCATCATCCGTAAAGCTCACTGTGGGAACCGGAGGAGATGTGACGGCAGGTGACGGATATGTGCTTCCGACAGTCATTGCATTTATTGTTCTTGCAGCAGGAACAGCACTTCTTGTATATGGAAGAAATTCAGGCAAAGCAGAAAATAACTGATAACTGACGAGGCAGCCGGCTGAATACAGCCGGCTGTTATTAATATAACGCAGACGACTTCGCTTGGGGTACGGCGGATTTCGTAAAGCGGGATAATTTTATAAAATTGTATTTACTTTAAGAAAAATCAGACTATAATAATTAGGTAAATAAAAACAGAACAGGTGAACGGAATGTATGAGAATTTAAAGGATTTAGCCATTATTATTGCTGCAGCCGAGATTATGGGACTGCTTGCAAGAAAGATTAAACTGCCGCAGGTTGTCGGTCACATACTTGCAGGACTTATTGTAGGTCCGATTCTTAAATGGACCGGCAATACGGAGTATGTACAGATATTTGCCGAAGTGGGAGTTGTACTGCTCATGTTCTCGGCAGGTCTTGAAACCAATTTAAGAACATTGATAAAAACCGGTCCGATAGCCGTGCTTATAGCCGTTATGGGTGTGGCGGTTCCGCTTGCGCTTGGAACGGTTCTGTCATTGTGCTGGAACGGATTTGCGGAATTCGGAAGTTATGAATTTTACAGGTCTCTGTTTATAGGTGTCATAATGACGGCAACCTCGGTAAGCATTACGGTACAGACCTTAAAGGAGCTTGGAAAAATAGATACCGAGTTAGGGACAACCATTGTAAGTGCCGCAATTATAGATGATGTAATAGGAATAATGGTTTTATCCGTTGTACTGGGAGCAGCAGGAGGCGGAGATGAATCAATCGGAGAGGTAATTCTTAAAACGGTGCTGTTTTTTGTTGCCGCAGGGGCATTCGGATTTTTGCTTTATAAGCTGTTTTCGTGGATTGACAAAAGATGGCCGCACAGAAGAAGAATAGTAATATTCAGTATAGTATTCTGCTTTGCATTGTCCTATGTGGCTGAAAAATTCTTCGGAATAGCCGAAATAACGGGTGCGTTTGTTGCCGGAATAATTTTATGCAATATAGATGATTCTGAATATGTGGACAGAAGGGTATCGATAGGCTCATATATGTTCTTCGGACCGATTTTCTTTGCGGGAATAGGTCTGAAAACTGATTTGTCAACCATGACGTGGGGGCTGCTTGCTTTCAGTGCGGCTTTTGTAGCAGTGGCAGTTGCCGGTAAGATTATAGGCTGCGGTCTTATATATAAAGTAACCGGACACGGCTTTAAGGATTCACTTATAGCGGGGGTAGGCATGATGACAAGGGGTGAGGTTGCACTGATTGTGACGCAGAAGGGGCTGGATGCCGGACTTATTTCACCGGAATATTTTGCTCCGGTTATCATTCTGATTATTTTTACGTCCGTGCTTACTCCGGTAATGCTGAAGCTTTTGTTTTCAAAATACGGTCAAAAAAGTGCAGGAGAGGTGAATTAATGCATTTTTATGAATTGCAGATGGCAGATGCAGGTGAGCTTGCGGATGCAAAAGAATGGTTTTTTGCAGAAAATATCAGACTTTCTGAGGAAAATGAAAAGCTTGAAGAAGAGAAGAGAAGGTTTGAACGTGAAAAAAATACCATAATGGATGAGCTTAACGGCAAAATCATCATGGCTGAGTTTAAGGCAAGGCAGCTTGATGAAAAAAACAGGTTTTTAGAGGAACAGCTTGAACTTATAAGGCAGGAATATGACAGAATAGAAGCCGAGAAGAAGAAAATAGAGCAGGAGAAGGAAACGTTTGAAAAGATTAAAAGCTTCAGACGTCCTCAGGGAACGGTAACGTACAGTAATATGGATTTTCTTTTTAAAGGTGTGAAGGATATGGCATCATTGAAAAAAAGATACAGGGAGCTGCTCAAAATTTTTCATCCGGATAATTTCGGAGGGGATAACTCGGCAATACAGAGCATTAATAAAGAGTATGAAAGACTCAGGAATTTATATGCCTGATGAAATCGTTGACAACTTAGTCCATTATGTTTAAAATAATATGAAAAAGGCATATTGCCTCTGAAAAAGGGAAGCAACACATGAGCAAAATAGTCTTATCTTTACTGGTTAATAATGAAACCGGTGTTACAAGCAGAATATCGGGACTGTTTACCCGAAGGGGATTTAATATTGAAGGAATAACGGCAGGTGTTACGGCTGATCCGCATATCTCACGTATTACCGTAGCGGTTGAAGCGGATGAAGACATCAGGGAACAGGTTATCAAGCAGCTTGGCAAGTTAGAGGATGTTATTGAAATTGAAGAGCTTGAGGCGGGTAATTCCGTATTCAGGGAGCTTATACTTGTCAAGGTAGGCGTTAATGAAATCCAGAGACCGGAGATAATATCCATCGCAGATATTTTCCGTGCCAAGATTGTGGGTGTTAACAAGACTTCCATGATGATAGAGCTTACCGGAGATACACCTAAGATAGAAGCCTTCCTTGAGCTTCTTGTGGGCTATGAGATTATAAGCATAGCAAGGACGGGACTTACGGGACTCAGCCGTAATTAATTGTTGATTTTGACCGGCTTAGGCCGGATGAAATATTTATGCATTATATCAGGAGGAATTTTTTAAAATGTCAGAAGCAAAGATTTATTATCAGAAGGACTGCAACTTATCATTACTTGAAGGTAAGACAATTGCAGTTATCGGTTACGGAAGCCAGGGACATGCGCATGCACTTAATGCCAAGGAGTCAGGATGCAATGTAATCATCGGTCTATATGAAGGAAGCAAATCATGGGCTAAGGCTGAGAAACAGGGATTTGAAGTATATACGGCTGCAGAAGCTGCCAAGAGGGCAGATATCATCATGATACTTATTAATGATGAATTACAGGCAGATATGTATAAGAAGGATATTGAACCGAATCTTGAACCGGGCAACATGCTCATGTTTGCTCATGGTTTTAACATTCACTTCGGATGCATCAAGCCGCCGGCAGATGTAGACGTAACAATGATAGCACCTAAGGGACCGGGACATACGGTTCGTTCAGAATATCAGGCAGGAAAGGGTGTACCTTGTCTCGTGGCAGTTGAACAGGATGCAACGGGTAAGGCACTCGACATGGCTCTGGCATATGCGCTTGCAATAGGCGGAGCGAGAGCAGGTGTTCTTGAGACTACATTCAGAACAGAAACAGAGACAGACCTCTTTGGAGAGCAGGCAGTACTCTGCGGCGGTGTATGTGCATTAATGCAGGCAGGATTTGAGACGCTCTGCGAAGCAGGATATGATCCAAGGAATGCTTATTTTGAATGTATTCATGAAATGAAGCTTATTGTTGACCTTATTTATCAGTCAGGTTTTGCCGGAATGAGATATTCTATTTCCAACACGGCAGAATATGGTGATTACATAACAGGACCTAAGATTATTACCGAGGATACCAAGAAAGCGATGAAGAAGATTCTTTCAGACATTCAGGACGGAACCTTTGCCAAGGAATTCCTGCTTGACATGTCACCGGCAGGACGTCAGGTACATTTCAAGGCAATGAGAAAGTTAGCGGCAGAACATCCTTCAGAGAAGGTCGGAGAAGAAGTCCGCAAGCTTTACAGCTGGAATAATGAAGAAGAGAAATTCATCAATAACTGATATATGAATTAATTATACGGCTATCGTGCTTGGTAAGTACGATAGCCTGTTTATAAATGAAAGGCGGATAAGTCAATGGGAATGACTATGACTCAGAAGATACTTGCAGCACATGCCGGACTTGAGGAAGTGCATGCAGGTCAGCTTATTGAAGCAAAGCTGGACCTTGTTCTCGGTAATGACATTACATCACCGGTAGCCATACATGAAATGGATAAGATGAAGGCAGACAGTGTATTTGATAAGGATAAGATCGCACTTGTGCCTGACCATTTTGTCCCTAATAAGGACATAAAATCAGCAGAACATTGTATGTGTGTCAGAAATTTTGCCAGGAAGCATGATATAACCAATTATTTTGAAGTTGGAGAAATGGGTATTGAACATGCACTTCTTCCGGAAAAAGGTCTTACCGTTGCAGGTGACGTGATAATCGGGGCAGATTCACATACGTGTACATACGGAGCACTCGGAGCATTTTCAACCGGAGTGGGCTCAACCGATATGGCAGCCGGAATGGCAACGGGTATGGCATGGTTCAAGGTTCCGGCTGCAATAAAATTTGTACTTACAGGCAAACCTGCAAAATGGATAAGCGGTAAGGATATCATTCTGCACATCATTGGAATGATTGGAGTAGACGGAGCATTATATAAATCAATGGAGTTCGTAGGTGACGGTATAAAATATCTCACTATGGACGACAGATTTTCCATAGCCAACATGGCAATAGAGGCAGGCGGCAAGAACGGAATTTTTCCGGTTGATGAAGCGGCGCTGGAATATATGAAGGAGCATTCATCAAAACCATATACCATATATGAAGCGGATGAGGATGCAGAATATGACGCGGAATATGTAATCAATTTATCCGAGCTTAAGCCTACCGTTGCATTTCCTCATCTTCCTGAGAATACGCATACGGTTGATGAAGGGTTTGACATAGCGGTTGACCAGGTTGTAATTGGTTCATGTACGAACGGAAGACTTGAAGATTTAAGAATTGCGGCTGGCATTCTAAAAGGACATCATGTTAAGAAGGGGTTAAGGGTTATAATAATCCCGGCAACACAGCAGATATATCTTCAGGCAATGGAAGAAGGACTTATTAAGATATTTATAGAAGCGGGAGCGGTTGTAAGCACACCGACCTGCGGACCGTGTCTCGGAGGTTATATGGGAATACTTGCGAAGGGTGAGAGATGTATTTCAACTACCAACAGAAACTTTGTCGGAAGAATGGGACATGTTGAATCGGAAGTATATCTTGCAAGTCCGGCAGTAGCGGCGGCAAGTGCCATAACAGGAAAAATTTCATCACCGGATGAAATATAGGAGGAAGGATTCATGAAAGCACACGGAACAGTATTTAAATATGGAGACAATGTGGATACTGATGTAATCATACCTGCAAGATACCTTAATTCATCTGACCCGGCAGAGCTTGCAACGCACTGTATGGAAGATATTGACAGGGATTTTGTAAAAAATGTAAAAAAAGGTGACATTATAGTGGCGGATAAGAATTTTGGCTGCGGCTCATCAAGGGAACACGCTCCGATTGCCATTAAGGCAGCAGGAGTAAGCTGTGTAATAGCAGAGACATTTGCAAGAATTTTTTACAGAAATGCCATTAATATAGGACTTCCGATAATAGAATGCAAAGAGGCGGCAGCCGGGATAGAAAACGGTGATGATGTTGAAATTGATTTTGACAGCGGCATGATATATAACAGAACCAGGGGCACGAGCTACAAAGGACAGGCATTTCCTGAATTCATGCAGAAAATCATTGCGGCAGAAGGTCTGATTAATTATATTAACGGCAGATAATTTCTTATTGCAGCAGATATTTTTACTGAATTATATAATGATGCGTATGCAATGGCAGAGAGGCTTTCCGGATAGTTTTCCGGGAAGCTTTTTTTACAGCCTTTCTTTTTCAGAATATCGGCAGCCTTATTGTATGCAACGGCAGCTTCATCTTCTGAATCGTATGTTCCCACAACAAAATCACCACGGATATGTATAACGGTTTTATACATATCCCTGCCTTTTTTGGATATTTTACGAACCCCGTGATATTTGTTGATTATTACAATATTGCCATATCTGAAATCGTGAAAATCGTTATTAACAAAATAGTAGTCACGTCCTCTTACGGCATATTCCCTGATACCATAACGTGAAAGAATGTTAACCTGCATACCGTAATCAGCCACGAAAAGGTGGTTTCCCCGTTTCATGATGGAGCGTGTGGAATAATAAAACAAATCATCTGCATCAAAGGTCAGCACGGTATCCTGGTCCACATAATACAGAAAGTAATTTCTGTAGAGATATATGGGTGATTTAAAATATATATGATTATCTCTGAGATTAATAAGGGAAATGAATTTTCTGAAGCTTACAGACATTTCCGTGCGGTAATCATTAATGGTATAACATCCGTTCATTATCATTCCTGCCGTCCGGTATGCTTCTTCGGCAGCATGGCGGTTATCGAAGCTTCCGAGACTTATATGCTTTCGACTGACTGTTATTCCGGCACGGTAACTTGGTGTGCCGTCTTTAAGAAATGTTTCATATACGCCGGTTGCCGGTTTCATGGTAAAATCCTTTCTCTGTGTGATTTAGTATATTATATCATATGATTAAAATGTGTAACAATAAATTAAAATATGTAGGAAGAAAGTTTACTTACATTTTTGAAATTTTTATCGGGCTTCAGAATAAAAAAACACTTGTTTTTAGGAATGATTCCCCACATTTTTTGAAAATTAAGGTGAAAAAATGGGATTGGATTAACTAATTTTACAATAAAAGAGAATATCGCCGGGACAGAAAAAGATTTTATGATAGAAAAAATGCACAAAATATTTAGTTTTTAATGCGAATAATTATACATAATGACAGTCATAATTGTTACAAAAATATTACATTGGTATTTTTTTACAAAAATAAGGTGTTTGCTTGACATGAAAAATCCGGCTTGTCTATAATTGCCATGTAGGAAAAAAGCAGGAAAAGGAAACATATCTATGAATTTTAAGATTGTGTCATGCCTTGTATTTATGGGTGCCGTATCTGTTGTAAGTTCTTTTTTTGAACAGAAAGACGATGGTGCCGTACAGACCGGGTATGAAGAAATGACGGAGCAGAACGCTGTTCTGCTTGCACCTATTGAAAACGTAGAACATATATATGTTCAGGAAGCGGTTAATACCATAGGATTTACGGATGTTGAAGTAAGCATTACGGAAACTGAACCGGAAACCGAGCCGGAGGTACCGGTGCGTGTTGTTGAATGTACGGAAGAGGATTATTATAACTTACTGAGAATAGTTGAAGCAGAAGCGACAGGCGGCGATGTGACATCCAAAATGCTTGTTGCCAACGTAATTATCAACAGGGTAATCAGCCCGCGTTTCCCTGATACGATTACGGAAGTGATTTTTCAGGGAAACGGAGAACAGTTCCAGCCGGTATCTGACGGAAGATTTTATACGGTTCAGATTACTGAGGGAACGGTGGAAGCCGTTGAAAGGGCGTTAGCAGGAGAAAACAATGCGGGAGGTGCATATTTCTTTGCGGCTTCTTCTCATTTAGGTCCTTATTCATGGCATTGTCAGTGCCTTACAAGATTATATGAATACGGCGGACATGTATATTTTACGTTTTAGCGGAAAAACCATTGCAGGCGTTTGAAAAAATGCTTTCAATGGTTTTTTTATTCTGATTCATATGCTATAATGAGCAAAATGGAAACCGGAGATGAGATATTATGAAGACATTGATAGTCGTGGATATGCAGAATGATTTTATAAGCGGGTCGTTGGGAACACCTGAAGCACGTGACATCCTTCCGGAGGTATGCCGCAAAATTGAAGAATACAGAAAAGCCGGAGGACAGATTATTTTTACGCGTGATACCCACCATGAAAATTATTCTGATACCCAGGAGGGAAGAAATCTTCCCGTTGAACACTGCATTAAGGGGACATGGGGATGGGAAATTGCTGACGGCATTAATACGGAGAATGACATGATCGTTGACAAAGAGACCTTTGGATACGGCTGGTCAGCGGCGGCAGCTTCCGAACCGCATTTGATACAGGGAGAAGAGCTTGAGCTTGTCGGATTGTGCACGGATATATGTGTGATTTCCAATGCACTCGGAATTAAGGCAGCATATCCTGAACTGCCGATAACGGTTGATGCATCATGCTGTGCCGGAGTTACTCCGGAATCCCATAACAATGCTCTTGAAGCAATGAAAATGTGCCAGATAAAAATAGTCAACGGGTAATTGACGATGATAATGGCGGTATGTTATAATATCTGAAATTTGAAAAAAGGTGGTACTTAAAATGAGTCTTTTATATACAAGTACAAGAAGTGAAGACGTGAAAGTAACGGCATCACAGGCAATTCTTAAAGGACTTGCTTCCGACGGCGGACTGTTTGTGCCTGAATGTATACCGGCACTGGATGTAAGCCTTGAAGAGCTTGCGCAAATGGATTACAGACAGGTCGCATATGAGGTGATGAAGCTTTTTTTAACCGATTTTACGGAAGAAGAGCTTAAGAACTGCATTAATAAGGCATATGATGAGAAGTTTGACACCACGGAAATAGCACCTCTTGTTAAAGCAGACGGCGCATATTATCTTGAACTTTTCCATGGCGCAACAATAGCATTTAAGGATATGGCACTGTCCATTCTTCCTCATCTGCTTACAACAAGTGCACGTAAGAATAATGTGAAGAATGATATTGTGATTCTTACCGCAACATCAGGTGATACGGGTAAGGCGGCACTTGCAGGTTTTGCGGATGTGCCGGGAACAAGAATTATCGTATTTTATCCTAAGCACGGCGTCAGCCCGATTCAGGAGAAGCAGATGGTTACACAGAAGGGCGGCAATACATACGTTGTGGGAATAGAAGGCAATTTTGATGATGCACAGACAGGTGTCAAGATGATGTTTAATGACACTGAGCTTGCAGAAGAGCTTGATAAGGCAGGTTTCCAGTTTTCATCAGCCAATTCAATTAATATAGGCCGCCTTGTTCCGCAGGTTGTATATTATGTATACGCATATACAAGACTCCTTGCCAATGAAGAAATAACAGACGGTGAGAAGATTAATGTTGTGGTTCCTACCGGAAATTTCGGAAATATACTTGCGGCATACTATGCTAAGAACATGGGAGTGCCTGTTGGAAAGCTTATTTGTGCATCCAATGAGAATAAGGTCCTTTATGATTTCTTCTTAACGGGAACCTATGACAGAAACAGGGAATTTGTGCTTACGTCATCTCCTTCCATGGACATTCTCATATCAAGTAATCTTGAAAGACTTATATACAGAATTGCGGGAAATGATGCAAAAGCCAATAAGCAGCTGATGGACAGCCTTAAAAACGAAGGTGTATACAGCATAAGCAGTGACATGAAGAAGGAACTTGCTGATTTTTACGGAAATTATGCAGGTGAGGATGAAACGGCCGCCGTTATAAGGTCCGTATATGAAAATACCGGATATGTTATAGATACACATACTGCCGTTGCAGCCGGGGTATTCAGAAAATATACGGCTGCTACCGGAGATATGACGAAAACGGTTATTGCCTCAACGGCAAGTCCTTTTAAGTTCACGAGAAGCGTAATGGATGCCATTGACAGGGAAAAATACGACTCAATGTCTGATTTTGAACTGGTTGATGAGCTGAGTGCCATTGCAAATGTAAGTGTTCCACAGGCGATAGAGGATATAAGGACGGCACCGGTATTGCACGACCGTGTATGCGACCGTACCGAAATGAAACAGACCGTGAAGGATATTCTAAAAATAAAATAACATAACAGTTTTGTTAGCTGTATGTGGGCAGAGCCGTTTTGGTATCTGCCTACATTTGTCTGCATATACAGAGGAAAAATAATGAGAGAACTTTTAGAACACATAATGGAGAACGGAACCCTTAAAAAGCTTACCCTGAGCAGGAGTACGGATAAAAGCATAATCCGTACCGTGGGACGTCTTATAGAAATTAAAGGAAAGACATATGTTGCACTTGAAAGCTTTTACACGGACGGAAAGGCTGTTCAGGTAAATTACGAAACGGAAAAAGCTGCAGACGTGCTTGCAGACATGGTTCCGGAGCAGTACAAGGAAATGTATATATTTACAACCCGGGGAAATTGTGAAATAAAAGCTTCACGCAAGGGTAAAGTGACGGTTTTTAACCATATCAGTGACGGCAAGGCTGCCGTGCCGGTGGTTCCTGCCGGCCATAACAGGCAGAAAAAGTATATAATACCGGCAGATTCACCGGTTGATTTTCTCATAGAGCTGGGCGTTCAGGATGCATCAGGCAGGATTTTTGATAAAAAGCGTGCAAAATTCCGTCAGATTAACCGCTTTCTTGAAATTGTGTCTGATGTGGAAAGCAGCTTTGCAGACAAAGATAACCTGTATGTCCTCGATTTGTGCTGCGGAAAAAGCTATCTGAGCTTTGCACTTTATTATTATTTTACGGTTATTAAGAAATTCAGTGTATACATGGATTGCGTTGATTTAAAAAAAGACGTTATTGAGTATTGCTCTGTTACTGCAGAAAAACTTGGTTACGAAGGACTTCGTTTTACGGCAGGAGATATAAGAAATTTTGAAGTGAAAAGAGCTCCGGACCTTACGGTGTCGCTTCATGCATGTGATATTGCAACTGACATTGTACTTGCAAAAGGAATTGATTCAGGCTCCGGAGTGATTCTCTCCACTCCGTGCTGTCATCATGAAATGATGCATCAGCTCAAACCGCAAGGCGGATGGACGGATTTTCTTCTTGAACATTCAATTCTCAAGCAGAAATTTGCGGATGCGGCAACGGATGCATTAAGATGCAGAATACTGCAGATAAAAGGCTATGAGGTTAATGCGATGGAACTGATTGATCCGGATGAGACTCCTAAAAATGTCATGATAAGGGCGGTTAAACGTAAAAATGCCAGTGACGCCGAAAACACCGGACTGATAAGGGAGTATGGGGAGATATGTGATATGCTTGGAATAAGCCCTTATCTGTGGGAATACTATTACAAAAAGTAAAAAAATCCTGTTCCGTGCCGTGCTTCATGACGGTGGGAACAGGATATATTTATTTTGCAAAATCATTTAATACAAGTCCTTTATTTCTGTCAAGCACCATTCCGATGCTCCATTCATTGACAAACAGCAGAAGAGGACGTTCTTTAAGGTCTTTGATTTTCTTCATGTCTGAGGTTCCGACTATTTTGTCAAGATTAATTTCTTCAGGATTGGCAATCCAGCGGATATATTCATATGGAAGAGGTTCAAGACGTATTTCAACGTTGTATTCTGATTCAAGACGGAATTTAAGCACGTCAAACTGAAGGACACCTACAACTCCGACAATGATTTCCTCCATTCCGGTATTATATTCCTGAAAAATCTGTATGGCACCCTCCTGTGCAATCTGGTTAATGCCCTTTATAAATTGCTTTCTCTTCATGGTATCTGCCTGACGGACTCTTGCAAAATGTTCGGGAGCAAAAGTTGGTATTCCCTCATAGCTGTATTTTCGTGAGGATGTGCTTAATGTATCTCCGATTGAAAAAATCCCCGGGTCAAATACACCGATTATGTCTCCTGCATAAGCCTCATCAATTATCTTACGTTCAGAAGCCATGAGCTGCTGAGGCTGTGACAGCTTAACTTTTCTTCCGCCCTGTATATGACTGACTTCCATTCCGGCTTCAAACTTTCCTGAGCATATACGCATAAAAGCAATTCTGTCACGGTGAGCCTTGTTCATGTTGGCCTGGATTTTGAAAACAAATGCGGAAAAATCCTCCGTGAACGGGTCAATGATGCCGTCTGATGAGCTTCTCGGCAACGGAGAAGATGTCATCTGTAAAAAGTGCTTAAGAAATGTCTCTACTCCGAAATTTGTGAGTGCAGAACCGAAAAAAACAGGAGAAAGTCTGCCTGCCGATACGGCATCCATGTCAAATTCCTCGCTTGCCCCGTCAAGGAGCTCAATATCCTCAAGAAGTTTATTTTTAAAATGTGAGCCTATTTCTGCTTCGAGCTCATCCGAATCAACAGATATATCACGCTCAGCAACCTCCTTCTGACCGTTCATTGCTGCGGTGAAAGTGGATATCATACGTGTATTCCTGTCGTAAACACCTTTAAATTCCTTGCCGGAACCGATAGGCCAGTTGACCGGACAGGTCTTTATTCCGAGTATGCTTTCTATTTCATCGCACAGCTCAAACGGGTCATTGGCATCCCTGTCCATTTTGTTAATAAAAGTAAAAATCGGGATGTTGCGCATTACGCATACCTTAAAAAGCTTAATTGTCTGCTTTTCCACACCCTTGGATGCGTCAATCACCATTACGGCTGAATCTGCAGCCATAAGAGTACGATAGGTGTCTTCAGAAAAGTCTTCATGTCCCGGAGTGTCAAGTATGTTAATGCAATATCCGCTGTAATTAAACTGCAATACGGATGAGGTTACGGATATACCTCTTTCCTTCTCTATTTCCATCCAGTCGGAAACGGCATGCTTCGCTGTCTTTTTGCCCTTTACGGAGCCGGCAAGATTAATTGCTCCGCCGTACAGGAGAAACTTCTCGGTTAACGTGGTTTTTCCGGCATCGGGATGGGATATAATGGCAAAGGTACGCCTTTTTTTAATTTCATCTTTTAAATCGGTCATTTTATCAATCCTCATATTGTTATGGTCTTACGGATTATATCATATGTAATGGATATATTCAAATAAAAAAATATTGACTTAAAAATCGTGAACGGTATATAATAGGTTTATATAGGTTAACACGTTGAAGAGACGAGTAGCATGATTGAATGATACAGAGAGGAACCGGTTGGTGCGAGGTTCACGGGAGATTATGTGAAGACTACCTCTGAGTGGCACTAATCCTGTCCGGTGATTCCGTTATAATCGTTAATGAGATGCTTATTTTATAAGTGAACATGGGTGGAACCGCGATGTTAATTATTGCCCCTTGCATAGTGCAAGGGGCTTTTATAAATTTAAATGGAGGTATCATTATGAAGGAAATCAAAGAAGTAAAGGAAATGAAAGAGAAAACCAGGGCATTTGCACAGTTCATGGAAAGAGAACAGAATAAGACTAACAGGGAGCTTCTTATTGCAGCAGCAATCTGTACCTTCGTGGGAATCCTTATAGGATTTTTTATCGGTAAGACGACGACAAGCAGGAATACGATTAAGAAATACAATGAGTGCTTCTCGTATGATTTTGGAGACGAAGAAGAAAAAGACAAAGAATAATACACACAGGAGTAATATGTTATGATAATCAGATTAAAAGACGGTTCAGTCAGGGAATACGGTTCGGCAATGTCTGTTATTGAAATTGCATCAGACATAAGCGAGGGACTTGCAAGAAATGCCTGTGCCGGAGAGATAGACGGAAAGGTTGTGGATTTAAGAACAATTATTGACGGTGACTGCAGTCTTAATATCCTTACGTTTAATGACCATGCGGGCAGAAAGGCATACTGGCATACAACATCACATGTTCTTGCAGAAGCCGTTAAGAGACTTTATCCTGATGCTAAGCTTACAATAGGCCCGTCAATAGATGAAGGCTTTTATTATGATTTTGACTGCCCTGCATTTGACAGGGAAGCACTTGACGGACTTGAAGAAGAGATGAAGAAAATCATCAAAGAAGGGGCATCGCTTGAGAAATTTGAACTTCCGAGGGAAGAAGCCGTGAAGTTAATGGAGGACAGGGGAGAACCGTATAAGGTTGAACTGATTAATGATCTTCCTGAGGATGCCGTAATATCATTTTACAGGCAGGGCGATTTTGTTGATTTGTGTGCAGGACCGCATCTTATGAGTACTAAGGGAATCAAGGCGGTTAAGCTTATATCATCCTCAGGAGCATACTGGAGAGGCAACAGTGACAATAAGATGCTTACAAGAATTTACGGTATCTCATTCACGAAAAATGATGACCTTAAAGCACATCTTGCACATCTTGAAGACATCAAAAAGCGTGACCACAATAAGCTTGGAAGGGAAATGGAGCTGTTTACGACCGTTGATGTCATAGGGCAGGGACTTCCGCTTATAATGCCTAAGGGCGAGCGTATGATAAGGACCATGCAGAGATGGATTGAAGATGAAGAAGAACGCAGAGGATATGTAAGAACGAAAACACCTCTTATGGCTAAAAGTGACCTGTATAAAATATCAGGACACTGGGATCATTATCTTGACGGAATGTTTGTGCTTGGTGATCCGGAGAATGATAAGGAAGTATTCGCATTAAGACCGATGACCTGTCCGTTCCAGTATTATATTTATAAAGCAAGTCAGAAGAGTTACAGGGATCTTCCAATCAGATACGGTGAAACATCAACCCTGTTCCGTAATGAAGATTCCGGAGAAATGCACGGACTTACAAGAGTACGTCAGTTTACCATATCGGAGGGACATCTTATCGTAAGACCTGACCAGATGGTGGAAGAGTTTAAGGGATGTCTTGCTCTTGCAAAATACTGCCTTGAAACACTTGGAGTTGAGGAAGACGTTACTTATCATCTCTCTAAATGGGATCCGGCAAATCCTGATAATAAATATATCGGAGAACCTGAAGTATGGGAGGAGACGGAGCAGCACATAAGGGACATTCTTAAGGAACTCGGAATATCCTTTGTTGAGGATGTGGGCGAAGCAGCGTTTTACGGACCTAAGGTGGATATTAACGCCAAAAACGTATACGGCAAGGAAGATACCATGATTACAATACAGTGGGACGCACTTCTGGCTGAGCAGTTTGATATGTATTATATCGACGAAAACGGCGAAAAAGTCAGACCGTATATTATACACAGAACAAGCATGGGCTGTTATGAAAGAACGCTTGCGTGGCTTATTGAAAAGTATGCCGGAATGTTCCCTACATGGCTCTGTCCGGAGCAGGTAAGAGTGCTCCCTCTTTCTGATAAATATGCCGCTTATGCTGATAAAGTGGCAGCAGAAATACGTGAAAACGGAATATATGTTGAAACGGATCACAGATCGGAAAAACTGGGATACAAAATACGTGAGGCAAGGCTTGCAAGGGTACCTTATATTCTTGTGGTTGGTGAAAAAGAACAGGAAGCAGGTGCAGTATCCGTAAGAAGCAGATTCCTCGGTGATGAAGGTCAGAAGCCGGTTAAGCAGTTTATTGATGAGATTTCTGAGGAAATAAGAACCAAAAAAATCCGCAAAACAGAAGTTGAAGAATAAGAAAAAGGAGAGTAATTTTTCAATCATGAAGAAAATTACTCTCTTATTATGCCATTTTATATGGTGTATCATAAACTGATAAAATATCACAATAAACTATTGAAAAAAATATCAAATTATGCGATTATAAATGTAATTGCGGAAAATAAGCAAAAGAATTTTCATGATTTGAAAGGAGATACATAATGATTTATTCACATGAAGTAGAAAAAATGTGTCCGGTATCACAGGGCGTTCATCATGGTGCTGCACCTTGCCCTACAGAAGGTAACTGGGTACAGTACAAGGAAATTAAAGACATTTCCGGTCTTACACACGGAATCGGCTGGTGTGCACCTCAGCAGGGTGCCTGCAAGCTGACATTGAATGTTAAAGAGGGAATTATTCAGGAAGCACTTGTTGAGACAATCGGATGTTCAGGAATGACCCATTCAGCCGCAATGGCATCTGAAATTCTTCCGGGACTTACGGTTCTTGAAGCAATGAATACAGACCTTGTATGTGATGCCATCAATACTGCCATGAGAGAACTGGCACTTCAGATTATATACGGAAGAACCCAGTCGGCATTTTCAGAAGACGGACTTCCTGTCGGAGCAGGACTTGAGGATCTTGGAAAAGGACTCCGCTCACAGGTTGGTACAATGTACGGAACACTTAAAAAGGGACCTCGTTATCTTGAAATGGCAGAAGGTTATGTAACCGGTATTGCACTTGACGCTAATGATGAGATTATCGGTTACCAGTTCGTATCACTTGGAAAATTCACGGACTTCGTTAAGAAGGGTGATGATCCTAATACGGCATGGGAAAAAGCAAAAGGTCAGTACGGACGTGTAGATGATGCGGTTAAGATTATTGACCCGAGAGAAGAATAGGAGGTAACATACAATGGCATTATTTGAATCATATGAAAGAAGAATTGACCAGATTAACGCTGTTTTAAACAGCTACGGAATTTCTTCAATAGAAGAAGCTGAGAAGATTACCAAGGACGCAGGACTTGAAGTATATGACCAGATTAAGAAGATACAGCCGATTTGTTTTGAAAATGCATGCTGGGCATATGTCGTAGGTGCGGCAATTGCCATTAAGAAAGGATGCAGAAAGGCATCTGAGGCAGCAGCTGCAATCGGAGAAGGACTTCAGTCATTCTGTATTCCGGGTTCAGTTGCAGATACCCGTAAGGTGGGTCTTGGACATGGTAACCTCGGAAAGATGCTTCTTGAGGAAGAGACTGAATGTTTTGCATTCTTAGCAGGACATGAATCATTTGCGGCAGCAGAAGGTGCAATCGGTATTGCAGAGAAAGCCAATAAGGTACGTCAGAAACCATTAAGGGTAATTCTTAACGGACTCGGTAAAGATGCTGCTAAGATTATAGCAAGAATTAACGGTTTTACATTTGTTGAAACAGAATATGATCCATATACCAACACTGTTAAGGAGATTGAGAGAATTGCATATTCAGACGGTCTTCGTGCCAAGGTTAACTGCTATGGTTCAAACAGCGTACCAGAAGGTGTTGCAATTATGTGGAAGGAGAACGTGGATGTTTCCATTACCGGTAACTCT